>DASXUC010000037.1:0-4556 GCA_036505015.1 bacterium | reverse complement strand
GGGGTGAAGAAGCTCGAGCCGCTGGGTGACGACCGGTACAAGGCCACGATCGAAGTCGGCGTCGGCCCGGTGAGGGGCACCTACGATGGGCAGGTCAGCATCACCGACAAGCAGGCGCCCGAACGGATGCGGCTCACCGTGGAGGGCGGTGGGCGGCCGGGGACGCTGAAAGCGACCGGGGAGCTGCGGCTGGAGGAGCAGGCGGGCAGCACGCTGGTCGCCTACACCGGCGAGGCGCAGGTGACCGGGCTCGTCGCCAGTGTCGGGCACCGCCTCATCGGCGGCGTAGCCAAGCAGATGGCGGCGGATTTCTTCAAGGCACTGGAGCGGGAACTCTCGAACGCGTAGCCGGATTTCACCTCGTCTATAATGTGTGTATGCATACAGGCATCAACGACATTCAGCAATTATTGGAAGGCGAGGGCTACGTCGCCGACCGCAGTCTCTCCACCGCGCTGTATCTCGCCATCGAGCTGCGCAAGCCGCTGCTGATTGAAGGCGCCGCCGGCGTCGGCAAGACCGAGGTCGCCAAGGTCATGGCGCGGGCGCTGGAGACCGACCTCATCCGCCTGCAGTGCTACGAGGGCCTGGACGCGACGACCTCGCTGTACGAATGGAACTATCAGCGCCAGCTGCTGCACATTCGCATGCTGGAGCAGAGTGATAAGCCGGTCGAGGTGAAGGAGCGCGAAATATTCAGCGAACCGTTCCTGCTGAAGCGCCCGCTGCTGCAGGCGATCACGCACCCGAAAGCCCCGGTGCTGCTGATCGACGAAGTCGACCGTGCCGACGAAGAGTGGGAAGCCTTCCTCCTTGAAGTGTTGTCCGACTGGCAAGTCACGATCCCCGAGATCGGCACGATTGCAGCCCGCCACGTCCCATACGTCGTGCTCACCAGCAACCGCACCCGGGAGCTCGGCGACGCCCTGCGCCGGCGCTGCCTGTACCTGTGGATCGACTTTCCCACGTATGAGAAGGAACTCGCAATCGTCCGCCGCAAAGTCCCGACCATCAATAAGGAGCTGGCCGCCCGGATCGCGGCGTTCATGCAGATGGTACGCCGGGCGAGGCTCGAGAAGATTCCCGGCATCGCCGAGACGCTGGACTGGAGCGCCGCGCTGATCGCGCTGCACCGCGACCACCTCGACCGCGACGCGGTGGAACAGACCCTCGGCGTGCTGTTCAAGCATCGGGAGGATGCGGAGCTCCTGCGCACGCAGTGGCTGGACCTCGTGCTGCGCGGACTCGAAGAAGTCGAGCACGCGCCCGGGCCGTGGTCGCAGGAGACGATTGACCGCGCCGCGGATCACGTCCTGCCCAGCTCGCGCGGCGGCCGGACCCCGTGATGCCGCGGTTCGGCGATCTCACCGCGCACGTCGTCACGTTCTGCCGCGGGCTGCGTGCCCGTGGACTGGGCGTCGGGCCGCGCGAGGCTGCCGACGCGCTGCGCGCGCTCTCGTCCATCGAGGTCGGCGACCGGCGGCTGTGCTACCTGGCGCTGCGGACCGTGCTGGTCACGCGGCACGAAGACTTTCCGATCTTCGACGCCGTGTTTGCGGCGTTCTGGAACCCTCCGGTACCCGAGCCGTCCCGCCTGCCGGACCTCCGCGGGGACGAATTGCCAGGCGACGGGACCGACGGGGAGCAGCCCAAGCCGTCGGTCATCGAGTGGTTGGATCAGGCACTCCAGGCCGAAGGGGAAGAGACGGTGCCGGCCTACAGTTCGGCCGAGACCCTGACGCGGAAGGACTTCAGCGCCTTCTCCGCCTCGGAGCTGGACGAAATGAGCCGGCTGGTCGTGGCGATCGCCCGGAAGGTCGCCACGCGCCTCAGCCGGCGCACGCGGGCGGTCCAGCGAAGCCACCACATCGACCTGCGGCGAACGATCCGGCACAGCCTGCGGCGGGGCGGCGAAGTGCTCGATCTCGCCTACCGCCGGCGGAAGATTCAAAAGACCCGCGTCGTGTTGCTGGCCGACGTCAGCGGCTCGATGGACCTCTACAGCCGGTTCCTCATTCAGTTCATCTTTGCGCTGCAGCACGCGCTGGGAGAGATTGAGACGTTCGTCTTCAGCACGTCGCTGACGCGGGTGACCGACGCGATGTCGGAAGCCGACCTTCGCCACGCGCTGGACGAGGTCGCGCAGCGTGTGCCCGACTGGTCCGGGGGCACGAAGATCGGGTACAGCCTGCGGTCGTTCCTCGACCGCCACGGCCGGGACCTGCTGGGGCCCCGTACCGTGGTGATCGTCATCTCCGATGGGTGGGACACCGGCGAGATCGACGTGCTGCGCGGGGCGATGGATGAGCTGCAGCGCCGGGCCGGCCGCATCATCTGGCTGAACCCGCTGCTCGGCGGAGCGGGCTATGAGCCGATCTGCCAGGGCATGCGGGCCGCGCTGCCCTACGTAGACGTCTTCGCGTCGGCGCACAATCTGGAGAGTCTGCGGCAATTGGAGAGGCATCTCGCCGCTCGGGCGAGATAGCTCACAGGAACCATATGAAAGAACTCGTCGAGATTCTCGACGCCATTGACAAGTTTGCGGGAGAGGGGCAGGAGATGGCCCTGGCGACGATTGTCGGGGTCCGCGGTTCCACCTACCGCCGCGCGGGCGCCAGACTCCTCCTCACACGCAGCCAGCAGATGGTCGGCAACATCAGCGGGGGTTGCCTGGAGAGCGACGTCATGGTCGTGGCCGATGAGGTCATGACCAGCCGGACCCCGCGCCTGGCTACCTACGACCTGACCGCCGACGACGATGCCGTCTGGGGTCTGGGACTCGGGTGCAACGGAGCGATCGACGTCTTCGTGGAACCGGTCGATCCGGCGTCGGGCTTCTTCGCGCTGTTGCGTGATGCCATCACCCAAGAGTGGACGCTCGGCCTGGCCACCGCGCTGGACGGCCCGAGCGCCGGCGCGCGGATCGTGGTGCGTGCCGATGGGTCACATTCCGGGACGCTCGGTGACGCGGCGGCGGACTCCCGCGCCGTGCGGGCGGTCCAGGCCGTTCTTGTTGAGGGGACATCGCGGCAGCAGACGCTGGCGACGCCGTCGGGAGAGACGCGCGTGTTCATCGAGGTGCTGCGCCCACCGATCCGCCTGGTCGTCTGCGGGGCGGGACACGATGCCATCCCTGTGGTGCAGCAGGCCGCATCGCTCGGCTGGCGGACGGTCGTCGTCGATCAACGCCAGCGCTTCCTCACCCCCGAGCGCTTTCCAGGCGCCCAGCGGTTCATCCAGGCCGATCCGGAGACCGCCACCGGGCAGGTGCCCATCGACGACCGGACGTACGTCGTCATCATGACCCATAACTACCTGCATGACCGCGCGCTGCTGCGGGGATTTCTGGCGACGGAGGCGGGATACATCGGCATGCTCGGGCCCCGGAACCGGACCGAGAAGATCATCGCGGAACTCGAAGCCGAGGGCGTGCGGTTCTCCGACCGCGATCGCGGGCGGATCTACGGGCCGATTGGCCTCGATGTGGGCAGTGAGACCCCCGAAGAGATTGCCCTCGCCGTGTGCGGAGAGATCCTCGCCGCGGACACCGCGCGCGCCGGCGGCTTCTTGCGCGGGCGCCTCGGCCCGATTCACGCGACACGATCGTGACTCGTGACAGCGTCTTAATCTTTCGAGTCACAAGTCACGAGTCACACGTCACTGCGGTTATGCGATGACGTCTCCAGGAAAGATAGCTGCTGTAGTATTGGCCGCCGGACCCAGCCGCCGGATGGGCCGGCCAAAATTGTCCCTCCAGTACCGCGGTGAGCCGCTGCTCCGGCGGGCCGTGCGGGCGGCGCTCGACGGCGGGTGCGACGACGTGATCGTCGTGATCGGTGCGCACGACGCCGAATACGCGCCGCTGCTCGCCGGAACCCGGGCCCGCGTCGTGCACAACCCCGCCTTCGAGGCCGGGATGGGAAGTTCGATTCAAGCGGGGATCGAAGCGCTGTTCAGCGACACGCAGGCCGCGGTAATCATGCTGGCGGATCAAGCGTTCGTCGACGGCGCGATCATCCGCCGCCTCATCGAGACCTACCGCGACTCGAGCATGCGAATTGTCACTTCGATGTACGAGGGCGTGCGCGGCGCCCCGACGCTGTTCGACCGTGCGCTGTTCCTCGAGCTGCTGCTGCTGCAGTCGGATCAAGGCGCCCGCTCGGTGGTGCAGACCTACCCGCGCCACGTGGCGACGGTCGAGATTCCGGCGGACGCGGCCCGCGACATCGACACGCCGGACGACCTACACCTGCTCGATGAATGACTGCGTGAGAGACAGTCGCTAGGGAGGCAATACTAGAAGCACGCTTCCCACCGGGCGTTCACCGTTCTCATCCGATGGCAGGTTGATGACGCGTCCGTGGATGACCATCGTCGTCGAACCGCCGCCATCGAGGTTGAGCGCGTCAACCGCGCCGAGACGGCGGAGTTCCATCGCCAGCTCCAGCAGGGTCATCCCCAGGCTGTGATACGGGCTGCGACCGTCGACGACGAAGAGGACGATCCGGCCGTCCGCCAGGGTGCCGACCGCGGTCCGAGGATGGCGCCGGTCGGTG
>DASXUC010000036.1:0-17845 GCA_036505015.1 bacterium | reverse complement strand
CACCGACCGGCGCCATCCTCGGACCGCGGTCGGCACCCTGGCGGACGGCCGGATCGTCCTCTTCGTCGTCGACGGTCGCAGCCCGTATCACAGCCTGGGGATGACCCTGCTGGAGCTGGCGATGGAACTCCGCCGTCTCGGTGCGGTTGACGCGCTCAACCTCGACGGCGGCGGTTCGACGACGATGGTCGTCCACGGACGCGTCATCAACCTGCCATCGGATGAGAACGGTGAGCGCCCGGTGGGAAGCGTGCTTCTAGTATTGCCTCCCTAGAGACTGTCTCTCACGCAGTCATTCATCGAGCAGGTCTAGGTCGGCCGGCGTGTCGATGTCGCGGGCCGCGTCCGCCGGAATCTCGACCGTCGCCACGTGGCGCGGGTAGGTCTGCACCACCGAGCGGGCGCCTTGATCCGACTGCAGCAGCAGCAGCTCGAGAAACAGCGCACGATCGAACAGCGTCGGGGCACCGCGCACGCCCTCGTACATCGAAGTGACAATTCGCATGCTCGAGTCGCGGTAGGTCTCGATGAGGCGCCGGATGATCGCGCCGTCGACGAAAGCTTGATCCGCCAGCATGATCACCGCGGCCTGCGTGTCGCTGAACAGCGCTTCGATCCCCGCTTGAATCGAACTTCCCATCCCGGCCTCGAAGGCGGCATTGTGCACGACGCGGGCCCGGGTTCCGGCGAGCAGCGGCGCGTATTCGGCGTCGTGCGCACCGATCACGACGATCACGTCGTCGCATCCCCCGTCGACCGCCGCCCGAACGGCGCGCCGGATCAGCGGCTCGCCGCGATGGAGCAGCGACAGCTTCGGGCGTCCCATCCGGCGACTGGGTCCGGCGGCCAATACTACAGCAGCTATCTTTCCTGGAGAAGTCATCGCATAACCGCAGTGACTTGTGACTCGTGACTTGTGACTCGAAAGATTAAGACGCTGTCACGAGTCACGAGTCACGATCGTGTCGCGTGAATCGGGCCGAGGCGCCCGCGCAAGAAGCCGCCGGCGCGCGCGGTGTCCGCGGCGAGGATCTCTCCGCACACGGCGAGGGCAATCTCCTCGGGGGTCTCACTGCCGACGTCGAGGCCAATCGGTCCGTAGATCCGCCGGTGGTCGCGGTCAGAGAACCGCACGCCCTCGGCTTCGAGTTCCGCGATGATCTTCTCGATCCGGTTCCGGGGCCCGAGCATACCGATGTATCCCGCCTCCGTCGCCAGAAATCCCCGCAGCAGCACGCGGTCATGCAGGTAGTTATGGGTCATGATGACGACGTACGTCCGGTCGTCGATGGGCACCTGCCCGGTGGCGGTCTCCGGATCGGCCTGGATGAACCGCTGGGCGCCTGGAAGGCGCTCTGGGGTGAGGAAGCGCCGGCGCTGATCGACGACGATGGTCCGCCAGCCCAATGCCGCGGCCTGCTGCACGACGGGAATCGCGTCGTGACCGGCCCCGCACACCACGAGGCGGATCGGCGGGCGCAGCACCTCGATGAAGACGCGGGTCTCTCCGGACGGCGTCGCCAGTGTCTGCTGCCGCGATGTCCCCTCAACAAGAACGGCTTGGGCCGCCCGCACGGCGCGCGAGTCCGCCGCCGCGTCACCGAGCGTCCCGGAATGTGACCCATCGGCACGCACCACGATCCGCGCGCCGGCGCTCGGGCCGTCCAGCGCGGTGGCCAGGCCGAGCGTCCACTCTTGGGTGATGGCATCACGCAGCAGCGCGAAGAAACCCGACGACGCGTCGACCGGCTCCACGAAGACGTCGATCGCGCCGTTGCACCCGAGTCCCAGACCCCAGACGGCATCGTCGTCGGCCGTGAGGTCGTAGGTGGCCAAGCGGGGAGTCCCGCTCGTGATCACCTCATCGGCGACGACCATGACGTCGCTCTCCAGGCACCCCCCGCTGATGTTGCCTACCATCTGCTGGCTGCGCGTCAGCAGGAGCCTCGCACCGGCGCGGCGGTAGGTGGACCCGCGGACCCCGACAATGGTCGCGAGGGCCATCTCCTGCCCCTCGGCGGCAAACGTGTTGATCGCGTCCAGGATCTCGATGAGTTCCTTCATCGCCGTCGCACCAGGTGCTCTTCGAGGCGGCGCAGGCTCTCCAGGTTGTGGGCGGAGGCGAAGACGTCTACGTAGGGCAGCGCGGCCCGCATGCCCTGGCAGATCGGCTCATAGCCCGTTCCGCCGAGCAGCGGGTTCAGCCAGATGATGCGGCCGGCCCGGCGCTGGAGCTCATCCATCGCCCCGCGCAGCACGTCGATCTCGCCGGTGTCCCACCCATCGGAGATGACGATCACCACGGTACGGGTCCCCAGCAGGTCCCGGCCGTGGCGGTCGAGGAACGACCGCAGGCTGTACCCGATCTTCGTGCCGCCGGACCAGTCGGGCACACGCTGCGCGACCTCGTCCAGCGCGTGGCGAAGGTCGGCTTCCGACATCGCGTCGGTCACCCGCGTCAGCGACGTGCTGAAGACGAACGTCTCGATCTCTCCCAGCGCGTGCTGCAGCGCGAAGATGAACTGGATAAGGAACCGGCTGTAAAGGTCCATCGAGCCGCTGACGTCGGCCAGCAGCACGACACGCGTCTTTTGAATCTTGCGCCGGCGGTAGGCGAGATCGAGGACCTCGCCCCCGCGCCGCAGGCTGTGCCGGATGGTGCGCCGCAGGTCGAGGTGGTGGCTGCGCTGCACGGCCCGCGTGCGGCGGCTGAGCCGGGTCGCGACCTTCCGCGCAATGGCCACCACTAACCGGCTCATTTCATCCAGTTCCGAAGCGGAGAAGGCGGTGAAATCCTTGCGCGTCAGCGTCTCGACCGGGCTGTAGGCGGCGACCGGCTCCTCGCCCTCCGCCTGCAGGGCCTGGTCCAGCCATTCCATCACTGCGGGCGCCGGCTGCTGACCGTCCCCACCTTCGCCCGGCAGTTCGCCGGTCTCGGGATCCAGCAGGCGCGGAGCGGTGACCGGCGGGTTCCAGTACTCTGCAAAGACCGCGTCAAAGAGTGGGAAGTCGTCGTACCGCGTCACCAGAACGGTGCGCAGTGCCAGGTAACACAGGCGGCGGTCGCTCACGTCCACCGACGCCAGCGCGCGCAGCGCGTCGGCTGCCTCGTGCGGTCCAAGGGCCAATCCGCGGTTCCGCAGCGCGCGGCAGAACGTGACGACATGGGCGGTTAGATCGCCGAATCGCATCGCCCTACGGACGACGGCCTCCGCCCGCGGGCTTGGGCAGCACCTGGTCGGCTGCACGATCGATCGTGGCTTGCGACCACGGCTCGTTCTGCGCTTCGACGCCTTCCAAACCGCGCAGGACCAGATCCAACCACTGCGTGCGGAGGAGATCCGCGTCCTCGCGGTGCTTGAACAGCACGCCGAGGGTTTGTTCCACCGCGTCGCGATCGAGATGGTCCCGATGCAGCGCGATTAGCGCAGCGCTCCAGTCCAGCGTTTCCGCAATCCCCGGCACTTTCTCGAGTTTGGCGCGGCGCACCATTTGCATGAAGGCGGCAATCTGCGCGGCCAGCGCGCCGTTGATCCCGGGCACCTTGCGCCGCACGATGGCGAGTTCTTTCTCGAAAGAGGGGAAGTCGATCCACAGGTACAGGCACCGCCGCCGCAGCGCGTCGCCCAGTTCGCGTGTCCGGTTGCTGGTGAGCACGACGTAGGGCACATGCCGGGCGGTGATGGTGCCGATCTCGGGAATCGTCACCTGCCAGTCGGAGAGAACCTCCAGGAGGAACGCCTCCCACTCTTCGTCGGCGCGGTCGACCTCGTCGATCAGCAGCACTGGGGCTTTGGGGTGCGTGATCGCCGCCAGCAGGGGCCGCTTCAGCAGGAACGGCTCGCTGAAGATCTCCCGCTCCTTCACCTCCAGCGGCAGGTCGGTGCTCTCCTGCAGGCGGATGTGCAGCAACTGCCGCTGGTAGTTCCACTCGTACAGCGAGGTCGTCGCATCCAGGCCCTCGTAGCACTGCAGGCGGATCAGGTCCGTCTCCAACGCCCGCGCCATGACCTTGGCGACCTCGGTCTTGCCGACGCCGGCGGCGCCTTCAATCAGCAGCGGCTTGCGCAGCTCGATGGCCAGGAACAGCGCCGTGGAAAGAGATCGGTCGGCGATGTACCCTTCGCCTTCCAGCAGCCGCTGAATATCATCGATCCCCGTATGCACGATCCGGTGCCCTCGTTTCCTGAGTTCAGTATAGAGAGGTTACGCGGAAAGTTCCCGCTCCAGCGCTTTGAAGAAGTCGGCGGTCATCTGCTTGGCGACGCCGCCGATCAGGCGGTGCCCGACGCTGGCGATGATGCCGGTGACCTGCGCGTCCCCGCTGTAGGCGACGACCGTCTTGCCCTCGGACTCCTGCAGCCGCAGTTCACCGGTGGCTTTGATCGTCCCCGGCCGGCCGCCACCTTCGATGTTCATCGTCATCCGCTCCGGCGGTTGCCGGTCGGTGATGCTGACCTGGCCGTCATACGTGCCCTTCACCGGTCCCACCCCGACCTCGATCGTCGCCTTATACCGGTCGCCGCCCAACGGCTCCAGCGTCTTCACTCCGGGCGTGGTCCGCGCCAGCACGGCGGGATCGTTCAGCAGGTCCCACACCCGCTGCCGCGGCGCGGGCAGCGTGTACGTCCCTTCCACTTTCATACGTCCCTCCTCATGGTTGCTCGCTTACCTGCGTGCCCGCCGGCGCCTTCTCCTGCAGCTCCGGCAGAATCCGCTCAAAGTAGTCCAGCGATTCCGGATTGACCAGCGCGTCCCGGTTCACCACCGGCCTGCCGTTGATGATGTTCGTCACGGCGCTTTCCACCTTCTTCAGATTCAACGTGTAGGGAATGTCGGGCGCTTCCAGGATGCGCGCCGGCACGTGGCGGGGCGAGGCCTCCTGTCGCAGCGCGTCCCGGATCGCGGCCTGCAGTGCTTCGGTCAGGGCGTGGCCGGCGTCGAGCTTCACGAACAGGATGATCCGCTGGTCGCCCTGCCAATTCTGCCCCACCGCCAGACTGTCGGCGACCCCGTCCAGGTGCTCCACCACGCTGTAGATTTCGGCCGTGCCGATCCGTACGCCTGAAGGTTTGAGCAGGGAGTCCGATCGTCCGTGGAACGTGATGCCTCCGGTATCCCCGTGCATGGTAATGTAGTCGCCGTGCCGCCAGACGTTGCGGTGCGGGTAGAAGCCAAAATATGCCTCGCGATACTTGCGGCCGTCGGGATCGTTCCAGAAGTACAACGGCATCGACGGCGACGGCGCCTCGCACACCAGCTCGCCGGGCCGGTCCAGAATCGCGCGGCCCTCGTCGTCGTACGCCTTGACCCTCATGGCCAGCGCCGGGCCCTGCAGCTCACCCGCGTACACCGGGCTGATGGGACTGCCTGCCGCAAAGCAGCCGTTGATGTCGGTGCCGCCGGAGATGGAGTTGAAGTGCAGGTCGGCTTTGATCGCCTCGTACACGTAGCCGAATCCCTCCGCCGACAGCGGCGAGCCCGTCTGCGAGATCTCCCGCAGCGAGGACAGATCGACGTCCATGCCCGGGCGGGCGCCCTGGCTGCGGAGGAAATTCAGGTAGCTCGCACTGCAGCCGAAGATGCTGATCCGCTCTTCGGCCACCAGTCTCCACATCGCGCCCGTATCGGGATAGGTGGGGTTGCCGTCGTAAAGCACCACGGTCGCTCCCACGCCCAGCGCACTGAGCAGCCAGTTCCACATCATCCAGCTGCAGGTGGTGAGATAGACGATCTTGTCCTCGCGCGTGAGGTCGGTGTGCAGGAGCAGTTCTTTGAGGTGGTTGATGAGCACGCCGCCGGCCGACTGCACCATGCACTTGGGCTTGCCGGTCGTCCCCGAGGAGAACATGATGAATCCCGGGTGATCGAACGGCAGCTGCTCAAATGCCACCGGGCCGCCGGCACCGGCGGCGAGGAACTCGTCGTATCCGACGGCGTGAGGGATCGCGCCCAGATCGGGCCGCTCGGACAGATACGGCACGACGACGACTTCCGTCAACGTCGGGATGCCGGCGGCCACCCGGGCCGCGTTCTCGCGGGTATCGAAGCCCCGGCCCTTGTACACGTAGCCGTCGACGGTGAACAAGACTCTGGGGCCGACCTGACCGAGGCGCTCGACCGCTGCCGCCGGGCCGATGTCGGTCGCGCACGACGCCCACACGGCGCCCACGCTGGTGGCCGCCAGCATCGCCACCGCGGTCTCGATGAGATTCGGCATGTACGCGGCGACCCGGTCCCCCGGCCGCACACCGGCTCCGCGCAGGGCGCTCGCCGCCCGGGCCACGACGTCGCGCAGTTCCGCGTAGGTCAGCGTGGCCGACCGGGAGGATTCTCCCCGAAACACCAGCGCGGGGCGCGCGTCGACGTACCGGAGCAGGTTCTCCGCGAAATTCAGCCGCGCGCCGGCAAACCACCGGGCGCCGGGAAATTTGGTGAGATCATCGACCACCTCGGTGTACGGGGCGGATGCCCGGATCGCCGCAAACTCCCAGAGTGCCGCCCAGAAGTCCGGGATGCGATCGACCGACCACTGCCACAGTCCCGGATAGGAGTTGATGCCCAGCCGGTGGCGGGCATTGACCCGCTCGATGAACGCGGACAGGTTCGCGCTGCGCGCGCGCTGCGCGGAGGGTGCCCACAGCGGAGTCTTCATGCATTCACTATACTGGAGGAAAGATGGTAGAGCGCAAACTCTTCATCGGCGGAAACTGGACCGGCACCGGCGAGCCGATCCCGGTGCGCAACAAATACTCCGGAGACGTCATCGCGACGATTCCCACCGCCGGCCGCGACGACGTGGAGCGGGCCATTGCCTCCGCGGTCGGCGGCGCGCAGGTCATGGCCGATCTGCCAGCCCACCGCCGGGCCACGATCCTGGCCGCGACCGCGCAGGCGATCCGGGAGCGCCGCGAGGAATTCGCCAGGACCATCGCCGCGGAAGCCGGCAAGGCGTTGAAATTCGCCCGCATCGAAGTGGACCGGGGCATCAGCACCTTCGCCTTTGCGGCGGAAGAAGCCAAGCGGATCCACGGGGAAACCGTCCCCCTCGACGCGGCCGCGGCCGGAGAAGGGTATTTCGGATTCTTCGTGCGCCGCCCCGTCGGCGTGATCGCCGCCATCACCCCGTTCAACTTCCCCCTCAACCTCGTCGCGCACAAAGTCGCCCCTGCCCTGGCGGCGGGCAATGCCGTGGTCCTCAAGCCGGCGTCGTGGACGCCGCTGACCTCGGTCCTGCTGGTCGAGGTCCTCGCCGGCGCGGGACTGCCGGCCGGCGCAATGAACCTGGTGGCCGGCCCCGGCTCCTCCGTGGGCGAGTGGCTGGTCAGCGACGACCGCGTGGCGATGGTCACGTTCACGGGTAGCGCGGACGTCGGGCGGCAGATCACGCAGCACGCGGGGATCAAGAAGATCACACTCGAGCTCGGCAACACGTCGCCGGTGATCATCGCCCCCGACGCCGACCTCGCCGCGGCGGCCAAGCGCTGCGCCGTGGGCGCCTACTACAACTCCGGTCAAGTCTGTCTCTCGGTGCAGCGGATCTACAGCGATCGGACGGTCTACGATCCGTTCACGGAACGGTTCCTCGCCGCCAGCAGCAGTATGGTCGTGGGCGATCCGCTGGACGAGCGCGTCGATGTCGGGCCGATGATCGACCAACGCGAGGCGGTGCGCATCGAGGGCTGGGTCAACGAGGCCGTGGCCGCGGGCGCGCACGTCGCGACCGGTGGGCGGCGGGACGGTCCGGTCTACTGGCCCACGGTGCTCACCGATGTGCGCCCGGAGATGAAGGTCGTGGCGCAGGAAGCCTTCGCGCCCGTGGCATCCGTCATCCCGTATGAGAGTTTCGACGACGCGCTGGCTCAGGCCGACGCCACCGCGTACGGGTTGCAGGCATCGGTCTTCACGAAGAACCTCGATTACCTCTTCGCGGCGATGCGCAGGCTGAACTTCGGCGGGATCATCATTAACGACACGCCGACGTTCCGCGTGGACCACATGCCCTACGGCGGCAACCGGCAGAGTGGGATCGGCCGCGAAGGCGTGCCCTATGCGGTGGAAGAGATGACCAACATCCAGATGGTGGCCATCCGGAAAGGGACCTGATCAGCCCTTCACATAGGGCCGCCCCAGCGCCTCGGGCTTCGCCAGCCCCCAGCGGGTCCGGAACCAGGCGGTGGAGATTACAATCAGGATCGGGATCGTCACGGCAAAGGGCACCATCCGCCACACATAGCGCGACAGGACCCCGGGCAGGAGGAGCTCGGGGCTCAGTGACAACTGCCACATGATCCCAAACATCGTCGATCCGGCCAGCAGAATCCAGGGGTTCCACATCGAGAAGAACACGAGGGCCAGGCTGATGAACCCCCAGCCCATCAGGAAGTTGTAGGTCCACACGGGGTTGTAGGACAGCGCATACGTGGCCCCCGACAATCCCGCCAGCACGCCCCCGAAGATCACGCACAGGTAGCGGACGGTCGTCACCGGGATGCCCGACGCCTCCGCGGCCGCCGGGTTCTCCCCCACCGACCGGATGGCCAACCCCTGACTCGTCCGGAACAGGACAAACCAGGTCGCCCCCACGAGGGCGAAGCCAAGGAGGACGAATGGCGAGAGGCCGAAGATGGGCCGGATCCGTTCCAGCCCCAACGGCCCGGTGTACGAACTGCCGATGTAGGTGGTGAGACCGAAGCTGAGGATCCACAAGCCCATGCCGCTGACCACCTGATCGCCGCGCAGCGTGATGGAGAAGAAGGCGTGGGCCAGACCGAGCAGGCCTCCAACGGTCAGCCCGGCGAGAAACCCCAGGGGATAGCTGCCCGTGGTCTGGGCGGTGATGAACGCGGCCGTGCCGCCGAAGAGCATGAGGCCTTCGAGGCCGACGTTGAGGACGCCCGAGCGCTGGTCGATCAGCTCCCCCAGCGCGGCAAACAGGAAGATCGTGGAGGCTTCCAGGCTGCGCGCGAGCAGGTCCCACATCGCCGCTCAGAGCTCGGGAAGTTCGGTTGGCACCGGCCGCATCTCCCCAGCGGAGATCCGCCGCCAGACAATCCGGAACTGATAGAGGATATGGGAGCCGACGAACGTCATCATCAGCAGGCCCAGCAGCGCATAGTCCACCCCGAATGGGAGACCCAGCATGCCCTGGGCGAACCGCGCGCCCAGGGACAGCCCGGCGAACAGGATCGCGATCGGCACGGCGCCGAGGGCCGACCCACGTGCGATCAGCGCGGAGATGATCCCGTAAAACGCGAGGTCACCATAGAAGCCGTAGTTGCCAGGGATCTTGTAGACGCCGGGGATCGCCGCGAAGTTGTGGTACGCGGCCAGACCCGCAAACGCCCCGCCCAAGAAGAAGACCAGCACCGAAATGCGCACGGGGAGGATGCCGCCGTAGCGCGCGGCGGCGGGGTTGGCTCCGAAGGCACGGATGCGATAGCCGAGCGCCGACTTCGCAAACAGCAGATCGAGGATCACGGCGGCGCCCAGCGCGAGCAGCGCCGTAAACGGCACGCCCAGCAGCATCGGCGCCTGCAGCGAGGATGGGAGCCCGAACCCTTCTCCTTCGGCCGTCGCGCCCATCAACGGGCCGCCTTCCTTAATCATGTACGCGACCAGCCAGAAGAGGATCGAGTTCAACATCATCGTGACGAGAATCTCGTTCACCTGAAGCCGGGCTCGCAACAAGCCGGCGAACGCACCGACCGCCCCGCCGGCGACGGCGGCCGCGGCGACCATGAGCAGGATGCTGAGTCCTGGTGGCAGGGCAAGCGTCAGGAAGGGAATGGTGAACGCCGCCAGCGCCCCAGCGAAGACCTGGCCCGGGACTCCGATGTTCCACAGACCGGCGCGGAGGGGAACGAGAAAGGCGTAGGTGCAGAGCAGCAGGTAGATGGACCGCTGAACGGTGGCGACGATGCCGCGCGGATTGAAGAACGCGTACGAGAATACCGCGCGGTACGCCGAGAAAAGGTCGGTGTTGGCAGGGAGAAAGAGCACGCTGCTGAGACCGAGCGCCAGCACGATGGCCACGACCGCCGTCAGGATGGCATAGATCGCACCTGGTGTCGGCCGCGGCTCCAGCTTGAGTTCGTACCGGCCCACCCTCATCCGGCGCTAACGTCGGCTCGCATCCCGGCCATCATCGCGCCGACGGTCTCGGGGTCGGCCTGCTCACGCGGCAGGATCGCGCCGAACCGGCCCTCATAGATCGGCGCCACCCGGTCGCTGAGGGCCAGGATCTCGTCGAGGTCTTCGGAGATGAGCAGCACCGCCGCGCCCTTTGCCTTCGCATCCAGGAGCGCGGCGCGGACGAACGCGGCGGCTTCCACGTCCAGCCCCTGGGTGGGAAGGTGCGCGATGAGCAGCCGGGGCCGGCGCGACAGGACCCGGCCCAGGATGAGCTTCTGCAGATTCCCGCCCGAGAGGTGCCGGGCCTGCACGTGCTCGTTGGGCGCCTTCACGCTGTAGGTGGACAGGATGCCCCGGGTGAGCCGTCCCAGACCCGTCTCATCGACCAGGCCGTGGCGGGTGAACGCCGGATCGAAGTGGTAGTTTAGCGCGGTGTTCTCGATCAGCGAGAACGTCCCAATCGATGCCACCTCGGCGCGCTCCGCGGGGACATATCCGATCCCCATCTGCCATCGCGTCAGCGGCGAGCGATGGGTGACGTCGCGCCCGCGGAACCGGACCGTGCCCGACGCCGCCGGACGCAGCCCGGCCAGCACCTGGACGAGTTCTTCCTGGCCGTTTCCGGTCACGCCCGCCACGCCCAGGATCTCGCCCTCGCGGAGTGAGAGCGACACGCCCCCCAGCGCGAACAGCCCCTTGTCGTTGAAGGCGGAGAGGTCGTCGACCTCCAGCAGTGGGGGTCCGAGCTGGCCGGCGGAATCCGCCGCGCGGAAGGTCACCTCGCGGCCGACCATGTGCTTGACCAGGCTTCCCTGGGTGGTCTCCGCGGTCCGCAGACGGGCGACGACCCGTCCCGACTTCAGCACGGTCACGCGGTCGCTGACGGCCATAACGATCGGGAGCTTGTGGGTGACGAGCACGATCGTGACGCCCTGGTCGGCCACCATCGTCCGCAGACCCGCCAGCAGCGAAGTGACTTCCGGCGGGGTGAGGGCGGACGTGGGCTCGTCGAGGATCAGGATCGCCACGCCGCGGTAGAGCGCCTTGATGATCTCCACCCACTGGCGTTCGCCTTCGGACAACTGCCAGACACGCGCACGAAGATCCACGGGAATGCCGTAGCGGGCACACAGGGCGTCCACGTCGCGCCGGGCGCGCCGCAGGTTGAGCACGCCCCTCGCACGCGGATGCCCGAGCGCGATGTTCTCCATCACCGTATGGGCCGACACCAGCCGGCGGGTCTGATGCACCATCCCGATGCCCTGCACCAGCGCATCGTGGGGGGAACCGAACGCGACGTGCCGTCCCCGAAGGTACAGCGCACCGGCATCGGGGCTGACCAGGCCGAACAGGATGTTCATCAGCGTGGTCTTGCCGGCCCCATTCTGGCCGAGGACCGCGTGGATCTCGCCCGAGGCGACCTCCAGATCGACCTGGTCGAGCGCCAGCACTCCGGGGAATCGCTTGGTGATACGGCGCGCCGCGAGGAGGGGCTCAGCCCCATGGATGGCTGAGCCCCCCGGCGCCAGACTCACTTGAGGATGATCATCCCCTCGAGGTCGAAGTTGAACTGGCCGAGCAGCCACTCATCGGTGGGCCTGACCCCGGCCTTCTTGACGACCGTTCCCTTCGCCGGGATCGGCGCGCCCTTCAATGCCAGCCCGGTGCCGTTGCTGACGAGGGCATGGTCGGTAAACGGATCCCACTGCCCCTTCATCATCTGCGCGCGGCGCTGCGTGACGAGCTGGCGGATCGACCCGGGGACGAGGGCGAGGGCTTTCGGGCTGATCGCGTCCACGCCGACTTTCAAGTTGTTCATGATGTCCACGGTCGGTTCGACGGTGCCGTCCGCCAGCGTCATGCTCTCGTTCATGCCCAGATGGAGGAGCGTGCGCGGGTGCTGGTTGCCGGCCATGAATTCCTTGACGATGCGATCGTAGATGACTTCCCAGCGCGTGTCGAAGGAGACGGCGACCGTGTCGGTACTCGACCAGTGATAGAACCCGACGACGTCCATGTCTTTGCCCACGAACCAGATCTTGCGCGCCTGCGCCACGTCCAGCGGGGAACCGGAGTCGGTCTGCTGGGTGATCACGTCCACCTTGTACTGCGTGGCCAGGGTCGTGGCGATCTCTCGCTCCTCCGCCGGTTTGTACCAGTCCCCCACGTATTTCACGTAGACGTTGACGCGCTTGCCCAGAGCCCTGGCCCCATCCTGCACCCCGAGGAAGAAGCCGGCGGTGCGGCGGATCACCTGGATGTTGGGGAAGGCGGAGACGATGCCGATGTTGCCGGTGCGCGTCAGGGCGGCGGCGATGAGTCCCTCCAGGTACAGCGCCTCGTCCTGCCGGGGGAAGAACCGGATAAAGTTGCGCTTGGTCGTGACGTCGCTGGCCACCACGGACGCGAAGTAGACGTTCGGGTACTTGTCCGCGATGTTCTTCAGCGGGAGGCCCATGAACTCGGCGTTGCCCACCACGATGTTGGCGCCCTGGCGAATGAGTTCTTCGGCGTAGGGAATGGTCAGGTCGGGGCCGACCTCTTCGCGGTAGACGTACTTCACGTTGGGATACTTCTGGGCGATGCGCCGGCCCGCGCGGTCGTGGGCGCCGGACCAGGTCGTGCCCTTGATCACGCTGAAGTGCAGGATCGCGAGCGTGACGGGCTTCGCCGCACCTGCGGATGCCGAGGAGCCCGCCCCGCTCCAGGAACTCGTCAGGAACGCGATGAGCAGAAGCGACAGGATGACGATCCGTACCCTCGCCATGTCGATCTCCCTCCGTCCTCGGTGAATCTACCCGTGGGGCTAGTCCGGTATTAGGCAGGAGGCCGCGCATACCCTCCGTTGCAGTAGGCGGTAGGCGGTAAGCAGTAGGCACCACACCACAGAACGTATAATAGAAGTCATTCGTGAGATCGGTCTGGTAGTTGCTGCCTACTGCCTACCGCATACTGCCGACTGGGGTCTAGATGGCCACGCGGTATTTCGGCGCACGAGTCAAGCGGAATGAAGATCCGCGGCTTTTGACCGGCCGGGGGATATTCGTCGACGACGTCCAGCCCGTGGGCGCCGTGCACGGCGCCGTGCTGCGCAGTCCGCATGCGCACGCGCGCATCACCCGGATCGACTCATCGCTCGCGGCCGCCCTGCCCGGCGTGCTGGCCGTGTACACTCACGCCGATCTGCCCCCCAGGCTGCAGAAGCCGCTGCCCAAACTCATCCCGCATCCGTCGCTGATCCACCACAAGACCCAGTACGCGCTGGCCCCCGGCGTGGTCCGGCATGTCGGGGAGGCCGTCGTCTTCGTGGTCGCAGACAACCGCTACGTGGCGGAGGACGCCCTGGACCTGATCGACGTGGAGTACGAGCCGCTGCCCGCGGTGGTCGATCTGGAACACGCCGTGCAGCCGGATTCCCCGCTCGTGCACGAGGACATTGGCACGAACGTCTGCGCGCAGTACACCCAGCGCGTCGGTGACGTGGACGACGCGTTCGCGCGAGCGGCCCACGTGTTCTCCGAACGTTTCGTGGTTGATCGCGGCACGGCGGCCCCGATGGAGTGCCGGGGCGTCGTGGCGCAGTGGGAACCGAAGATGCGCCAGCTGACGGTCTGGGACTCGACCCAGGCGCCGATTCCCATCCGCAACGGGCTGGCCCGCCTCCTCGAACTACCGCAGGCGTCGGTGCGGGTGATCGCGCCGGACGTCGGCGGCGGCTTCGGGCCGAAGATCATGATGTTCTATCCGGAGGAGATCCTCGTCCCCTTCGCCGCGATGCAGCTGCGGCGGCCGGTAAAGTGGATCGAGGACCGGCGCGAGAACTTCACCGCGATGAACCACGAGCGCGAGCAGATCCACGACGCGCAAATCGCCGTGGATGCCGACGGCCGCATCCGCGGGGTGAAAACGGTGTTCCTCTACGACTCCGGCGCCTACATCCCGTATGGTATCGTCGTGCCGATCGTCGCCAGCACGACGCTGCCGGGCCCGTATCACATCCCAAACTACCACTGCGAGTTCCGCGCCGTGTTCACCAACAAGACGATCGTCAGCCCGTACCGCGGCGCCGGCCGCCCGCACGGCGTGTTTGTCATGGAGCGGTTGATGGACCGGGTGGCGCGGGAACTGCAGCTGGACCGGACCGAGGTGCGGCGGCGGAACTTCATCCAGAGCGACGAGTTCCCGTACGACGTCGGACTAATCTATCAGGATAACGCCCCGCTGATCTACGACAGCGGGAACTACCCGGCGGTGTTTGCGCGGGCGCTGGAGATGATCGGCTACGATCGCTGGCCGGAGGAACGCGAGCGGTATCGCCGGGCCGGGCGGCACGTCGGCCTCGGGGTGGCCTTCTACGTCGAGGGCGGCGGGATCGGCCCGTATGAGGGCTGCCGCGTAACCATCGAACCCTCGGGGAAGGTGTACGCGGCGACGAGTGTCGGCACGCAGGGCCAGGGGCATTTCACGTCGTTCGCGCAGATCATCGCCGATGCGCTGACGGTCCCGGTGGAGGACGTGGTCATCACCACCGGCGACAGCGGTGCGATGAGCTGGGGCACCGGGACGTTCGCCAGCCGCGCCGCGGTGGTGGCCGGCAATGCGGTCGCCCTCGCCGCGGGCGCGGTGCGGGACAAAGCGCTGAAGGTCGCGGCCACAAGGCTGGAAGCGCGCATCGAAGACCTGGAACTGCGCGACGGCCGCGTGGCCGTGAAAGGCAGCCCCGATCGGTCGCTGCCCCTGTCGGAGATCGCCGTCGCCGCCAACCCGCTGCGGGGCACCATTCCCGCGGACTGGGAGCAGCCGGGCCTGGAGGCCAGCCGGTTCTTCGCCCCGCCCCGCGGGACGTTCGCCGGCGGCGCGCATGCCGCGATCGTGGAAGTCGATACGGCGACGGGCATGCTGACCATTTTGAAGTACATCGTGGTGCACGACTGCGGGACGATCATCAACCCGATGATCCTCGAGGGGCAGATCCGGGGCGGCGTCGCCCAGGGCATCGGCAACGTCTTCTATGAGAAGCTGGTGTACGACGAGACCGGCCAGCTCCTCACCCAGACGTTCATGGATTACCTGCTGCCGACGGCAACCGAAGTGCCCGCGATCGAGATCGACCACGTCGAGACCCCGTCGCCGCTCAACCCGCTGGGCGTCAAAGGCGCCGGGGAGGCGGGCGTAATCCCGGTGCCTGCCGTGTTCGCACAGGCCATCGAGGACGCCCTGCAGCCCGAGTTTCCGATCCGAATCCGCGAGATGCCGTTGAGTCCGAATCGTTTGCTGGAATTGATTGTCCAGGCCGGAGGCCGGGGGCCGGAGCCCCCAGGCACCGAGGCCCGATGAAGCCTGCCCAGTTCCAGTATGCTGCGCCGGAATCGGTCGACGAGGCGCTGGCCATATTGGCCAAGTACGGGGGGGACGGCAAGATCCTCGCCGGTGGGCAGAGCCTCGTCCCGCTGCTGGCGATGCGTCTGGCCCGCCCCGCGGTCCTCATCGACCTGAACCGCCTGGCGGATCTCGATTACATCCGCGCCGAGGACGGCGAGATTGCCATCGGCGCGATGACCCGGCAGCGGGCCGTGGAACGCTCACCGCTCGTCCGCGACAGACTTCCCCTGCTCTGGGAAGCCATCCGTTTCGTCGGCCATCCACAGATCCGCAACCGGGGAACGGTGGGTGGCAGTCTCGCCCACGCCGACCCGTCCGCGGAGCTACCGGCGGTCGCCGTGGCCACCGGCGCCACGATGGTGCTGCACCGCGGGAAGACGCGCCGCACCATCAATGCCGAGGAGTTCTTCGTCTCCTACCTGACGACCGCGCTGGAGCCGGATGAACTGCTGGTCGAAGTGCGGTTCCCCGTCCGGGATTCGGCCGGCACGGCGTTCGATGAGGTGGCCCGCCGCCACGGCGACTACGCGCTGGCCGGGGTCGCGGCAATGGTGACGGTACGCGATGGGACGTGCCGGCAGGTGCGCCTCGCGTTCACCGGCGTGGGACCGGTTCCAGTGCGCATCCCCGACGCCGAATCCGCCCTGACCGGCCGCGCGCCGACGGAGCCTGCCTTCGCCGAGGCCGCGCACATCGTGTCGGAACGCCTGGACCCCGACAGCGATATCCACGCCTCCGCCGCGTACCGCAAACACGTCGCGGGAGTTCTCACCACACGCGCGCTGACCCGTGCGGTGGAGCGCGCCACACAGCAGACGGACGAGGACCGGGCGTGAGCGGCGAGCATGGCTAAGTCGCGGATCGTCCAGCACAAGTCGGTGACGGCGCCGGTCAGCGAGCGCCACGTCAGGCTGCGCGTCAACGGCCATGAACACACCCGGACGGTGAACGTGCGCACCACCCTGGTGGATTTCCTGCGAGAGGAATTGGGTCTGACGGGAACGCACGTCGGGTGCGAGCACGGGGTGTGCGGGGCCTGCACGGTTCTGCTCAACGGTGACGCGGTCCGCAGCTGCCTGCTGTTTGCGGTGCAGGCCGAGGGTGCCGACATCAGCACCGTCGAGGGGTTGGGAACGCCGGAGCAGCTGCATCCGCTGCAGGAGGCGTTCCGCGACCATCACGGCCTGCAGTGCGGGTTCTGCACGCCGGGGTTCCTGATGACGTCGATCGCATTCCTGCGGGAAACTCCAGATCCCACCGACGAGCAGATCCGCGACGTGCTCAGCGGCAACCTCTGTCGCTGTACCGGCTACCAGGGGATCGTCGAGGCCGTTCGGGATGCGGCACAGCGCCTGCGAACCCAGGGCCTAGGGCCTGGGGCCTGGAAGGACCAGACTCCAAGGTCTAAGTGAGCATGTCCAGGCCCGAGGCCGGGGGCCGGAGCCCCCGGGCACCGAGGCCCATCATCGCGGCGGCCTCCATCTCGTCTACCGTTGCATCATTCCTGCGGCAGCCCCGCCGCGGAACGGTCCTCGCCGTCTTTGCGCGCAGCTGCTATCTCGATCTCGACGAATCCATCGTGGCCGTCGTGGCGGAAGAGCTGCTGAATGGCCCGCTGAACATCGTCTTGCCCGATCCCGGCCGATCGTTTGATCAGCTGGTCGCACGCGGAGACGTAACCGCAACCCCAGACGCTCTCTTCGTTGAGGGCTGGCCCGCGATCTCGGTGCGCGAGGCCGTTCCCTGGGATCCCCGAATCCGGCCGTGGTCCGCGGGGCAGATGCGGGGCGTGGTGATCAATCTCGAGACCCTCAGCGGGCGGGTGATGGTCGACGCGCCGGCCGAGAGTCTGGCGCAGCCTCGCTTTGAGCAGGTGCTCGCGGCGTTGCGGCATGCCCTGCGCAGGAGATCGCCCGGGGAAGTCGCCTCCGCCGCCACCGGCCTCGCCGGCCTGGGCGGCGGGCTGACGCCGTCCGGGGACGACGTGCTGGTGGGCGCCCTCGTCGCACTTGCCGCCCTGCCCGGTGGGCGCTCTGACTCCCTGCGCAGCGCCATCCGTGAAGGTGCCGCCGGCCGGACGACGCGGATCAGCGAAGCATATCTTCAGGCGGCTGCGCGCGGCGAAGGGAGCGAGGCGTGGCAGGATCTGCTGCTGGCGCTGGCCTCAGCGACGGCCGACGACGTGATCCGCACCGGGCGGCGCGTGATGGCGTTCGGCGAGACGTCGGGGGCCGACATGCTGGCGGGCTTTCTTCTCGCCATGCCTGCCTTGATGGTTGCTGAGTTGTATTGAGTTGAGTGAGTGTGTGAGTGCCCTTACCGGCCGGCG
>DASXUC010000035.1:0-11184 GCA_036505015.1 bacterium | reverse complement strand
GGAACCGATCGAATCGGCGCTGGTCTTCCGGCGCACCAAGCACCGGGCGGACCGGCTGGCCACGGCGCTCGAGCGCCACGGCAAGGTCGGCGTGCTGCACGGAGGAATGCGCCAGGGCGCGCGGATGTCGGCGCTGCGGGCATTCGAGGAGAAGCGGACGCCGATCCTCGTCGCCACCAACGTCGCGTCCCGCGGGCTGGACCTCCCCGAGGTCTCGCACGTGATCAACTTCGACATGCCGGAGGATGTGGACACCTACATCCACCGGGTCGGCCGGACGGCCCGCGCAGGCCGCTCCGGAACGGCGATCACGTTCGTGGGGCAGTACGACATGGAGATGTTTGATGCACTGCAGCGCAAGCTGGGCGCCGCGCTGAAGCGTCATCCGCTGAACATCTACAGCAACTGACCGGGAACGGCGAACAGCGAACGGGGAACCGAGGGCATCGGTTCCCCGTTTTCTCTTGCATCGAAAAGCTTGTACGTTCGCCGTTCGCGGCTCGCCGTTCGCTGATAGCATAGGGTCTGAGATGCGCATCGCCACTCTCCTGCCCAGCGCCACCGAGATCGTCTGCGCGCTCGGTCTCTCGGAATCGCTGGTCGGGATTTCCCACGATTGTGATTACCCGCCGGAGATTCGCCGCCGGCCGGTCCTCAGCGAGGCGATCGTCGGAGCCGAACTCCCCAGCCGGACGATCGACGAGCGCATTCGCGGGCAGGTGCATAAGGGCAAAAGCGTCTACCATCTCGACGAGCGCCAGCTCGCGCAGCTGCGGCCCGATCTCATCCTCACGCAGGAACTCTGCGAAGTCTGCGCTCCCTCGTACAGCCTCGTCAAGCAGGCCGCGAAGGTGCTTGACGCCGATACGAAGATCGTCTCGCTGGAACCACTCGGGCTGATGGACGTCCTCGACAACATCTTGCTGGTGGGAGAACTGACCGGCGCAGCTGCCCGCGCGGCTCACCTGGTCGGCATTCTCCGGGACAGAATCGAACGGGTCAAAATGGCGGTGGCCGGGCTGCCGGCGCAGAGCGTCGTCTGCCTTGAGTGGCTGGACCCCTTGTTCGTCGCAGGCCACTGGGTTCCGGAGATGGTGGAGGACGCGGGCGGTCGGGAGCTCCTGGGCCGGTCGAGACAACCGTCCTTTGTCGTCGAGTGGGAAACGATCCGCGCCGCCGATCCGGAAGTACTTGTCGTGATGCCCTGCGGCTTCGATATTCCCCGCGTCCGTGAGGAGATGCACCTGCTGACTGATCGGCCGGGCTGGGACGGATTGAGAGCCGTGCGCGAAGGGCAGGTCTATCTCACTGAAGCGACGTCATACTTCAGCCGTCCCGGCCCACGGCTGGTCGACGGGCTGGAGATTCTTGCTAGCATCCTACACCCCGAGATCCCTCAGCTCGAGATACGGGCAGGATCAGTGCAACGTCTGTAATTCTTTCCGGGTCTAGTAGCTATCCCAGTCTTTCCGCTCGACTTCCCAGTTCGTCGGCCCCGACGCCTTGATCGATAGGTGAACCGTTCCCCTCGTCTTCGTCGCGCCGTGCCAGTGCCAAACGCCTCCCGGAATGACCGCAATCTCCCCTGCCTTCAGCGCGCGCCGCTGGTGCTCGGTGACGACCAGCCCCTCGCCCTCGGTGAAGTAGAGCACCTGATCGGTCGAGTGGATGTGCGGAATGGTCCGCGCCCCGGCCTCGAAGAAGACCGCCACGACCTCCGGGGATCCGGGTGGCTGTTCGGTGTGCAGCGGCTGCATCAGGACGGCGCCGGAGAAATACTGCGGCCGGTCCGGCGGTCCGGCCTGCGTCCGGTCGGGCTTGAGGATCTCCATGGTCACGTACGACAGGTTCCTCTTTCCCTCAGCCCTCCCTCCGCATACCATGGATGAGGAACATCGACTTCTGCAAGGAGGATTATGCATGCCCAGCGTCCGGCTCGGTGTGCTCGCGCTGACCGCCCTGGTTCTGATGCTCGCCACCGCGGCAGCCGCGCAGCAGCAAGAGGTACGGCCGCCGATCGCCCAGTTGTGGATTGACGTGGCGACCAACGTGTTCTCACTTCCCGGCATGCCGCGCTCCACGGCCTCCCCCACGACCCAAAACGCGTTCGGCAACACGCGGAATGGGATGGGCCGGTACATGGACGTGGCGCTTCAGGTGCGCACGCGCCCCCAGGGGATTCAAGCCACGCAGACCATCCCTTCGGGGATGCGAATGGGAGCCAGCCTACCCCTGGAACCCTTCAAGGCCGCGCCGCCGGCTCCGTCACCAGGCGGCCCACCCGATCCAAGCCAGCCCAAAGGGCGCGTCACGGTGTACTGGGGATGCAGCGCGGAAGTGCGCTCCGGCCAGCCGCGAGTGCTGAACTTCGCCACAGCGTCGGCGCAGGACTGGAGCTCGGTCTGGCAGGGCCGCTACGTCCCGGAGCGCGGGGCAACCGCCGAGCCGGGCCACTCCGTCTGGCCGAACGACCGCAACAAGCAAATGCTGCCCGAGGGAAACTCGCTTCAAGGCGAGCATGCCATCGCCGGCGACGGCGTCCCGGCCGGATTCCGGTTTCCCATCGGTGCCACCCAGGACCTGATGCCCGCAATCGATCTGACGGCGCAGGGTGAGGTCGGGGGGAGTATCCTCTTGCAGTGGCGGACGATCCCGACGGCGCGCTCGTACTTCATCAGTGCGTTCGGCACCAAAGGCGACAGCGAGATCATCATCTGGACCTCATCCGATGTGCCGGATGCCGGCGTCGGCCTCGTGGATTACCTGTCGAACGCGAACATCGATCGATGGACCGCCGACAAAGTACTCCTGCCGGCAAGCGCGACCCAGTGCGCGGTCCCCAAAGGGATTTTCGCGGGCGCCGACGGCGCAATTGTGCGCATGATCGCCCACGGGCAGGAGTTGAATCTCGTCTTCCCGCAGCGACCAGCGGACCCGAAGGTGGCCTGGGAACAGCAGTGGGCGGTCCGCGTGCGGGTGAAGAGCACCACGGGGACGTTCTTTGCCCGATAAGGCGCAGAGGCGGCACGCCCTGAGCCCGGCCGGCGGGTCGAAGGACACCGCCCATTAGACGACCCAAGGCGCGGCGGCGCGCACCGGCGGTGAACCTGAAACCGTCGATACCGCCGCCGCGCGGCGCGTACACGCCGCAGGAGTGGCGCCTGATCCGGCGCCTGCGCACGCCCAAGCAGGTCCAGGACTGGTTGCGCACGCTTCCGTACAACTGGGAGAAGCGCGGCGACACTCTCCGCTCATACCGCGAAGTCGTGCGACGGGGAACGGCGCACTGTCTCGAGGCGGCGCTCAGCGCAGCAGTGATCTTGGAACAGCACGGCTTTCCGTCGCTCGTCGTCAGCTTCGAGTCCAAGGACGGCGTCGATCATGTCATCTTCGTGTTCACGCAGCGTGGGCGCTGGGGGTCGGTCGCCCGCTCGCGCGACGCCGGCCTGCACGGCCGCAAGGCGGTTTTTCGAACGATTCGCGACCTGGTGTGGAGTTACTACGATCCGTACGTGGATTGGACGGGACGCCTCACGGGGTATCAGCTGGTGGATCTGCGGGCGTTGGGGACGTACGACTGGCGGTTCAACCGGAATAACATGTGGAAGGTCGAGCACTTCTTGCTCGACATTCCACACCGGCCCCTGCGCTCATCGAACCGGCGATACAAACGGCTCCTCGCGAAATTCCTGGAGTTCCGCCGTCGGCATCCGAAGGCCCCCGCGGAATACTACGAGGGAAAGGAACACTGGTTGTGACTCCGCGTGCCTGAACTGCCCGATGTCGAAACGGTCGCGCGAAGACTGCGGCGCGCGCTGGTGGGGCAGCGTATCCGCCGCGTCAACGTCCTGACGCCGCCAACGATACGTTCGCATGCTCCGGCGTCGTTTGCACGCCGGCTGCGGGGCCGCACGGTCAAGTCGGTTGAACGCCGTGGGAAGTACCTCTTGATCCACCTGTCGGGGAATCTGGTACTGGTCGCCCATCTGCGGATGACCGGCGACTTCGAGGTCGTCGCTCGGGAAGAGAACCTGCACCCGTCGACGCGTGTGATCTTTGCCGCAAACGCGCGGGAGGTCCGCTTTGTGGACCAGCGGCGCTTCGGGCACATGGACCTGGTGGCGCAGAAGGATCTGAGCACCTTCCCAGGACTTCGCTCGCTGGGCATCGAGCCGCTGAGCGCCGAGTTCACTCTCTCCCGTCTGCGCGAACTCCTGCAGGACCGGCGCGGCAGCGTCAAGTCCGTCCTGCTGCGTCAAGACCTCATCGCCGGAATCGGGAACATCTACGCCGACGAGATCCTCTGGCAGGCTCGGCTCCACCCCGCGCGGGCGGTCGACACCCTGTCCGCGCCGCAGCTCAGGCGGCTGCACCGGCAGATCCGCCGCGTGCTGGCCCGGGCCACGCGGCTGCTGTCCCGGTATGGGAGCGCTGTCGGCGATCTCCTCGAGGTCCGTGAGCGCGGCGGACATTGTCCGCGATGCGGACGCAGGCTGGCGGTTGAAACGACCGCCGGCCGCACGACGTACTACTGCCCCCACTGCCAGCGAAAGTAATGACAAGGGACTCTGACCGACTAGCCCGGTTTGGTAGCGCGCAACGTCGCGGAGTAGATCTGCCCCGGCGCGGCGTCTTCCGCCGCGAGTACGTTGATGTCCGAGAATCCGGCGGCTTCGATCGCCGCCGCATACTCGCCGAACGGTATCGCGCCGGCGATGCACGCGGCCCATGCGGCGGGATCGGTCCGCACTGCCTCAGGCAGCGGGCCATTGGAGACCATGTCCGACACGACCAGCCGCCCGCCGGAACGGAGCACCCGATAGGCTTCTGCGAACACGCGCTGCTTGTCGGGCACCAGGTTGATCACGCAGTTGGAGATGATCACGTCGGCTGTGGCATCGGGGAGCGGCACGTGTTCGATCTCCCCCAGCCGGAACTCCGCATTCCCGGCTTCGGCCCGAGCGGCGTTGGACCGAGCCGCCGCGACCATCTCCGGGGTCATGTCCACGCCGATGCTGAGGCCGGCTGGCCCGACTGCACGCGCCGCGCGCAGCACGTCTCCCCCGGCCCCCGAGCCGAGATCCACGACGACTTCGCCGGGCTGGAGATCCGCGTAGGCCACCGGGGTCCCGCAGCCCAATGACGGACCGACGAGATCCATCGCGGCCGGGTCGGCAACGACCGATTCCGTCGAACAACAATCTCCGCATCCGCAACTCCCCGAGACCAGCGCGTCCCGATAGTGCTCTCTGACCTTCAATCGGATTGCATCTGGAGCGATCATGGCGTCCCTCCCAGTCTCAACCGCATTGCCTGCGCACCCACACAGCAGCAATCACCGAATTCCTTGGAAGCGCGTACGGCCGGGTCGACCGTTGCCTCGGCGATCGCCTCAAAGCCGAGCCGTCGGAAGTAGTCGGCGGCCGTGGTCGTCAGGAGGAACACCTGATGAATGCCGTCGGCGCGGGCGCGTTCGAGCAGGCGGAGGATGAGCGTCCGGGCCAATCCGCGGCCTTGATAGTCGGGCCGGACGGCGACCGACCGCAGCAGGGCACCGCCGCCGTAGACCTCGAGTCCGGCCGACGCGACAATCTCGCCGGCAGAGACGGCAACGACAAACCCCCTGATCTGCTCCCCCACCCCGGCCGTCGGCAATTCGAATCCTGTGAGCAGGGTCTCGATCGCCGAGCGATCTGCGGGCCCTGCCGGTCGGATGTTCTGCTCGACCGACGTCGGCATCGGCTTCTCCTAGATCAGCGACTGGATGTGCTGGGCCACGTCGTGAAGCGCTTCGCGGCGGAGCGCGTAGTATGCCCACTTGCCGCGGCGCTGCGAGTCAATCAGTCCTGCCTCGCGCAGGATTTTCAAATGATGCGAGACGGTGGGCTGGCCGAGCTCAAACGCTTCCTGGATCTCGCACACGCATAGCGAATCGTGGCGAGCAAGCAACTGCACCATCTTCAGCCGGGTCTCGTCCCCCAGGGCCTGGAGCGCGGACGCCCGCTGCTCGACCTGCTGGTCGTCAAACTTGGTGCTCGCGATGGTTGCCGCACAGTCCGATCCGCAGCAGTGCCGGAGGATGGGAATGGTCGTGATGGCCATGAACCAACGGTAGAGGACCCATCGAAGTTTGTCAATATGATGACACAGGTGGAAGAGGGGACGGCGGCGGGCGAGTGGGGCGGCCACCGAGCGGAGATTGGCGGACGGCAACCATAGCGCAGGCCGTGAAACATAGGATCGCCGCAGCGATGGCGCGGGACGCGGAAGAGACCGTAGTGATCCGTAGCTACAGCTTGGCAGGCGAGCGCGGCAGGGTACGTGAGGCCTGCAACGTCAATCCGAGCCGCCCGACTCGCAGCGAGGGGCCGACCCCGAGACAGATCGCCGCCGCGCTCATCCAAACTGACCACACCACCGGCTACCGGGCTACCTGGATAGCGGTCAGCGGGTGTCGTCGAAGGTGCCGGGGGGAATCGGTACGTTCAGCCGATAGTTGACGAAGGCCACGTCCGCGCCGAACGTAAAGCGCGGGACATCGACCCGCGCCGTCGCGGGCAGCAGGAAACCCTCGATCAGCTCATAGTGGTAGACGACGTGGACGTCCCCCCAGGCGTACTTCAGCAGCAGGTCTTCCGCCACCCAGTGTGCCCCGTCGACGATGGCGGTCAGCGCCGGCGGATTGACCGAAGGGGAGACGCCCACCAGATCGAGGACCAGCCGGTTGTTGGGAGCGGGCCGGATCGCCGCGCCGCGGTAGTTCGCGAGCACCTGTTCAGGCGAGGAGACGTCGGCCACCACGTCCGCGAACCGGCCGAGCAGCGGCGGCGGGTTGTGGATGATTACTTTGTACGAGGCCGGCCGCGACGCGTACATGGTGGTGTTCAGCCGCCAGCGGAAGATGGCCAGCACGCGGGCGTCCACGACCTGGTCCACGATGAACGTGCGCAGGGTTGGATTGACGCCCCTCATCCTGTCGGCGATTTCGGCAAGCGTCGGCTGCGTGGGCTGGGCGGCCGCGCGATGCACGCCCATCCAGACCATGGTCAGCAGCACGAACACCAATGCGGAGAGTCCCCGCCGCCTGGATGACCTCACGCTCCGATTATCCCCCATTCCCCGACCGCAGATGCGCCATTCCGCCGCGCGGGAAGATCGGCCAGGCTCCGCCGCAGTCCATCCTCACCGGCCGCTTTGAGCCGAGACACGGTTGCCGCGACGTCGTGCTGACCGGCTTCGGCGGCGAGCAGGATCGGGATGGCGCGGTCCGCGTGAAATGCCCGCTGGTCGATGGTGTAGGCCTCAAGCCCCAGTAACTCCATCAGGCCCCAGGTCTTCGGCGCGTAGGCTACCGCCACCGACGGGGTGCCGGCCGCAAGGGCGAGCGCCACCGAGTGCAACCGCGTCCCAACCAGCAGTCGGGCCCGGCCGTAGAGGGCGGCGAGTTCGTCGGGCGCCAGATCCTCCATCATCAGCGTCACCGCGTCTCGATGGCGAATGTGCCGGTACAGGTCGCGCATCGCGGGCCGGTCGTCCAGGCCCTGGTCGCTGTAGGTATTTGCGACGATGATGGCGCGGGGATAGACGCTGGGGACCACCCGATCGATCGCCCGCGCCAGTTCCTGATGGTATGGGGTCCATTCCGCCATGGGGAACATTCCCCGTACCGTGACGGCCAGAAACCCCGTGTCCACCCCGGCGCGAGCCAGCAGCCCCTCCAGCCGTGGACTCGATCGGGGCTCCACCCAGAATGCGCTGTCCAGCATTGTCACGAGGCGATCCCGATCTGCGCCGCATTGCGCCAGGAGCAGCGCCGAGGGCCGATCGCGAACGAAGACGAACCGGGAGTCTTTGACGAGCGTGGCCACCAGGCGCCGGGACTCCGCGCTGCGCAGCGGGCCGACCGATTGAGGGGCGAAGCCGTAGGCCACGCCCTCGCGCCGCGCATACAGCAGCGGGAAAGCGGTGGCGTATAGGCCTGGATTGAATGTGGCCCGCGGGGCCGCCGGCAGCGGGCCTCCCCGCCAGATGACCAGATCGCTGTCGCGGATGGCCGCCAGTCCTGCCTCCCGCGCCGCCAGCCGTCGCCGTCCTCCCGTCGACGCGAGCCCCGCAAACGGCGGAACCAGGCGCAGCCAGTCTCCCACGCCTCGACGATAGCCGCTCTCCGAACCCGCGGCGGGACGAGACGGGGAGCGCAGGGGCGAGGGGAGCATGGCGATGTGAGGGAATCGTGTCTGGACGTGCCGGAACGCCGATGGAAACAGCGGAGAATCCTGATGATACAGCGTCATCAGGGTAATGGTCTGCACGAGCTGTGTCCGCTGGAGCTGGCGGATCAGCCCCCACGCGAGCGCGCAGGAGCCTTTGTTGGAGTCATGGTAGCAGTTCACGATCGTCACGGTCAGCATTGCGATGGAGGATGTATGGACAATGCTCGGGTCGGTCAGGCCTTGCCCAACTGCTGCCGGGAGTAGTCGATGACGCGCGACAGGATCTCATCGAGTCCCAGCGTGGGCGCGTATCCGGTGACGTCGCGCAGTTTGCTGATGTCCGGCACGCGGTAGCGGACATCCTCGAAGCCGGGGCCGTAGGCCTGCTCATACGGAATCGTCATGATCTCCGAAGCGGACCCCGTCCCCTCAAGCACCCGCCCGGCGAGTTCCCGTACAGTGACGGGTTCGTCCGAGCCGACATTAAAGATCTCTCCTTCCGCCTCGGGAGAGTCCATCAGCCGCATCACCGCGTCGACGGTGTCGCCGACCCAGGTGAACGTGCGCACCTGCGACCCGTCGCCGTACAGAGTGATCGGCTTTCCCAGCAGCGCCTGCTCCACGAACCGCGGCATCACGTTGCCGTAGGCCGCGGACTGCCTCGGCCCCACCGTGTTGAAGAACCTGGCGATGACGATCGGGAGGCCCTTTTCCTGACGGTAGGCCCTCGCGAGGAACTCGTCGAGCGCCTTGCTGGTCGCGTAGCACCAGCGGATGGACGACCCGATCGTGATGTCTTCGTCTTCCCGGAACCGCCCGCGGTCGGCGCGCACGTCCTTCCCGTACACCTCGGAGGTCGAGGCGATGAGCACCTTGCGCCCGTGCCGCAGGCAGGCGTCGAGCACCTGGTGAGTGCCTTCGACGTTGGTCTCGATGGTGCGCACCGGCTGTTCGAATACCAGCCGTACCCCTGCCGCGGCTCCAAGGTGGTAGACCACGTCACAACCCGCAACCGTGTCGCCCACGAGCTGACGGTCCATGATCGATCCCAGCACGAATTGGAAACGCGGATGGTGCATCACCGGCAGGATGTTCTGCAGACTGCCGGTCGATAGGTCATCCAGCACGACCACGTCGTCTTCCCTGGCCAGCAGAGCCTCGGCGAGGTGCGAGCCGATGAACCCGGCTCCGCCGGTGATCAGGGCCTTCACGCGGCCGTCACGGCTTACGCGCCATTGATGTACCCCTTGGTCTCCAGGTACAGCAGAATCTGCTGCGCCGCTTCCTCGGGGGTCATGTGCGAGGTGTCCAGGACGATGTCCGCATTCCGCGGGGCTTCGTAGACGTCGTCGATACCGGTAAAGTCCTTGATCAGGCCGGCGCGGGCTTTCGCGTATAAGCCTTTGCGGTCCCGCGCCTCGCAGACCTCCAGCGGCGTTGCGACGAAGATCTCGACGTACGATCCGTACTCGCCGATCATCTCGCGCACCTCGCGGCGCGTCGCCTCATACGGCGCGATAGGCGCGCACACGGCGATGCCGCGGTTCTTGGTGATCTCGCTGGCCACGAACCCGATGCGGCGGACGTTGAGATCGCGGTGTTGTTTCGAGAAGCCCAGCTCGCTGCTGAGATGCTTGCGCACGATGTCGCCGTCCAGCAGCGTAACCGGGCGGGTCCCGATCTCCATCAGTTTGGCGACGAGGATGTTCGCGATCGTGGATTTCCCCGATCCCGACAGACCGGTGAAGAACACGGTAAAGCCCTGCGCGGATCGCGCCGGGTGGGACCGCCGCAGCTGCGTCACGACCTCCGGATACGTGAACCATGCCGGTACCTCGAGCCCCTCACGAAGCCGGCGACGGAGTTCGGTCCCCGACAGGGTGAGGACTTTGCCGCCGGCGGGAACCTCCGAGCTGGGGACGTACTGCGCCAGGTCTTCGACGTACACCATCTCCTCGAAGGGGAGCATCTGGATCTTCAGCTCGGGTTGATGGGCAGCCACCAGCTGCTGGGCGTCGTAGGACCCGTAGAACGGGACCCCGGCCCGATCCGCGCCCGGTCCGGCGTGATCGCGGCCGACGATGAGATGGCTGCAGCCGAAGTTCTGACGGATGATCGCGTGCCATACCGCCTCCCGCGGCCCCGCCATGCGCATGGCGAGCGGCAGCAGGCCGAGCATCGTGGTCTGCGCGGGATAGTGTTCTAAGACGGCCTGATAGCAGCGCACGCGAACGAAGTAATCCAGATCTCCCGCCCGCGTTCGGCCCACGACCGGCTGCAGCAACAGGTTGGCTTCCGCGGCAGCGGCCGCACGTTTCGTCAGCTCGACGTGCGCGCGGTGCATGGGGTTGCGCGTCTGGAAGGCGACGATCCGCCGCCAGCCGAGTTTCTTGAACTGCGCGCGCAGCTCCGAGGGCGTAAAGCGCAGGTGCTTGAACGTGTGGTGCGGCGGGAGCTCGATGCCCTCCAGGATCCCGCCGACGTAGACGGGGTGGGTCTGGTGCAGCAGCGCGAACACGCCCGGGTGGGCATCGTCCGCCGTGCCGAAGACCTGCTGCGCCTCCCGCGCGCGGTCGGGCGTCCAGACGTCGCTGATCGTGAGCACCGCCAGGACCATGCCTTCAGGGTGGCGCAGGGCGATGCGGGAGGCGGACCCGATCGAACGGGCAAACTCCTCGGTGACATCGAGCATGATCGGGATCGGCCACAACGTCCCATCGGCGAGCCGCATCGTCGCACACACGGACTCATGGTCGGCCTTGCCGAGGAAACCATCCAGGGGAGAAAACGCGCCGTCGAGAATCATCTCGATGTCGAAGACCTGGCGGGGGGTGAGATCCCACGACGGCAGCCGGACGGCCTCGGCCTTCAACGCGTCGGCCCGGTCCTCACCGGTAATCAACTGTCTGAGCACACCACCGTGCGGCGGGGTGAGCTCGTCGGCATGCGATGGAGCAACGACGGAATTCAC
>DASXUC010000034.1:0-2660 GCA_036505015.1 bacterium | reverse complement strand
GCCCGTGGCGCTGTCCAGATTCGCCGTGGGCTCGTCGGCCAGGATCACCCTCGGCTCGGCCGCCAGCGCCCGCGCGACGGCGACCCGCTGCTGCTCGCCGCCCGAGAGCTGGTTGGGGCGTCGGTCGGCCAGCGTCCCGATGCCCAGATCGTCGAGCGCCCGCCGCGCCCGTGCTTCGCGCTCCGCGCGCGGGACGCCCTGGAGTTCAAGCACGAAGGCGGCATTCTCCAGCGCCGTGAGGACGGGAATCAAGTTGTAGGCTTGAAAGACAAACCCGAAGTTCTGCAGGCGGAGCAGCGCGAGTGCGTTGTGATCGAGATGGTCGATGCGCCGGCCCTCGAGCCAGACCTCACCGGCCGTCGGATGATCGAGGCCGCCAATCAGATGGAGCAGCGTGCTCTTCCCACTGCCCGATGGACCCGCGATCGCCGTGAACTCCCCAGGGGTGATGTCCAGGTCGACGCCGCGGAGAGCCGCGGTCTGCTGGCCGTCCAGCCCGTAGATCTTTGTCAGCCCTCGCACCTTGACCAGCGGCTCCATCCTCACCCTCCTAGGCGACAAACCGCATCGCTTCGATCGGCTCCAGCCGGCCGGCCACCCGGGCGGGCATCAGGGCGGCGACCACCCCGGTCACCAGTGCAAATGCCAGGATAACGATGATCTCGACCGGATCGATGCTGGCATACATCACGGCGGGCAGGCCGACCTGCCGCATGACGCCCTCGAGCCCCGGGTAGGAGAAGCCCCGCGAGAGACGGGCCAGGGTAAGGGTCCCGAGGGTCAGGCCGAGCACGGCCCCCGTGCCGCACAGCACGAGGCTCTCCGCCATCACCATCCGCATGACCCGCCCCCGGCGCGCGCCCAGCGCGATGACCACGCCGAACTCCCGGGTGCGCTCGATCACGCTGAGGTAGACGGTGTTCACCACGAGCAATCCGGCCAGCACGAAGAACAGTCCGACAAAAACGAGGACCACGGGCCGCATGACCTGCTCGATCCGGCTCAGCGACGGAAAGACCTCGCGCCAGGTCTCGACGATCACCGACTCGCCGAGCGCATCCCGCAGCCGGTCCCGTAACTGGATCAAGACGGCATCGTCGGCCGCGCGGCGCACCTGTGGGACGTGCAACTCGAACCGGGTCACGGCCCCGGGCGCCGCAAGATTCTGCACGGCCCGCAGCGACAGCACACCCGTCCCCGCGTCCCGGGCGGCGTCCGGGAAATGCAGCATCCCGACGACCGTGTACGCCGACGCACCGGTCCCTTCCGTGCCGGGTGCGTAGGCATAGACGGTGTCACCGAGCCGGACCTGCAGCGTGCGGGCGAGTCCGCTGCCGAGCGCAATTCCATCGAGATCGTCCGTCGCCGGCAGGCGGCCCGCGGCGAGGTAGGCGGCGGCAAACCGCTCACGGAGGGCTGCGGGCTGGTCCAGTCCCGTGAGCAGCACGCCGCGCGCACGGTCTTCACCGGACAGCAGCACCGGCACGTCGAGCGCGGCGGCCACCGTGGTGTCGGGGAGCGCGGAGGTGATTCGTTGGCCGACTCTGGCCGCACCGGGAATGAGCGAATCCCGGAAGTCGCGGACGTCCCGGTAGTTCGGGGCGTGGACCTGTACCTGCCCGACGGCCTCGGTCAGGCTGACGTAGAAGCCGTCCCGGGCGGCCCCGACCAGGCCAAAGTACACCAAGCCCAGCCACACGACAAACAACACGGCCATCACCGCGGCCAGACTGCGGCTGCGCTGTCGCCAGATGTTCCGCCACGCGAGTACCAGCACTACTCGCACCCCTGCTCGAGGGCGCGCAGCGTGAAGCACGCGTCAGGCACGGGCACGCCGAGGCCGCATCTCGGTGTAAACGGCACTCATGCGGTACCCGGGGCGGATGAGGTCCTCGACAACCGTCCGCGTCGGGAAGACGCGCGCGCCGATCTTCGCGTGCGCGGAGAAAACGATCCGCTTGACCGCCTGGCCACGCTGATCGTAGAACGTCCACTCCAACGGGGCGTAGGTGCCCGCCTGCACTCGAAACGTGACCTTTCCATACGGCGTGGGCGCTCCGGGCTTGGGAATGAGGTCCAGGACGATGGCGGTGCTGTCATCACTGACGATCCGCGGTGTGTAGTCTCGCTCCGCGTCGCGCCCGCTGAGGTCGCTGTACGAGATGTCTGAACCCAGGAAGCTGTCGCTGCGGCCGCTTGGAGGGATGCGCAGCGTGCGCTTGAGCCTGGGATTGTAGATCCACAGGTTATCGTCCACCCGGAGAAATGCCTGCCCGGCATCGCGGGCCGGGGCCTTCACCAGTACCAGGCTGCGGTCCTGACCATCGGTCCAGATCGCGAGCACGTACTCGGTCTGCCGGTCCGGCCGCGTGACGGTCAGTGTGATCGTCGCCTTTCCGGACCCGCCGCGCAGGTTGTCTTCGACCGCGCGCAGCAGCGTTTGAGCGTCAGGCGCGGCCCGCGCGGATCCCGTTACGATCAGCGCAACCACAACGGCGACTGTCAGCGTTCGCATGCAGGCTCTCCTTACTCCATCCGCATCGCGGCCGCCGGCTGCAGGCGCCGCACCCGGCGCGCGGGGAAGATCAGGGCGAAGATCACCGCGACGACCACCGTGATCGTGGCGTACAGCGCGTACGCCGGACTGACCGCGGTGTAGA
>DASXUC010000033.1:0-5998 GCA_036505015.1 bacterium | reverse complement strand
CATCGGGTGGGGTCTGCTCGAGGCGATGATCTATTCGGAAGAAGGGACGCTGCTGACGGCCTCGTTCGCCGATTATTCCATCCCGCGCGCGACCGACGTGCCGCCGATGGAGACCGTGATGGTCGAAGTCCCGTCGGACTTCGGGCCGTTCGGCGCCAAAGGGGTCGGCGAGCCGCCGGTGGTACCCGCTGGAGCCGCGATCGCCAGCGCCATCGCGGACGCCACCGGAGTGCACATCACGTCCCTGCCGGTCGTTCCGGGGCGTCTGCTTGCGGCGATGCGGGCAGGATGATCGAGAACACCGTCAAGCGGACACTGGCGGATGGACGCGCCGCGGTGGGACATTGGATCAGCCTGCCGTCACCTGCGGTCGCGGAACTCGTCGCGGGGTTGGGACCGGACTGGCTGGTCATCGATACGGAGCACGCGCCGACCGACGGGGAGACCGTCGAAGACATGATCCGCGGGCTTGGCGGGACGGGGGTGGTTCCATTCGTGCGCGTCGCCGGCAACGATCCGGTCCTCATCAAGAAAGCACTGGACCGTGGGGCGCTCGGGGTGGTCGTGCCGCTGGTGAATACCGCCGAGCAGGCCGAGCGTGCTGTATCCGCGGCCCGATTCCCGCCGGACGGCATTCGCGGCGTCGCCGGGGTGCGGGCGAATCGCTACGGGGTCGACCTGCCCGCCTATCTAAGCACCTGGAACGAGCAGGTCATGGTGATCTGCCAGATCGAAACGCCCGACGCGCTCGACCACGTCGACGAGATCGCGGCCGTGCCCGGTGCGAACGTGCTGTTTGTCGGGCCCAACGATCTGTCCGCGAATCTCGGGTTGTTCAGGCAGTTCGACCATCCGGCGTTTCGCGGTGCGCTTGATCGCGTGTTGGCCGCGGCGCGCCGCCACCACAAGACTGCCGGGATTATGGCCACGCACGCGGATGACGCCGTGGCGCGGCTGGGAGAAGGCTTCCGGTTTATTTCGATCGGCTCCGACACCCGTCTGCTGACGTCGGCAGTCACTGCCGCGCTGGAGCAGGTGCGCTCCGCCGCTGCGCGCGTCTAACCCGCGGCGGTTCGGACTCCTTCCAGAAACTCCAGTACGACCCGGCTGAACTCCGCCGGGCGTTCCATGCTCAGCATGTGCGCCGTTCCCGGGAATACGACTTTTTTCGCGCCGGGGATCCGCTGCGCCAGGATGTCTGCCACCTGCCGGACGGAGTGTGTATCGAGGTCACCCACCACCACGAGGGTCGGGGCGGAGATTTCGTGCAGGCGGCCGATCGCGGGCGGCTTCTGCGACTGCGGCTGGCCGCCGGTGGTGTGTCCGCGATAGGTCTCGAGGATCATCCGGCGGACCTTTTCGCGGATGCGGCTGTCGACTCGATCTTCCGGTTGACGAGGCCCGTCGACCCACACCTTCACTTCCCGATCCGCAAGCGCGTCGAACTTTTTTGCTTCCCACAGCGCTTCCAGCGCCGGCCACAGCTCCCGTTCATCTTCGGGCTCATCGGTATCCTGGTAGCCGCCGACGCCGGCGGCGACGGGGATGAGCGCGCTGACCCGCTCTGGATGGTCGAGCGTGAAGGCGATGGCGATCTGGCCGCCCCGAGACACCCCGATGATGTGGGCACGGGCGATATCGAGGTGGTCGAGCAGATCAGCCACGTCCTGGGCGTTCGCAAACGGTACGTCCTCGGTAACGGACTTGCCGAAGCCGCGGGTATCATAGCGGATGGTGCGGTACCGCTCTGCGAACACGGGAAACTGGTCATCCCACATCCGGTGGTCGGCGACGCCGGCATGGATGAGCAGCAGCGGGTGCCCGCTGCCGGCGACCTCGTAATACAGCCGCGCACCGTTGGTCTGCAGGAATCCCGTGTCGGTCATCCGCGGGGCCGGGCTGATGAGGTCCGTGGGGCGCTGACGGTCGCCTGCACCGCGTAGCGAAGGATGCCCGCCAGGCCTCCCAGCGCGCGCAGCGCCCCGGCCGACTCGCTGCCCACCAGTTCCAATTCCGCGCCGCCGCGGTGCGCCAGCAGCGGAAGAACCTGGGGGAAGGTCGTCGGCTCCACTTTTCCCCTGCAGACCTCACACCGCTGCCGCGGTTTCGCGGTCACGTACCCGCACCGCCGGCACCGGCCCACCGGACCGGACAGCGCGCGATCGGCGATCAGCGTCATCACTTCCCCCCGCTGCAGCGCCGCGAGCGTGGCATCGATGCCCAGGACCGACCCTGCCGGGCCACCGGTGCGTTCCAGCGCGGTGGCGATCAACTGCTCCTCGCGGCTGCGTTCGCTCTGCAAAGCCGCCTCCAGCGTACGATCGCGAATTTCAGGCAGCGTCGCGTGCGCGGGCAGTGTCACCGTCGCGGCCAGCTTTCCGCGCGCCCGGTCCGGCAGCATGTCTCGTACGGCCGCGGTGGTATCCTCGGCTCCGGCAAGAATCAGACGGTCGATCTGCAACTCGTCGAGCCAATCGGCCGCCGCGTTGGCTGCGCCGTGTAGGAATCGGCGGACGTGGTCATCGACCCGCGCGTCGAACGTGTCGCGCTGCGTGCCTCGCGCGGCCCCGGTGCCCACCGCCTTCGTGAAGCTCGGCTGCCGCCCTGATGTGAAACGCCACTCGTTGGTGTCCAGTACGAGTGCATCGTGCTCCATCACGGCGGCCGTGCCCAGGTAGGCGGCGAGGATGCGTGCGTGCTCGCTGTCCACGGCAAGAATCGCGTAGGGCTGGTACTCGTCGGCGCTCCAGAGGACCGGTATCACGTCGGGGCGGCCGTAGCTGATGCGTGTGGGAAGAGGAAACGGAAAGAACTGTTGGCGCCACAACTCGGGCCCGGCAAAGATGGCGAGCCCCCGACCCTGCGGCTTCATCGACTCTACGTACGCCAGCGCCCTCTCCGCCGATGGGCCGATCTGGCGCCGCCGGCGCTTGGGCAGGCCGTCCAGAATCTCCCGTACCGCGTTCTTCAGCTCAATCGCGTACGCCGGACGAACGGTTTGATGCTCCGGTTTGGTGGGGTCGACATCCAGACTGATCGACAGCACGTCGTCGCGTTCGGTCTCAATCAGGTCGAGGAATTCGTGCGCCGTTGGCATTGCGGAGTTATTTTCCCCCGCCCTCCGGCCCGTAAAAGAGGACCCAGACCGCCAGGTCATCGGTAAACTGCTCGAAGCGGTGTACGCATCCCGCAGGCGCGAAGAGAAGATCTCCCGGCTCGAATGACCGGCGCGCGACGCCGTCAAAGTACTGCCCGCGGCCGGACACTACGACGTACACCTCGTCCCGCGTATGAGGTGTCTGCGGGTCGGTGCCGCGGGGCGCGTAGAGTTTGACCTGTAGCGTGCCGTGCTCGAAGACGGTGACGGAGCGGCGATCGGCTGTCAGGCGGTCCAGCGCGTCGGCGGGACGGAACGCATCACCGAGCTGTTGAGAGTCCGTGGGCGGTGTCATGTGTTGATCGGCACTGTCGGCGTTGCTGAGGACTGCGCGTCGGCGCTGCTACCTATGGCCGGCCGGCGCGCCTAGCTGTATGCTCTCGATTTCAATCCTCACGGTTACCGTCACCGGACTGGTCCACGAGAACGTCACGGTGGCCCCCTGGCCGGCGGTGAGGTCTATTGACCGCACTTGGGGAACAGGCCCTCCAGGCGTGGCTCCCGTTGCGATCACACGAGCGCGAACGGACCCGATCGGGAACCCCGCGCCGTCGGCGATCCATGTGCACACCGATTGCCCGCGTGCCACGGTTGGAGGCGATATTGAAGACGCCATCTTGACCCGCGCCCGCGCGAGGTCAGCGTAAGTAGCCGTGGGCACCGGGATCAGGACCGCATGGAGTCGATCACCGGCCCCGGGGCCGATGAAGTTGGCGATGCTCAGCCGCACCCACATCGGCGGAGGAGAGGTCCCGATCCGGATGAGGAAGTTCCGTCCTTCCGCCGTCTCGAGTGGACCGGCGAGCGTGACCGACCCCGATCCAACCTGAGCCCCGGTCAAGCCGATTCCTGTGGTCTCAACCCGGACGTCCTGCACGGTTTGGTTGCCGTCGTTATCCACGGTGCCTTCGATTACCAGCTGATCCCCCGCCACGGAGATGTTCCAATCCGTGATGTGAATGTTGGCCGAAATGGCCGGCGGTGGGGGCGGCGCCTTCGCCGTCGGCAGTTGAGGAACTGCCGGGCAGGTCCCCACACGTGCACTCGCGGTGGGGGTGGGCGACGGCGCTGGTCCGCCCGGTGCGCTCAGGACCGATAACCACTGGGCGGCTGCCGATCCGTAGACGCTGTCGCCTCCCAGCGCATATGCTCGTTCGAAGGCCGCGCGTGCCTGTTCGTTTTGACCAAGACGCATGTACGCGATGCCCAGAAACACGTCGGCCGCAGCATTCTGGGGATCGAGCGCGAGCGCCCGCTGGAGTGCGAGGATGGCCTCATGCCGGCGCTCGAGTTGCAGGTAAGTCGCCCCGAGCCAGACCCACCCCCGGCCACTCTCGGGTTGCAGCGCGGCAGCCCGGAGGAATAGCTGCAACGCCTCGGTGAACCGCGCGGCTTGATAGCGGGCGATGCCTGCTGCCAGGGGGTCCGCCGCCACTGCGGCACGCCCAACAGAGGGCATGAGCACGAGCAGCGCGAGCATGACGAGAAGTGTCCGCACGCCCGTATCCTTCCGCGTTGAGCGATACCGCCCTTCCGCGCGAACTAGAGAGCAGGTCGCCGAGGAGAACACAAAGAAGTCGGCATCATTCCAGCGCTGTGGAGGATCAGCATGAAAAGGATCCATGTAGTACTCGCGGTGATGTTTGCCGTAGTGGTGCTGGTCATCGCAGGGTGGACGGCCCATGGGTTGGCCCAGGGGACGGACAGTGGACAGTCTGCCACCGGTCCCAGCCCCGCGGCCGTGGTCGGCGGGGACTGCCTCGCGCCGGCGAAGATGAAGTTCAAGACTGCCGACACCTCCGTGTCGACGACGTCGACCGCCTGGGTGAACGCCCCAGACATGTATACGAGCTTCACAATCAGTGGGACGGTCAAGGAGTGTCTGGAAGTGGACTTCTCGGCATCCGCCGTGGCAAACAGCGGCGCAACCATGATCGTACGCGCAATTCTGGATAGTGGCACGATAGGTCTTCCCGCACAGGTATTCTTCTCAAGTCAAACCAACTGGGACTATGCCCAGGCCTTCAACTTCGCGTTCAAAGACGTGGCGCCGGGTTCCCACCAGGTAAAGATCCAATGGAAATCTCTTGGTGGCGTTAGCATATCTTTGGAGCCGAGGAGCCTCATTGTTCGCTACTAATTCGCTCCGAGTCTACGGTTCGCATACAGCCCTATGTCCCTCTATCTCGGTCATGACACCGGGGAAAATCAGATTCGATGCTCCGGATACTTGTCGCCGGCCTGCTGTCCGTCAGCGCGCTGTCGGCGTCCGCGGCGCCGGTCACCTCGACCATCATCATCCCCGGCCGGGCGCTGGGCGACCTGACGGTGGACATGCCCCTCGCGGAGATCAAGCAGCGGCTCGGCACGCCGGTCGACTGCGGATCCCTGCTGACCCCACGCGATGTCGGCGTCTGCGAGTGGAAGCAGTTCGGGATCTGGATCTCGTACGATATCCCATCTGAAGAGACCCGGGTGCTGACCAAGGACGTGACCTCCGACCCGTCGTGGCGCACCGAACAGGGTCTGGGGGGCGCCAGCGGTACCGATGACGTCGTGCGGGTGCACGGTCAGCCGGACGTGATCATTCCCGTGGCTCCAGCAAAGGTCACGACCTATCGGTACGTGGACCTGGGCGTGCAGTTCACAATGGTGGCGGATCCCGCCAGCGAGCGTAACGGCCGCATCAACGAGATCGGTATCTTTCGTCCCGGACGGTTTCCGAAGCGATGATCTAGGCGGGCGGCGACCCTTCCGCCAGGCGGGATGCACGGCGCGCGGCGAGCTGTTCCCTGATCCAACCCAGCTGCCGGATCAGCATGACGATTGGGATGATCGTGG
>DASXUC010000032.1:0-10080 GCA_036505015.1 bacterium | reverse complement strand
TGCGGGGCGAACGCGATAGTGGGTCAATCTGGATTGGCGGCGGTTTGTGCTCGGGGGCGGCCCCTCGCTGCCAGTCGGGCGGCTCGGATTGCCACTGCAGGCCTCACGCTCCCTGCCGCGCTCGCCTGCCAATCTGTAGCTACGGATCACGACGGTCTCTTCCGCTGACCGCGACATCGGTGCGGCGATCCTGTGCTTCACGGCCTGCGCTATGGTTGCCGCCCTCCAATCTCCGCTCGGGGGCCGCCCCACTCGCCCGCCGCCATGCCCTCTGGTCCGCCCCAGCCTCTGCGCGTACCCTCCCGGGGGCTGGTGGAGAGCCGCCCCGAGAGCGGAGCGGCTCTCCACCAGCCCGGGAAAAAGCGCATGGTGGTTCAAACCGACCACTACTCGTCAGGCAACACTCTTGCGGATGGCGGTGACGATTTCCTCGGCCGGGCGGTCCTTCAGCAGGAGCCCGGCGAGGCCGCTGCGGACGACCTTCTCGGCGTCCAGCGCGCCCGGATAGGCGGTCAGGATCAGCACTTTCACGTGGGGCTGTTCCTCCAGAATTGATCGCGCGGCCGTGAACCCGTCCATGCCCGACATGCGGAAGTCCATCAGCACTACATCCGGCTGCAGCTCGCGGGCGCGCGCGATGGCCTCGACCCCGTCCTTGGCCTCGCCGACCACCAGCAGGTCGTCCTGCAGGGCCAGCATGCGGCTCATGCGGTGCCGGAACGCCACATTGTCATCGACGAGGAGCACGCGAATCGGAATCACACCACCAAGCGTAGGGGAGGGATCCGGCATCGTAAATGGGATTATTGTCCTACTTAACTTCCTCTAATCCTGTGGGACGACCAGCCCGGTCCGCAGCGCGTACACCGCGGCCTGCGTGCGGCTGTTCACGTGAAGCTTCTCCATGATGTTGCTGAGGTGGTTCTTCACCGTCCGTTCGCTGATCCCGAGCCGCTGACCGATCTCCTTGTTGGCGAGCCCGCCGGTCACGTGCTGCAGAATCTCCACCTCTCGCGGGGTGAGGGGCGTGAGGACCTCGGCCAGCGGCTTAGTCTCCTGGTTGCGCGCGAATTCCCGCATCACCTTCGCGGCCATTGTCGGGGGCAGGAGGCCTTCCCCGCCGTGCACGATGCGGATCGCATGCATCAATTCCTCGGGCGTGGAATCCTTGAGCAGGTAGCCCATCGCTCCGGCTTTGATCGCTTCGAACAGGTATTCTTCGTCCGCGTGCACGGTGAGCATGATCACGCGCGTGCGCGGACTGGTGCTCGTGATCATCCGGGCCGCCTCCAGGCCGCTGAGCCGGGGCATCTGCACATCGCAGAGGACGATGTCGGGAGCGAGGTCACCGACCAGGCGCACTGCCTCCTCGCCGCTGCTGGCTTCACCGACCACCTCGATCTCCGGCGATGTTTCCATGACCCGGCGGACGCCGCGGCGGAACAGCGCGTGGTCATCGGCAATGAGGATGCGGATCCGCCGAGGGTCGCTCATCCCACCTATGCCAGCGGCACGCGCACGGTCACCGTCGTGCCGCGGCCGGGGGCGGTGTCGATCTCGAACTGCGCCCCGACCAGCGCCGCTCGTTCCTGCATCGAGACGAGGCCGAGGTTGTGAGACGTCGGCTGGCGCATGCGGTAAGCGGCAAGGTCGAAGCCCCGGCCGTTGTCGACGACCCGGACGACGCACTCCAGGTCGTTGACATCCGCCCGCACCGTGACCTGGGTGGCCTGCGCGTGGACGCGCACGTTGTCGAGCGCCTGGCGCACGATCGACAGTACGGCGTGGCGGATCGCGGGAGAGACGTGGTCGTCGGATCCGTGGGTGACGACCGCCGCCTCCAGATTGTGCCGGCGCTGGAATTCCTTGGCCAGCGCATCGAGCGCGGGGAAGAAGCGGCCGTCGGTGAGCTCGTCCCGCCGCAATTCGGTCATGAATTCCCGCAGCTCTCGCATCGAGCGCTCCAGGATGCCCCGCAGTTCGCGCAGGTCTCCCGGCAGCTGCGACGGATCGGCCTGGGCCGCCATGGTGGAGAGGTCGGTCTGCAGCAGCGCATCCGCCAGGGTCTGGGCGATGCCATCGTGAAGCTCCCGGGCGATTCTGCGCCGTTCTTCCACCGCGCCGATCTCCGCGACCTGGTAAGCGGCCCGCGCGGTGCTGACGACCGCGGCGACGTGCGCGGCGGTGGCTTTGAGCAGTTGTTCTGACATCTGGGTATCATCCTCAAATCCCAGCCCCACGGCGCCGATCGTGTGCCCCCCAATCGTCAGCGGCACGCACACCAGCTGGTGTCCTTCGTGCGCGGTCGGGTCACGCATCGCCTGCACGGCCCCGTCGGAGGCCGCGGCCAGTAGCGCGGGGAGAGTCGCCCGCGCCGCCGCCCGGGTGATCCCCTGGGTGCCGACCAGATCGAACCCCCCACTGAGGTCCTGCTCCAGGGCGAGCACGGCAAACTCCGCGGAGGTCATGGATTTGACGGCATCAAGCAGCGCCGGCCAGAGGACCGCGGGATCCCGCGTAAACGCCGTCGTCACCCGGGCGTGACTATCCGCCAGCTCCGTCAGCAGGCTGGAGAGCCGGCGTGCCTGGTGCGCGCGCATGCACAGGGCGGCGGCCTGCTGCGCCACGCTCTCGGCTTCGCCGAGGTCCGCAGACGTGAACCTACTCTGGCGCGTGCTCCGGTTCACATTCAGCACGGCGATGGGCTGGCCGCCGGTGCGCACCGGGATGCACATCGCGGATCCGATCTCCGGACGCTTCAGCGGCAGCGGGAACGTTGTCCCCGATGACAGCAGCAGCGCCTGTCCTTCCTGCGCCACCCAGCCCGCCACGCCGTCGCCAAGACGCTGCCACGCCTTGCGATGGGCTTCATCGAGGTTGCGCGTCGCCAGAAACTCCAACTCGCGGGCCATGGGATCCACGACCATCAGCGAGCCGCTGCTCGCATCAAAGAGGCGGATGGTCTCATCGAGGATGGCCGCTGCCGCCTCCGAGACCGGGCCCGGGGCACCCGAGACTGCCCGGATGCGGGCCAGGGCATCGGCCACGCGGGCGCGACGGGCCAATCGGACCGCCGCCGCCGCGGTGGCGTTTCCCGTGCCCAGGATGAGGGCCGCCGCGATGAGCCACTGGATCCACAGGTTCGGGGTGAAAAAGGAGTACGGCAGCAGCGGGAACTGGGCCAGGGCGACCGCCGCGCCGGTCAGCGTCGCTGCGGCGTGCCCGCGGAACATTCCGACCAGGGCAACGACCGCGAGGCCGAGGGACAGAAAGAGCCAGGGTGCGCCCCCGGCGACCGCGCCGGCGGCCACGAACGCGGTGTCGAGCACCAGACTCCACCCGATGACTTCCGCGGCCCGCTGGGGCCGCTGCAGGGTGTAGAGGGTGAGGGCGCTGACATACAGCGCAAAGGCCCCATAGACGTACAGCAGCGGAAACGGCGCCGCGCCGGGTTCGGGCTGCCGGGTTTCCAGGACGATCAGCGCGGCGAGGACCACCCAGCGGACCGCCACGATCGCGGCGGCCAGTTCCGGCCAGTCATCGCGCAGGACGGTTCGCCGCATTACTGCAGCACGTAGGCTTTCATGCCAATCGTAATCTCCAGCAGCGGCGGCGCGGGACCGGCCGTGAAGGTCATGGTGTCGATGCTCAACACGCGGGGCAGTACTTCCACGAACCGAAGAAACTGTACGGCCTGCGGGAACGTGCCGCGAACGTGCAGCGAGAAGGGTGCCTCCAGCACGCCGCTTCCCTGTCCGCTGGTCGACCCCGCGGCGGGGGCGGGCGGGGTCTCCGGAAACGTCAGCTCTACCAGTTGCACACCGCCGGCTTTGATCGCCGAGGCTAGCAGCAGCGCGACGTCTGCCGGCTCAAACGTCCGTGGAATCCGCTGCTCCGCGACGGCCAGCCGGTCGGCGACCGCCTGCCGCTCGGCCTGCGCCTGGGGGAACCGGCGCGCCGTTGCGTCGACCTGCTGGTATTCCCGAACCCTCGCCGCATACAGCTGTTCCGCCACTGCCATCTCCTCCAGTTTCGGACGGAACAGGAACAGGTAGACCGGCACCGCGAGCGCAAGCACGGCGGCGATGGCGATGACGACGATCTCACGGCGGGTCAGCCGGCGCCTCACGGGACCTGGCCTCCCGGTCTCAGCGTTCCGGCGACCTGGAAGGCAAAGACCCGCGCGGTGGGCATCTGTTCTTCCCGGATCACGCGCAGGCTGGCGCTGGCGATGACCGGCGTTCGTTTCATCAGCAGCACAAGCGTGGCCGCCGACGCTTGATTAAGGGATTTCCCTTCGATCAGGATGCTGTTGCCGTTGAATTGCAGCGAGGTGATCCAAAGGTCTTTGGGCACGGCGGCTGCCAGGGTACTGAGGATCACCGACCAGCGCGGACCCGCGGACACCAGTTGCTGCAGGGCGTCCTGGCGGCGCTGCAGGGCGTCGCGTTCGGCTTCGATCTGCTGGACCTGGACCGCCAGCGGGCGTAGGGGCGCGATCCGCCGTTCCAGGGCGGCGGTCTGGCCGCGAATGAGGGCGATCCTGGCGTTGAGCCCGACGTACAGCAGGATGACGAGGCCAAAGACCGCAACGCCCAGCAGCACGCGGCGCCGCTGTTGCCGCCGCTCTGACCGCCTCTGCAGTTGCCGCGGAGGCAGCAGGTTGAGCGTGATCTCCATCAGACTATGGCCCTCAGTGACAGTCCTATGGCGACGGCGAGCTGCGGTCCCTGTTCGGCGATCAGGGGTGGAACCGCACGATCGGTCGCCAGCCCGATCAGGGGATTGCCGACCTCCACGGGCGGTTCCAGCGCCGCCGTCAGCGTCTGGATCAACGCGGGATCCGTCGCGGCATCTCCGGTGACGACAACCCGCTCGACCCGGTGGCCGCGGACCTGGGTTTGGAAGTAGTCGAACGACCGGGTAATGCCTGTGACGAGTTCCTGCACCGCGGTGCCACCTGCGGTGGCCTCGGCTTCCAGCGCGTCGACGCCGATGAGGATCGTACGTACGACCACGGGAACGCCCTCGTGGATCACAACCACGTCGGTCTGCGCGGCCCCGATGTCAATCACCGCGGTGCTGCCTTCCTGGACACCGCGCAGGCGGGTCAAAGCCAGCGGGGCGACCTCGATCGCGGCGACATCCAGGCCGGCTTCCTCGGCGATCTGGAAGTACAGCATCGCGTCGCGCTCGGGAACGGCCGCGACCAGCACTTCAAGCCTGCGCTGGCCTTCGTCGGTGATGTCCCGCAGGACCTGGACGTCGAGCACGGCTTCTTCGATGCGGATCGGCAGCTGCCGTTCCGCATCCCACTTGATGGCGTTCTTGAGCTCGTCCAGGGGCATCGGCGGCATCGTGAGCTGGCGGACCACCACGCTGCGGCCGGCCATCCCGACCACGGCCTGACCCCCTTTGAGGCCCGCGGTCCGGAGCGCCGCGCGCAGCGCCTCAACGGCAGCCGGAGGATCCAGGATCACGCCGGCGTCGAACACGCCTTCGGGCAGGGGTTGCACCGCCGCACCCACAAAGCGGGGCTGGCGGCCATGCTGGGTGGCGGCGACCTTCACCGCCCGTTTGCTGAGGTCGATGCCGACCGTGAACGACCGCCCAACCTGAATCACCCATGCCTCCCGCGGCGCCCGGGACCGCAGCGCTGGCAGACTATTCGCCAGAAGGCGAAGTTATCCCCTGGACACCGAAAAGGGGAGGGCGTGCTCCCTCCCCTCTGCCTTGTGTAGCACGAGCCGTGCCTCGGTTAGAAACCGCCCTTTTTGGCCACGCGGCTGACGTAGGTATCGTTGTCCTCGTAGTAGATGGACGTGGCCGCGCGCCGGTCCGTCCAGATCGCGTAGAGGTCGGGTCCGTGCGCGAGCTTGTCGAGTCCCGGCGGACTGATCGACAGGGCGGCGGCGTTGGTCGAGGAGATATCGGAGACCCGGTAGTTGATCGACCAGGTGATCTCCTTGGGGTTCACCGGCTTGGACATTTTCTCGACGTGATCGATGCGGGCGTAAAAGATGTCGTACTTCAGATTCGAGCTGTCCGGGCATCCTTCCGTGGAGACGGGGGGTGACAGCCGATGATCTTCCCACACGGCATGCAGGGTGATCTTCTCGCCTTCCTCTTCCGTCGCCAGCACCGCGTTGCCCTGCGCCCGCTCCTGGCGGGGCGGCGATCCGACGCCCTTCTTGTCCTTGGTGACGTAGTCGTCGTTGACGGTCACCGGCGCCGCCCAGCTGCCGATCCCGTACGGCGCCGCCGCGCTGATGACGTAGCGGACGTCGCCGTCTTCCGGCGACGGGTTGACGAACCCGGGCGCGGCCTGCGGGACGGGGTCATGGGTGTAGACGAGGTGGGCGCGTCCATCCCCATCGATCATCACGTCGGGGAACATCACGCCCCACCACTCCTGATAACACGCGTTGGGCCCCAGGTACTGCGGCGCCTCAAATGCATCGACGGCGGCGTTGATGATCAGCCCCCACGAAGCGCCGTTGTCTGCAGAGAAGCGGGTGTGAATCTCAAAGCTGCCCGCCAGCCAGCCGTCGGCCCCCGAGCTGTACCAGGCGGCCAGGACGCCGTGGGCGAGTCCACCGGCCGGCTTGGATCCCTGCAGGACCGGTGTGCCTGGAAGATCACCGCAGCTGACGCTGGTTTCGAGCAGCGTCTGGGGATCAAAGGACGCGCCCATCGTCGCCGACCGGGTGAAGACGATCTGGCAGGCGGCGTCTGCCGTGCCTGTCGCCGTCACCATTTTCGTCGCCGTAACATAGACCCAGTTGCTTTCACCTTGTTCGATGGGGACGCTGATCGCGGGGTTGTCGTAGAAGATGAAGGGAGTGCCCGGTCCGAGCTGACCCCCGTCGAGAATCACCTGGGGGCCGATCCAGCTCAGGCCGTTGTCGTCAGAGTAGCTCACCACGATGTCCGACCCGCCGGAGAAGAACGGTTTGACGTCCATGTAGACTGCGTACGCCCGGTTTCCGTCGGGCGAATAGGTCAGCCCGGGGTGGTGGCAGCTCGTCTCCGGCGCCAGGGTCGGCAACTCGATCGCGTTGGAGAAGTGCTTCCCTTCGTCGGTGCTGCGATAGACGGCGCAGCGGTAGCGATCGCCGACGCCCGGGACCTCGACGGGGAAGACCACGTTCCCCGCGACGATGTACTTCTTGTTCAGCGGGTTGGCCGTGATCGTGCCTTCGTTGCCGTCGGCGTTGGGGTCGGCGCCGAGGTTCATGTCGGTGAGCCGTTTGTGCGGATACTTATAGGAGGCCGTCGCCCTGGGCATGCGCCGCCCGCCCATCTCTGCGATTCCCATGGACCGGGCCACGATGATCCGCGTCCGTCCGGTGAGTTTTGGCAGGAAGGCTCTAAATTTCTCGGGCGCGAGGTCATGCGGCGGGCGTGGCTCGCCCGTGACAAACGCCGGCGAATAGCTGGCGAGGAGAGTTACCGTGGAAACGAAAACTGCGAGCGGCCACACGAATCGCCGCGCGGCGTGGCATCGCCGAAACTCCATGAACCCTCCGGGTCCGCTGCGGGGGCGGCGAACCTTGAGAACCCTTCGGATCGTCAGGGTCTATTCCTGCTCAACCGGCTAGTCCTTTTGACCTATACGGTTCCGGAGGGCGTCGCCGAAGATCGGCGCCGGCAGGCTTAGTTGCCGTTGGACCAGGCCACCGGCACGAGGATATTGTCGGTGGATCCGCTGAGGAACGGCGAGGGCAGGCTGTTGATCGCCGACAGGCTATAGGTGATCGTGATGGTACCGGTGTTGGTGGCTGTGTCCCGTGCGATGACGTTGCCGTTGGTCATCAAAACGCCGTAGAAGTTCACGGTCACCAATGCCGCCCCGTGCTGCAGGTTGATGCAAGCGCCGGAGCAGGAATTACCCTGAAGATACCCGTTCACGTTAGGGTTGTCTGCTCCACCGAAGGTGTACACCAACCCCGTGATGGTCATCGTTCTGGCCGCGGCCGGGGAGGCCGACGAGGAGAGCTCGAATTTCCCGCCCGCCAAGAAGGCCGGGTTGCTGGTGCTGGTGTGCGAGTAGTCGGCCGTCCTCACCGAGAGATCCTCAAAGACGATATCGCCCGACACTACCGTACCTGTGCCTCGCGTGAACACTACGACCGAGCCATTGACGGTACGCAGATCGCTATTGGCGTAGCGAACGGTCGAACCGGTGTCGGTGGCCGCTCTTGAGCGAAGACAGAATGAGCGGGTGGCGCTGATGTAGCCGACACAATCCACCCTCGTCGCGCCGGTCGGTCTGAGGGCGAGGATATGTGTGATGCCCACGGCGGCGGCGCCGGAGGTCGTCGTCTTTGCAGCAATGACACCGGCCGTCGACTGGAGTTGCTCGGCGCCTTCGGTAGTCGTCCCGGTACCGCCGCCGCCACTAACATCGAACCGCTCGGTCATGCCGGTCGGCGCCGTGAAGTTCGACGATGTCGCCAGACTGAGGCTCGCGACAAGCCTGGTGTTCGCGACCGTTGTGGTGATGCTCGGTACGGTGTGGCTGGTTCCGCTAAGTGTGGTTTGCCCGCTGAACACGTCGATAGGAGCGAGCGTATCTACCCCCGTGAAGCGCATGATACCCCCACTTGCTTTGCGGGTAGTGTCGAAGGTCCAGACATAGGGTGTCGTTTCGCTGCTGGTAGTGACCCTGCAGTAAATGACCTGTTTGATGGCAGAGCCGTTGTCGATCGAGTTCACCAGGTTCCAGCCCGACGGAGGCGTGACGGTGGCGGCAGACCCGCCGACGACCGTAATAGCGGCGATCAACACGGTGTTCGCCGCGGCGCTGGCCGGCGCGTTGATCGACAGCGTTGTGGCGCCACCCCCACCGTTCGAATTGGAGGTCTGGGCTGAATAGGATGGGGCCGTGGTGCCGATGACAGTGTAACTGGTGGCTTCATTGCCGCAGCAAGAGCCAAATTCCACGTAGAAGACGGGATTCGTCATCCCGCCTCCGAGCGACCCGCTCTTCGTGCTGACGTACTTGTCCCAGCACTGCTGCGTCTGTCCGAGTCCGAAGTTCCAGGTGTAGCCGTTGCTGTCCAGCCCGCTTTTGCACCGGCTCGCCGCATCGCCCGCTTTGAAGTAGAGATTCTTGCCGTCGACCGGGTCGGTCGTCGCCTTCGCGAGTTCCCGCAGGCTTGACGCACTGCCGCTGTCGGCGTCGATCCGAGGGAACGAGACAGGGGCTGCGAAGGTCTCGCACCGCCACGCCCACGCCGAGCAGACGACGCCCGAGATGGCGCTCGAGGCGGTCAGTCCGCCTGTGATCACCGCCCCGGCGGTATTCAGGGTCATCGCCGTCCCGGAACCGAGCGCGTCGTTGGCACGCACGGCCGTCGCGTCGTACATCGGCAGCGGGTTGTTGATCGTCAGCCCGGTCGTGCCGGCGCCGATCGGGTTCGCGATTGTGTTCGTGAAGATCGCGCTGATCGCGGATCTCGGGATGACCTTGTATGCCGCGCGGACGGTCTGCTGGGCGAGGCCTTTCGTGCCCACCGAGGTGACGTATCGTGTGGTGCCCGAGGAGACGACCGAAACAACATATTGTCCGTCGCCCAGCGTTTCGGTCGCCCCGCTCCAGGTGGGGTCACTATGCAGGGCGCTGACGGCACGCATGAGCCCGGCCTGAGCGAGGTCCGTGGCCACGGCGGCATCGCTCTGGTTGAACGCGATGCGGCTTTCCGTCAGTGTGAGATTCACCATGGCCATCCCGATCAGAGTCAGAACGATGACCAGGACCAAGACGATGACCAGGGCTGCACCGCGTTGGTCCATTACGGCGGGGCGCATCCCTAATTCCCCGGGACCACTTTGACCGTGATCGTCGATTCCTGCGTTTGCCCGCCCAGGAGCGGATTGGCGCGCGTGCCGCGGATGTTGATGGTCACCGCATTGACGCGCGCAGGATCACCGATAGCGCGGGCTGCGCTGAGGCCTTCGGTACTGCCATTCCCGGAGGCTGGACAGGAACTGGCCGGGTACGTCGGGGAGCAGAGGGTCAATGAGCCTCCCGCACCTCCGGTGATGACGCGGACGCGTTTGCGATCGGTCGGGGTG
>DASXUC010000031.1:0-2362 GCA_036505015.1 bacterium | reverse complement strand
CTCAGCCGCCAGCTCAACGACTGGGCGGCGTGGGACGATACCTACGCGTACGTGGCCCGTCCCACCCGGGACTACGTAGACCGGAACCTGCCGGCCCAGACGTTCGAGGACCTGCGGCTCGACGTTGTGGCGATTGTGGATCGAGCTGGCATGCTCGTATACGGAAGGGGATTTGACCGTTCGCATGCGGCGCTGGGCCCTCTGCCTCCGGCGTTCCGCGCGCAGCTGGCCCCGGGAAGCCGCCTCGTGCGCCACGCCTCAATCGAGAGCGAGGTGCGCGGAATCCTGCTGCTGCCGGCGGGGCCTCTGCTCGCTGCCTCGCGGCCGATTCTGACCAGCGAGCGGGAAGGACCGATCCGCGGAACGATGGTCTGGGGCCGGGCATTTTCGGCCGCGGAAGTCGCGCGGCTCGCCCAGACCACGCACCTGAAAGTTGCCGCCGAGGTCCTCGCCCCTTCGGCCCCTGGGAGCCGGAGGGCGGGCGCCGTGGCCCTTCGCGGAAGGATCGATGTCGCGCCGGTCGGCGACCAGACCGTTGTAGGGTCCGCGATTCTTCCGGATATTGCCGGCCGTCCGGCGCTGCGGCTGTCGGTCAGTGAGCCGCGAAGCATTCTCGCGCAGGGCCGGGCCAGCATCGCGTACTTCATGCTGTCGTTTCTCGGCATCGGCCTTGCGTCCGGCGCGCTGACGGTTTCGCTGTACGATCGCCTGACGGCGTCTCGCCGCGCGAAGGAAGCGGAAGGTCGGATCGCGGAAGCGCGGATCCGGCTCCAGCTGGACCGCCTCGCCGCGCTGCGGATGATTGACACGGCCATCACCGCGAGCCTGGAGCTCCGCGTCACCCTTGACGTGCTGCTCGATCAGGTGGTCGCACAACTGGGCGTCGACGCCGCGGACGTGCTGCTGCTGGAGCGGCCGACCGGACGGCTGACCTTCGTGGCCGGCCGCGGGTTCCGGACCAACGCCCTGCAGTACTCGTCGCTGCGATTAGGCGACAGCAATGCCGGGCGCGCCGCCCTGGAGCGGACATTCGTCGCAGTCCCCGATCTCCTGGCCGAAGCCGGCGGTCTGACCCGATCGCCGCTGCTGACGCAGGAGGCATTCGTCAGCTATCATGCCGCCCCGCTGATTGCCAAAGGCGAGGTCTTGGGCGTGCTCGAGGTGTTTCACCGCACACGCTTCAGCGGAGATGCGGAGTGGATGGAGTTCTTGCAGACCCTCTCGGGGCAGGCGGCCGTGGCCATCGACAACAGCGCGATGTTCCAGAACCTGCAGCGGGCCAACCTCGAGCTCTCGCTGGCCTACGACGCTACCCTGGAAGGCTGGTCCCGGGCGTTGGATCTCCGGGATGAGGAAACCGAAGGCCACACCCAGCGCGTCACCGATCTGACGTTACGACTGGCCGACGCGATGGGGGTGACCGACTCCGAGCTCATCCACATCCGCCGTGGGGCGCTGCTGCATGACATCGGCAAGATGGGCATTCCCGACGCCGTGCTCTTGAAACCCGGCCCGCTGACCGCCGACGAGCGGGAAATCATCGAACGGCATCCCACCTACGCCTTCGCGCTGCTGTCCCCCATCCCGTATCTGCGCAAAGCCCTGGACATCCCCTACTGTCACCATGAGAAGTGGGATGGCACGGGCTATCCCCGTGGGCTAGTGGGTGAAAACATCCCGCTGGCGGCGCGGATCTTCGCCATGGTCGACGTCTGGGACGCGCTGACCTCGGACCGACCGTACCGCAAGGCGTGGCCGAGGGAGCGGGCGCTGGAGTACGTCAAGACCCAGAGTGGAGCGCACTTCGATCCGCAGGTGGTCAGTGCGTTCCTCACACTGATCAACGAGGACTCCGTCGAGGCGACCGCCTAGCGCCGGCGCAATCCGAGAATGAGCAGGACCACGCCTCCGGCCACCGCGACGCCCCCGGCCAGCGGCGAGACCAACGTGCGCTTCTCCTGGGCGGTGATCTCGATGGGACCGACCTGCACTTCCGTCTGTTTTGCGGTATAGGGGATGCCGCCCAAGAACAGCGCGATCAGTCCCAATGCAATGAGGACGACTCCTACGGCGGCAATGGCTCTCATGCAGAGACTTTTCCCATTTCAGGGGGGCCGGCGGCGGTGCCAGTCGGTTTCCCGCTGGTAGGTCATCCCGATCTGCAGGATCGTGTTTTCCTCAAACAGGTTCCCCGTGATCGACAGACCCAACGGCAGGCCGCTGGGCCCGAACCCCATCGGCACCGAGAGACTCGGCACGCCGGCGATGGCGCCTAACACGCTGGTGCCCCGGCTGCGGGACACTCGCTGCCGTCCGCCCGCACGGGAGCTGAGGTCGGTGTCAATGCTGACCGCTTCGCCGA
>DASXUC010000030.1:0-21140 GCA_036505015.1 bacterium | reverse complement strand
CTCCATCAAGATCATCGGCGAGCAGACGCCCAACTATGCCCAGGGCTATTTCGTGTACGATTCCAAGAAATCGGGGCAGGTCACGATTTCCCATCTGCGCTTCGGCCCCCGGCCGATCCGATCCCCGTATCTGATCTCCCGGGCGAATTTCGTCGCCTGCCACCAGTACGGCTTCATGGACCGCTATCCCGTGCTCGAGACCGCGGCCCCCGGCGCCGTGTTCCTGCTCAACGCTCCGTACGGCCCCGACCAGGTCTTCGACCGGCTGCCGCGGGACGCGCAGGAGGAGGTCATCCGCAAGGACCTGCGCATGTACGTCATCGATGCGGCGAAGGTCGCCAAGGATGCAGGGATGGGGGGCCGGATCAACTCCATCATGCAGACGGCGTTCTTCGCAATCTCCGGGGTACTCCCGCGAGACGAGGCCATCGCGAAGATCAAGGGCGCGATCCGCAAGACCTACGGCCGGAAAGGCGACGACGTCGTACGGGCGAACTTCGACGCAGTCGACGCGACGCTGGCCAACCTCTACGAGGTCCCGGTCCCGTCCGCCCCGACGGCCGCCCGACGGCTGAGTGCCTTCGTGAGCGACGAGGCGCCCGACTTCGTCCAGCGGGTGACCGCGGTGATGATGGCGCGGCAGGGCGATCTCCTCCCGGTCAGCGCCTTCCCGCCCGACGGGACCTGGCCGGTCGGCACCAGCCAGTGGGAGAAGCGCAACATCGCCGATCAGATCCCGGTGTGGGATCCCACGATCTGCATTCAGTGCAACAAGTGCGTGCTGATCTGCCCGCACGCGGCGATCCGGGCCACCGTCGCCGAGCCCGCGCTGCTGGCAGACGCACCATCGACCCTGAAGACGACGCCCTACCGCGGGCCGGAGTTTAAGGGGATGCAGTACCTGCTGCAGGTCGCCCCCGAGGACTGCACGGGGTGCAGCCTGTGCGTCGAGGTCTGCCCGGTCACCGACAAGAGCAACCCCGCGCACAAGGCCATCGACATGGCCCCGCAGCCGCCGCTGCGTGAAGAGGACCGCGAGAACTTTGCGTTCTTCATGACACTGCCCGATCCCGACCGCAGCAAGGTCCGGACCGACGTCAAAGGCACGCAGTTCCTCCGTCCGCTGTTCGAGTTCTCCGGCGCCTGCGCCGGCTGTGGGGAGACCCCGTACCTCAAGCTGCTCACGCAGCTCTACGGCGACCGCCTGCTGATCGCCAATGCCACCGGCTGCTCCTCGATCTATGGTGGGAACCTGCCGACGGCGCCCTATACGGTCGATGCCTGCGGGCGCGGCCCGGCCTGGTCCAACTCCCTGTTCGAGGACAACGCGGAGTTCGGCTTCGGGTTCCGTCTGGCCATCGACGTCCAGGCCGCCCAGGCGCGCAACCTGGTGAAGGCGCTGGCCGGCCGGATCGGCGATCGGCTCACCGACGCGCTGCTGGCCGCGGACCAGTCCACGGAGGCCGGCATCACGGCTCAGCGCGACCGCGTGCAGTTGCTGCGGGGAGCGCTGGCCGAACTCGATACGGCCGACGCCCGCCGGTTGAGCGGGCTGGCGGACTTCCTGGTACGCAAGAGCGTCTGGATTGTCGGCGGCGACGGCTGGGCGTACGACATCGGCTACGGCGGGCTGGACCACGTCGTGGCGATGGGCCGTGACGTCAACATCCTGGTCCTGGACACCGAAGTGTACTCCAATACCGGCGGGCAGCAGTCCAAGGCGACTCCGCTGGGCGCCGCCGCCCGGTTTGCCACCGCGGGCAAGGCGATCCCCAAGAAGGACCTTGGACTGCTCGCGATGGCCTACGGCACCGCGTACGTCGCGCGGGTGGCGCTGGGCGCGAAAGACCTGCAGACCGTGCAGGCGTTCCGCGAAGCCGACAGTTTCACCGGCACGTCGCTGATCATCGCGTATGGGCCGTGTATCGAGCATGGGTATGATCTGCGACTGGGTGCAGAGCACGAGAAGCTGGCGGTCGATTCGGGCTACTGGCCGCTGTACCGCTACGATCCCCGCCGGGTCGAGCGCGCCCTGCCGGCGCTGCAGATGGATTCCCCCTCCCCGAAGGTCGACGTCGGTGAGTTCATGGCGCGCGAGACGCGCTTCAAGATTGTCGAGAGTGCCGATCCGGAGCGGGCGCGGGCGCTGCTGGAGGCGGCGCGGCGGGAAATTGCCCGGCGCGACGCATTGTACCGGCAACTCGCGGCGGCGCCCCCGACGCCGCCAGTTCCGCAGCCGGCAGTGGCGGGTGGGAGCGGGGACGAATAATCTCCCGCAGGGGAGATGCGTACCTCCGATCCGGCGATCCAACGGCTGCTCCAGTCCTCTGATCCATCAGTCCGCTACGTGACGCTGACCGAACTCTGCGGGCATCCCCACGCGCCGTCGAGCCCGCGCGCGCGCGGCTCGCGGTCCCGGCGAGTCCCCGCGTCCGCGCCTGCTCCGCGGCCAGCGCGCCGACGGCGGGTTCGGCGTGCACCCCCGCAAGAAGTGGAACGGGCCCACTGGCGGCGCTGGCCGGCGACCTTGTGCAGTGGGAGTGGCCGGACGGGGGCTGCTCGTCAATTTCGCCGTACCCTTTCGGCGCCGCCCGGCGACCCGCCTCAATGCCCTGCGGGTGCTGAGAGCGGCGGGGCGGCAAGGATGAATGTCGCAGTGCGTCAGTAGCGTGGCGAGGACCTCGCGACAAACTCTGACCTGTACCGGGTACCGGAATGGCCGGAATCGAGTACCAGGTACAGAAATGGCTCGAATTGTGTACCCGGTACCAGAATGACGCGGTACCAGAATGGCGGAACCGGGTAGCAGGTGTCGTTGACGTACGATTGGCCGGAGTCCCCACAGGCACTGGAAGAGGAACAGCGCCGACTCGCCGCGGCGTCACCGGAACCCTGGCAGCCGCCTGATTCGGGGTGGTCTGCTGCGGGCTGCTTCGTCTGCTTCGACAGAGGGATACTCCGACCGGGCGCCGCCGGCGACCCAGGCTGGGCGGCAGCGGCGCTCGTCCGCGCGGACGGCACCACTTTGGCTGCCGTCGTCCGCGGGAGGGCAGGCCACCCGTATGTTCCAGGACTGCTGGCGCTGCGAGAAGGGCCCCTGTTGGAAGCCGCCGTCCGAAATCTAGTTGAACGCCCCGACGTCGTGGTGGTCGATGCCACCGGCCGCGATCACCCGCGCCGGGCAGGACTGGCGCTGCACCTCGGCGCGATCCTTGATCTGCCGTCGGTCGGCGTGACCCACAGGCCGCTGCTCGCTCAGGGCGAAGCGCCCGCGGACGAAGATGGCGCGATGAGCCCCTCGCTGCTCAACGGTGAGCTCGTCGGCTACTGGCTGCGGACGCGCCGGGGGATCAGGCCGCTGGCCGTGCACGCGGCGTGGCGAACGAATCCAGACGTCGCAGCATCGGTCGTGCTGGCCCTCTGTCGCGGCTACCGGGCGCCGGAGCCCTTGCGTCTGGCCCGCCGTGCGGCGCGCGAAGCCAGAAGCCAGGACGAACGCTAGGCGTCAGACGTCAGCAACCGATCAGCGGAGCATGAGGAAGGCTTTCCGGGCCTTCCGCAGCGCGCTGCCGGCCCGGCTGTCCCCCCGCAGCTCCATCCGAAGGCACTGCTCCATCCCTGAGGAGATGATGTCGACCGCCGCCCGGTCCAGGGCTCCCCGCACTGCCGCGAGCTGTTGAACGATGTCGATGCAGTCCCGCCGCGCGGCCAGCATGTCGTTCAACCCGCGCACCTGCCCCTCGATCCGGCGCAGCCGCGCCATGACCGCCTGGGTGGTCGTGTCCGGAAGTTTCACTGTGACCGCCATCCTGCGCCCCCCTCCATATACTCCCTGGAGTATATGGCTCGTTTGGAGGGCCGCGCGTCGGGCGGAGGCCCGATAGAACATCAGCGCGCGGTCTGATGTGCCGTCCGCCCACCACTCGTACGCTGATCTTGGGATACTCCCCGGAGTATCAAAGCGAGCGAGGAGGAGAGGGCAATGGCCGAGCGGCTGTCGATGGTGGTGTTCTCGGGAACGGTGGACAAGCTCTTCCCGGTGGCGATTCTGGCCTCCGGGGCGGTAGCGATGGAGCAGGACGTCAACATCTTTCTGACGTTTTGGGGTTTGGACGCCTTCCGCAAGGGCGAGCCTCAGAAGAACATGCGCATGAGCAAGGACTTCGAGGACAAGGGCCAGGCGATGATGGCGATGATGCAGCAGAAGAACGTCCCGTCCTGGTACCAGACGCTGAAGACGGCGAAAGAGCTTGGAAACGGACACGTGAAGGTCCACGCCTGCGCGATGACGATGGATCTGATGGGGATGACCGAGGATGACCTCGACCCCATCGTGGATGACGTCGTCGGCGTCGGCGAGTTCGTCGAGGAAGCGCAGAAGGGCAAGGTCACGCTGTTCATTTGAGAAGAGCGTCGACGCAGGCAGAGGAGGTTATTGAGATGGCCGTCGAGCTGCAGGACACGAAGGTTGACCGAACGATTGACGCTCGGGGCAGCTACTGCCCGGGGCCGCTAATGGAACTGATCCGGGCGATCCGCGAATCGCGCGTCGGCGAGACCGTCGAGGTCTTGTCGAGCGATTCCGGCTCCAGGCGCGACATCCCCAAATGGTGCCAGAAGGCCGGGCATCAGTTCCTCGGGATCATCGACGAGACAGGCTTCGCCCGTCTCGTGGTGCGCAAGGGACGGTAGCGATGACGTCCCCACAGGTCGTCGTCGTCGGCGGCGGCACCGGCGGGACCATCGTCGCCAACCTGGTAGCGCGGAAGCATCGCGGTGCGGAGGTCACCATGATTTCCCGCGACTCCGGGCACCTGTACCAACCGGGGCTGCTGTACGTGCCGTTCGGATGGGTGGAACCTGAACAACTGGTCCGGCCGCAGCGGTCGGTGCTGGATCGGCGCGTGCGGTTCGTGCACGACACCGTGCAGGCGATCGATCCCGCTCACCGGACTCTGCGGACCGCCGGCGGGGAAATGGCCGCCGACACGCTCGTGCTGGCTACCGGCTCGCGCCTGGTGCCCGAGGAGGTCCCGGGACTCGCCGGCGCTCACCACTTCTACACCCCGACCGCTGCGCTGCGGCTGCGACAGGCCCTGGCGGAGTTCCGCGGCGGCCACATCGTCGTCGGCGTGGCGGGGGTGCCCTACAAGTGCCCCCCGGCGCCCCTGGAGTTCGCCCTGCTGCTGGAATGGGAGCTCCGCCGCCGCGGGCTGCGCGAGAAGACAAAACTGACCTACGTCTCCCCGCTCCCGCGGGCGTTTCCGATCGAGTCGGTGGCCGACGTTATCGAACCGGTCATGGCCCGCCGCGGCATCGAGTTGGCCACGTTCTTCAACGTGGAAGAAGTCGATCCGCTGAAGCAGGCCGTCCGATCGCTGGAAGGAGAAGAACTTGCCTACGACCTGCTCATGCTGATCCCGCCCCACCGCGGGACGGCGCCGGTCGTTGCCGATGGGATCGCCGACCGCGGCGATTGGATCCATACCGACCGCGAAACGCTGCAAGTCAAGGGGTACGACGGCGTCTATGCCATCGGAGACACGACCGACATCCCGGTGAGCAAGAGCGGTTCGGCGGCGCACTTCGAGGCGCATGTCGTGGCTGATCGGATCGCTGGAGACCTCAACGGCTCCGCGGCCAAGTACACCGGCAGAGTGATGTGTTTCCTGGAAAGCGGGGACCATCGGGCCACGGTGCTGAGCTTCGATTACACCCACCCGCCCCAGCCGGCCGCACCCAACTTCACTGCATATGCGATGAAGCGGCTGTTCAACCGGGCCTACTGGCACCTCGTGCCGCCGGGCCGAGTGTAAGCGATCTAAGGAGGAACAGATGATGAAGCAGCTGGAGCAGGGCGCAACCTGGTCGATCGATGCCACGGTCGGTACCTGCGGCCCGTTCTGGGATGTCCTCCGGGCGATGGACCTGTCCAAGCCCGGCGACCTCATCGACATCCGGTGCAGCCAGGTGGACGAAGTCACGCAGTACGCGCCTATCCTCGTCCGCGCCGCCGGCGGGGAGCTCGTGTCGCTGGAGATCGATGGCGGCATCGCCCACCTGGTGATCCGGAAGGTCAAGTAGTGACCAGACACGACATCGCCAGAACCGAACGCGCGGAGATATACTTGAAAGCCGTCTACACGGTGTTGCAGACGGCATCCCCGGCGACGGTCTCGAAGGTGGCCGAGTTTATGGGCGTGTCCGCGCCGTCGGCGTCAGAGACGCTGCGCCGTTTGGCGCAGCAGGGTACGTCTCCGGCGGAGGCGAGGAAGGCTATCGTCTCACCGCGTCCGGGTGGTCCAAGGCCACCAGGATCGTCCGGCGCCTTCGGCTGGCCGAGCGCCTGCTGACCGATGTCCTCAAGCTCGATCTGCCCAAAGTCTACGACGAAGCGTGCAAGATGGAGCACGTAATCAGCGATGAGGTCGAAGACGCTCTGGCGAAGGTCCTCGGCCAGCCGCGAACGTGTCCACATGGCCTCCCGATTCCTGGAGCGCCTGAACAGGCGGTCCCCTCGACATCCTTGGCGGACTTCGGTGCAGGCCAATCCGGCCGCGTGGCCGTGGTGCCCGAAGAAGACACCGCGATGCTCGCCTACCTGAGCAGTTTGGGGCTGGTGCCTGGCGTGCGCGTGACAGTGTACGAGGTCGCTCCATTCAATGGGCCCGTATCCCTGCAACTCGACGGAAGCCGCCACGCGATCGGGCGTGACGTCGCCGCCCGTGTTCGCGTCGTGCTGTCCACCTGAGCGGTCTTACTGCAGGAGCCGGATCACGATCCCCCCGAGCAGCACGGCCAGCGCCACCGTCCCGGCAGAGATCAGCGCAGCCCGCCGCCAGCCCAGCGCCTTGTTGAGGACCGCGATCGTGGCCACGCAGGGCACGTAGATCGTGTTCACCAGCGCGTACGTGAAGATCTGCGGACCGGTCATGAAACCGCGCAGGTCGGAGGCGCCGGAGCCAAACTGTGCGATGGCCAGCGCAACAAGCAACTGCAAGGCGAGTTCCTTCCGCAGCACGGCGAACAGCAGCGTGAGCCCCGCGACCGCCGGCAGGCGGAGCCAGCCGCCCACGATCGGTTCGAGCGGCAGCGCCGCGTAGCGCATCCACCCGGTTTCATACAGGCCGCCGAGGACGAGGCTCCCGCCCAGCACGATCGGGACGGCGACAAACGCAAACTCCCGCACGCGGAACCACGTTTTGCGCAGGACCGTCCGCACTCCCGGGACGCGGAACGGAAAGATCTCCATCAACAGCGGGCTCGGACGGCCGGGGATGACGCGGTTGAGGCCCCATCCGGCGCCAATGATGAGGGCCGCAACGATCGCGTACAGCGCGGCCGCCCAGGGCCAGCCCAAGAAGCGCGCCACGGCACCGAAGATGACCGCGGTCCGCGCGCTGCAGGGGGTGAGGGTGATCAGCGTTCCGGCGATCAAGCGTTCCCGCTCCGTGCGCAGGACGCGCAGCCCGATGATCGCGGGAACATTGCAGCCCGCGCCGGCGACCAGGGGCACCGCGGCGCGTCCGGTCAGGCCCAGCCGTCCCAGGGTGCGGTCGAGGACCACCGCGGCTCATCCTCGGCCCCCGCGGTCAGCCCAGTGAGGGCGTTGAAGAGGGTCGATTTTCCCACGTTGGGGTTGCCGATGAGAGCGATCGTGGGAAGGTCCTTTTTCCACTCTCCCGCCCCGGAGGTGTGACAGGACGTGCCGAGGGATCTCAGGTGCGCACCCACACCCGTTCGGCCAGCAGGCGGCCCAGCGCGTAGAAACCGCTGCGGGTGCGGATGAGCAGTGGACCCCCCAGTGGAATCACCTGGACGACCTCAATGGTTTCGCCTGGCAAGAGGCGCAGTGCCGCGAAGTCGTCGACGCCGTCCTCGAATGGGACGGCGTCGATCACGGCTCGCGACCCTTCATGCAGGCCGGCGAGGACTTGAGTCGTCGAAGCCAATCGGGCCTGGGTCTGATCGGGAATCCTCCGCCTGCCTGATGCCGGGGTACAGTTCGCTTGCTATGCTCGCTTGAAGAAAGGCAGGTTTTTCTGAAAAATCCGAAGAAATACCCAGAATTCCACAGGATAACCGCCGCGGGATGCTTGCCGTCATCGGACTGACCCACAAGACCGCTTCCCTCGACGTCCGGGAACTGGTGGCGGTTCCGGAAGCGGAGATCCCCCGTCTGCTCGAAGGCGTGGCGGCCGTCCCGGGCGTTACCGAAGCCGTTGTGCTGTCCACCTGCAACCGCACCGAGCTCTACGTCACGACCATGGATCACCCGCCGGTGGACCGGCTTGCGGCGGTGCTGGCCGGGTGGGGCAACATTCCCGTCGACGCGATTCTGCCCCATCTGCGCGCCGCATCAGGCGAAGACGCCGCGCGCCACGCGCTGCGGGTCGCCGCCGGGTTGGAATCGATGGTGGTCGGCGAGGCCCAGGTCCTCGGCCAGCTCCGGCGGGCGTTCACCGCGGCCCGTGAGGCGGGGACGGCAGGCCCCATCCTCAACCGCCTCATGCAGGTCGCCATCGGCTGCGGCCGGCGGGCCCGTGCAGAGACCGGCCTCGGCCGGCGCGCGGCGTCGATTCCCCACGCCGCGATGCGGCGCGCGCGAACCGTCCTCGGCACGCTTGGGGACCGCCGGCTCGCGATCGTGGGCGCCGGCGAGATGGCGGAGCTGGTGGCCAAGGTATTCACTCACGCGGAGGCGCGCCTCGTTGCGGTGGCCAACCGCACCGCAGCCACGGCGGCGGCGCTGGCCGCACGGTACGGCGCGATGGGGATCGGTCTCGACGGGTTGCGTGACGTCGTCAGGGACACCGAGGTGCTGGTCGTGTCCATCGGGGCGGATGACCCGGTCCTGATCCCCGAGATCCTCCGCGAGGCCGGCCCGCGGTCCACGCCCCTCCTCGTGATCGACATCGGCGTGCCGCGCGGCGTCGCTCCGCAGGTGCGCGCGCTGCCGGACGTGATCCTCTACGATCTGGACGAGCTGCAGCCGCCGGGATCCGCCGATACCTCCGAGTCCGACCTCGCGCAGGCGAACGAAATCGTGGAGGATGCGCTGGATGCCTTCATGCGCTGGCTCGGCGGCCGCTCTGCGGTGCCGGTGATTGCGGCGCTGCATGCTCGGGCCGAGCGGATCATCGACGAGGAGCTCCACCGTGCCCGAGGGCGGCTGAGCGGCCTGGACGAGCACCAGCGCCGCGCGGTGCGCGGCGTCATCGAGGGCGCCGTGCGCAAACTGCTGCACGCGCCGTTCGTGCGTCTGCGCGCGCAGGGAGAGGATGCGCGGGCGCTGACGCTGGCGCGCACGCTGTTCGATCTAGAGGACGCACCGTGAAGGCCATCGACGTGTTCGAGGCCAGCCTGGAGGCGTTCCCCGGCGGCGTGAATAGCCCGGTCCGTGCGTTCCGGGCCGTCGGCGGGACGCCGGTCATCGCCACCGCGGGTCTCGGGGCGTATGTGACCGATGCCGACGGACGGCGATTCGTCGATTACGTCGGCTCCTGGGGCGCGCTGATTCTCGGCCATGCGGCGCCGCAGGTCGTCTCCGCCGTCGGTGAGGCCGCGGCGCGGGGGACGACCTTCGGGATGCCCACCCCCCGCGAGCTCGAGCTTGCCCGGCTGATCCGCGACGCGGTCCCGTCGATGACGCGGATGCGGTTTGTCAGTTCGGGCACCGAGGCCGCCATGAGCGCGATCCGGGTCGCCCGCGGCTTCACCGGCCGCGCGAAGATCGTTGCGTTTGCCGGCGGCTATCACGGGCATGCCGACAGCCTGCTGGCCAAGGCCGGGTCCGGACTGGCCACGCTGGGACTGCCGGCCAGCGCGGGCGTCACGCCCGGCGCCGTCGCCGACACTATCGTCCTGCCGTACAATGATGCGTCCGCGGTCCGTGCGGCGTTCGCGGCCGGCGGCCGCGAGGTCGCGGCCGTCATCGTCGAGCCGGTCGCCGCAAACATGGGCGTCATCGTGCCCGTGCCCGGATTTCTCCCTGCCCTGCGCGAGGTCACCAGCGCTTACGGCAGCCTGCTCATCTTCGATGAGGTGATCACGGGGTTCCGGCTCGCCCGGGGAGGCGCCCAGGAACGGTTCGGCATCGTGCCGGACCTCACGTGCCTGGGCAAGATTGCGGGCGGCGGGATGCCGCTTGCCGTCTACGGCGGCCGGGCCGACGTCATGAGCGTCCTGGCGCCCCTCGGCCCGGTCTACCAGGCCGGGACGCTGTCGGGGAACCCCGTCGCCGTGGCGGCCGGGAGTGCCACGCTGCGCGCGTTGACGCCCGAGCTGTACCATCGGCTCGAGCGCCTCGGTGCGCGGCTGGAGGCCGGACTGCGGGAGGCCGCGCTGGCCGCGGGGTGCCGCTGCTCGATCGTCCGGATCGCGTCGCTGGTCACGGTGTTCTTCACCGCTGAGCCGCCCCGAGATTACACCGCGGCGTCGGGCGCGGATCTCGCACGCTTCCGCCGGTTCTTTCACGCGATGTTGGAGCGAGGCATTTTGCTGCCGCCCTCGCAGTTCGAATCATGGTTCCTCTCGGCCGCGCACGGTGAGCATGAGATCGACCGCACGGTTGCGGCGGCGCGCGAGGCCTTCGCGGAGGCAGGGCAGTGACGGCAGAGTTCGTCGTTGGATCCCGGGGCAGCGCGCTCGCCATGGCCCAGACGGAGTCCGTCGTAGCCGCGCTGCGATCCGCGCATCCGGAGCTCAGTGTCCGCGTGGACACTTTCAGGACCTCCGCCGACGAGCATCCCGAGCGGCCGTTCGAGCGCCTCGGCGGCGTGGGATTCTTCGTCAAGGAGCTCGAGGTCGCGCTCGCGGGCGGCCGTATCGACGCGGCCGTCCACAGCATGAAAGATCTGCCCACCGAGGCCTCTCCGCGTCTGGTGATCGCCGCGATGCCGGCGAGGGAAGACCCGCGGGACGTCCTCGTCGCGCGCGGCGGGCTGACGCTGGAGTCGCTGCCGTCCGCGGCCCGCGTCGGAACGAGCAGCCCGAGGCGCGCCGCGTCCCTCCGTGCGCTGCGTGCTGACCTGACCGTGGTCCCAGTGCGCGGCAACGTCGATACGAGGATCCGGAAGGTCGACGAAGGTGCCCTCGATGCGGTGTGCCTGGCTGCGGCGGGACTGTTGCGGCTCGGGCTATCGCATCGCATCACGCAGTGGCTGCCCATCCCACGCGTGCTGCCGGCACCGGGCCAGGGCGCGTTGGGCGTCCAGATCCGCGCAGACGACGGAGGCGCGCTCGAGCTGGTGCGCGTGCTCGATCACACGCCGACGCGCCAGGCCGTGGGAGCGGAGCGCGCCGTGCTGGGGAGGATGTCGGGAGGCTGCCGGCTGCCGGTGGGAGCCTTCGCGGAAACCGAGCGAGGGCGCCTGCGCCTGACCGCTGCGGTGATCGCGTCCGACGGATCGCGCGTGATCGACGGCGTTCGCGAGGGCCCTGCCGACGACGGCGCCGGAGTCGGTCATGATCTGGCCGAGGAACTGTTGGCGCGGGGCGCGGGGGAGTTGCTGTGACCCGCCCGGCAGGATCCGAGCGAGCGCCAGCGGGTCGAGGGGCTCCGCGCGTATTGGTGACGCGGCCGGTTGGACAGGCCGGCGGATTGAGCGCCCTGCTGCGAGCGGCCGGATGCGATCCGGTCGAGGTCCCGGCCATCGCGATTGCGCCGCCGGCATCGTACATCGACTTGGATCTGGCGATCGCCCGGCTGGATACGTACGACTGGATCGTGTTCACGAGTCGCAATGCCGTCGCGGCGCTGTATGCGCGTTTTTCGGCCGTGGCCCCTGCGCGGGCAATGCCGCCGCGCCTGCACTGCGCGGCGATTGGGCCGGGGACGGCCGCCGCGCTGGCAGCGTACGGCGTTGCAGCGGCGTGGGTCCCCTCGGCGTTTGCCAGCGAGGTGCTCGCGGAGGAGATCCCGATCAGCGCAGGACAGCGGGTCCTGCGGCTGCGGGCGGCGGTGGCGGCCGAGATTGGAACCGTGCTGCGCGCGCGCGGCGCCGTGGTGGATGACGTGATCGCCTATCGCACGATCGAGGCACCGCCGGAATCGGTTCCGTTGCTGCTGGACGCGTTTGCGGACGGCGTTGATGCCGTCGTCCTGGCCAGCGCGTCCGCGGCCCGCGGGCTCGTCACTCTCGCCGGCGCCGCGGGAATCGGCACCCGTCTGCTGGAGGTCCCGGTCGTCGCGATCGGGCCGGTGACGGCGGAGGCCGCGTCCGCGGCAGGTCTGCGCGTAGAGATGGTGGCCGGGGAGTACAGCATCGACGGGATCACAGCAGTCATCCGCAGGAGGTTGGTCGGTGCATAAGCTCACCGTACGGCCGCGCCGGCTGCGGCGGACGCGCGCGCTGCGATCACTGGCGCGCGAGACCCGGCTGTCGGCAGAGGCCTTCGTCTATCCCATCTTCGTCCGGCCCGGCCGGGGCATCCGCGAGCCGATCCCGTCGCTGCCGGGGCAGGCACGGGTTTCGGTGGACGAACTGGCCGCCGACGCCGCGCACCTGAAGGACCTCGGCGTGGGAGCCGTGATGCTCTTCGGGCTGCCGGAATCCAAGGACGCCCGGGGCAGCGGCGCCTACGACGACGAGGGGATTGTCCAGCAGGCGGTCCGCCGCCTGCGCGCGGTCGATCCGGATCTCGCCGTCATCACCGACGTGTGCCTGTGCGAGTACACGTCCCACGGGCACTGCGGGATCGTGCGGGACGGCACCGTGGACAACGATGTCACGCTCGACCTGCTGGCGCGGACGGCGGTGTCACTGGCGGCGGCCGGCGCGGACGTGGTGGCCCCGTCGGCGATGATGGACGGGCAGGTGGCCGCTATCCGGAGTGCGCTCGATGACGCGGGCTTCAGCGAGACGGCGATCCTGGCGTACTCCGCCAAATATGCCTCGGCATTCTACGGCCCGTTCCGGGACGCCGCCGGGTCCGCCCCGCAGTTTGGGGACCGCCGTGGCTACCAGATGGATCCGCCCAATGTGCGGGAAGCGGAGCGCGAGATCGCCCTCGACCTGGCCGAGGGCGCGGACGCCGTGATGGTGAAGCCCGCGCTGGCGTACCTCGATGTGATCCGTCGCGTGCGGTCGAGCGTGCCGGTGCCCCTGGCCGCCTACAACGTGAGCGGCGAGTACGCGATGGTAAAGGCCGCCGCGGCCCAGGGATGGCTGGATGAGCGCGCGGCCGCGCTGGAGATCCTCACCGCGATCGCACGCGCCGGCGCCGACCTCATCATCACCTACCACGCGAAGGAGGCGGCGCAGTGGCTGAACCCATGAACCACTCGCTGCGCTCGGGTTCAGGGCAGCGGCCGCTGAACGAGCAGCCGGTGCTGCAGGTGCTCACGCTGCGGGTGGATCCGGCCTGGCGGCGTCTGCCCGCCGACGCGCGCGAATCCGACGCCGCGGCCTTTCGCACCGCGGTCGACCGCGCCGCTCGGGCGGTGCTCAGCCTGCCGTACTCGACGATCGGCCTCCGCGCAGACGCCGACCTCCTCTTCGTGCGTGTGGCGCCGTCGCTTGCACTGCTCGAGGACACCGCGTCGGAGCTGCTGCGGGCGGGGGTGGGGCGGTGGATGACGGTCCCCCACGCCTTCACCGGCCTCATCCGCGCGTCGCGATACCTCAGGAAGCCCGGCACGCAGGAACAGGCGTTGATCAGCGGGGAGCGCGGGCGCTACCTCATCGTCTATCCGTTCAGCAAGACCGCCGACTGGTACCGGCTCTCCCGCGAGACGCGGCAGGGCATGATGAACGAGCACATCCGGGTGGGACATGACTTTCCGCAGGTGCGCCAGCTGCTCGCGTACTCGACCGGACTCGACGACCAGGAATTCATCGTCGCGTACGAGACCGACGACCTGGCCGCGTTTCAAGACCTGGTGACGGCGCTGCGGGAAACCGAGGCCCGCCGCTACACGCTGCGCGATACCCCGATCCTCACCGCGGTGCACCGCAGCGTGGACGACATCCTGGCCCTGTTGGGCTGAGGGGAGATGCGATCGTGCGGACGATGATGCCTGTGGTCGCGGCGGACGCGGGGTACGTGTTCAGCCGCGCCCCGCGGATGATCTACTGGGAGATGACCCGGGCCTGCGACCTGGCGTGCCGGCACTGCCGGGCCGAAGCGATTTCCCGGCGCGACCCACACGAACTGAGCACGCCGGAAGCGCTGTCGCTACTGGACCAGATCCTGGAATTCGGCGATCCGCTGCCACACCTCGTGTGCACCGGCGGGGACCCGCTGCTCCGGCCGGACCTGGAATCGGTCATCGCGGCGGGCAGCGCGCGGGGCATCGGCGTCTCGCTGGCCCCCAGCGCCACGGCCAACCTCTCCCCCGCAGCGTTGGAGCGGCTGCACGCGGCCGGCATGCAGAGCATGTCGCTGAGCCTGGACGGCTCGACGCCGCAGCGGCACGACGAGTTCCGCGGCGTGCCGGGGACCTTCGACGCCACCCTCGCGGCGGCACGATGGGCGCGGACGCTGGGCATCCCGCTGCAGCTCAACACTCTCGTCACGGCCCAGACGCGCGAGGATCTGCCGGCGCTCTACGCCCTGGCACGGGACCTGGATATCATGCGCTGGAGTCTGTTCTTCCTCATCACGGTAGGGCGGGGCCGCGACCTGGAAGAACTGACGCCGGCGGACGCCGAGGCGGTGATGCACTGGCTGTACGATCGCTCACGGGAGTCGCGGTTTGGCATCGCGGCGACCGAAGCGCCGCATTTTCGACGCGTGGCACTGGTCCGTATGCGCGACGAGGGGTTCGACGGCGCCGCGGTGCGGCGGAGCCCGATCGGCCGCGGATTTGGCGTGCGCGACGGCAACGGCGTGATGTTCATCTCGCATCGCGGCGAGGTCACGCCGGCAGGATTCCTCCCTGTCGTGACCGGCAACGTTCGCGACCGGTCGCTCGCCGATCTCTACCGGAACCATCTCGTGTTCACCGCGCTCCGTGACGTGTCGGCGTTCGGCGGCAAGTGCGCGCGATGCGAGTACCGCAGTCTCTGCGGTGGGTCGCGCGCGCGGGCGTTCGCGCACACGGGCGACTACCTGGCGGCCGACCCGCTGTGCGCCTACGTGCCATGAGCGTCGCTGTGTCGTCGCAGCGGTTCCTCCAGGCGTGCCGCCGCGAACCGGTTGACCGGACCCCCGTGTGGTTCATGCGCCAGGCCGGCCGCTCCCAGCCGGAGTACCGCGCCCTGCGGGAGCGGTACGCGTTCCTCGACCTCTGCCGGCAGAGCGAGCTGGTGGCCGAGATCACGCTGCGTCCGGTGGAACAACTCGGCGTCGATGCGGCCATTCTGTTTGCGGACATCATGCTGCCGCTGCGGGGGATGGGCGTGGCCGTTGAGTTGGAGGAGGGGCTCGGGCCGCGCGTGGCTTCGCCGCTGCGGACGGACCGGGACGTCCAGACGCTGCGCGCGTTCGAGCCTGACGAGGTGACGACCGGCGTCCTGCGGGCCATCCCGATGATCCGGCGCGCCTGCCCGGTCCCGCTGATCGGGTTCGCCGGAGCGCCCTTCACCGTGGCCAGCTACCTGGTGGAGGGCGGCCCGTCACGGGACTTTCTTCAGACCAAGGCGATGATGTATCAGGTCCCCCACGTGTGGCACCGCCTGATGACGCGCCTGGGAGCCATGACGGTGTCATACCTGCGGTATCAGATCGAAGCCGGCGCGCAGGCCGTGCAGCTCTTCGACAGCTGGATCGGTGCGCTCAGCCCCGCCGACTACGCGACGTACGTCGCTTCCCACATGCGCGACGTGTTCGCCGCGCTGCCGCCCGGAGTGCCCGTGGTGCACTTCGGTACGAGCACGAGCGGGCTGCTGGAACAGATGGCCGCCGCCGGCGGAGACGTCATCGGGGTCGACTGGCGGGTGGATCTCGGCGATGCCTGGACACGCATCGGCCCCGCACGGGGCATCCAGGGCAACCTCGATCCCGCGCTGTTGCTCGCGCCGCCGGATGTGATGGAGCATCACGCCGGGGTCATCCTGGCGCGGGCCGCCGGACGGCCCGGCCACATCTTCAACCTGGGCCACGGGGTACTGCCGGAAACGGCTCCCGGACAGCTCAAACGACTCGTGGAATTCGTCCATCACGACTCCGCCGCGGTTCCGGACCCATGAACCGCGGCGTGCTCCTCATGGCCTACGGCAGCCCCGCCACCCTGGACGAGGTTCCGGCCTACTTCACGCACATCAGGGACGGCCGTCCGCCGTCGCAGGCGGCGGTGGAGGAATTGCGGGAGCGGTACCGGGCGATCGGGGGGACGTCGCCGCTGCGCGCCATCACCGAATCGCAGGCCGGCGGGCTCGACGCCGTCCTGCGTGCCCGCGGGCACAGCGCCGCGGTCACCGTCGGCATGAAGCACTCAGCCCCGTTCATCGCCGATGCCGTCCGCGTGATGGCGGAGTCCGGGATTCGCTCGGCCACCGCGCTGGCACTGGCGCCGCACTACTCCCGCCTCAGCGTCGCCGGGTATTTCTCCACTGCCGCGGCTGCGGCGGCGGAGCACGGCGTGGTGCTGGAGACCGTGGAGTCGTGGCACGATCATCCCGGTTTCATCGCGGCGGTCGCCCGCCGACTGCGGACCGCGCTGGCGCAGACTACGGCCCCCGCGGTCATGTTCACGGCGCACAGTCTCCCCCAGCGCATCCTGACCTGGAACGATCCCTATCCCGGGCAGTTGCGGCGCACCGCGGAGCTGGTCGCATCTGCGGCCGGCGTCGCGCAATGGCGGTTCGCGTATCAGAGCGCGTCGCACAGCGGCGAGCCGTGGTTGGGGCCGGATCTCCTCCAGACGCTGCCGGAGCTGGCGCGCGAGGGCGTGCATGAGGTCGTCGTCTGCCCCGTCGGCTTCGTGGCCGATCATCTGGAAGTGCTCTACGACATCGACGTGGAAGCACGGGCCGCCGCCGATCGGCTCGGCCTTCGGCTGGTGCGGGCGCCGTCGCTCAACGACGGGGAGGATTTCATCGCCGTGCTCGCCGACCTCATCGAGCACGCGTCGAGTTCCACCCGGCACCGCCCCGAGCGTGAGGGTCCGAATAGTGTGGGGCAGGCATGAGCGCGCGGGTGGTCGTGGTCGGCGGCGGCATTACCGGGCTGGCTGCGGCCTGGGCGCTCTCCCGCCCATCGGCGGCGGGCGTGGTGGACGTGACCCTGGTCGACGCGTCCGGTCGGCCGGGTGGGAAGATCCGGACGGAGCGCGTCGAGCCGTTTCTCTTTGAGGGCGGCCCCGATTCGTTCCTCACGCTCAAACCCGCCGCGGTGGAGTTCGCGCGCGAGCTCGGTCTGGGAGAGCGGCTCATCGGGACCCTGGAACCCCGAGGCGCCTTTGTCCTGTACCGGGGCCGGTTGGAGCCGCTGCCGGACGGGCTCGCGGGGCTGATCCCGCAGCGGGTCGGCCCCTTCCTGCGCAGCGGACTGTTCTCTCCAGTGGAAAAAGCCCGCTTCGCGCTGGATCTCCTCGTCCCCGCCTCGCGCAACGGCACGGATGAATCGCTGGGGGCATTCGTCCGCCGCCGTCTTGGCTCCGCCGCCGTCGATCGCCTGGCCGCGCCGCTGCTGGCGGGCATCCACGCCGGCGATATCGACCGCCTCAGCCTGCGGGCCACGTTTCCGCAATTTGCGGACGCGGAACGCCGATACGGCAGCCTGACCGGGGCCGTCCTCGCCCGCCGTCGGACCGGTCGGCCGCGGGCCGGTGCCGGGCTTCCGATGTTCATGACGCTGCGCGGGGGGCTTATCGAATTGGTCGACCGCGCCGTTCGCGCGCTGCCGGAAAGGTCAGTGCGGATCGGGCAGGTGACGCGGATCACGACGAGGGCGGCGGAGTACGTCCTGGCGCTGCAAGACGGCACCGAACTGCGAGCCGATGCCGTGGTCCTGGCCGTTCCGGCGTCCGCCGCCGCGCCGCTGCTGGCCGATGTCAGCCCCGATGCAGCGGGCGTCCTGCGATCGATCCCCTACGTGTCCACCGCCGCAGTGATCTTCGCCTTCCGCCGGGCGGACGTGGTCCACCCGCTGGCCGGCCACGGGTACGTGGTGGCGCGCGGCGAGGGGACGATGCACACCGCCTGCACGTGGGTCAGCTCCAAATGGCCTCACCGTGCACCGGATGACTACGTCGTGCTTCGCGCCTACGTCGGACGTGACGGCGATCAGGCCGCCCTGGCGATGGACGACGGCACGCTGAGCCGCGCCGTCCTTGCAGAGCTCGGTTCATTGCTCGGTGTTCGCGCTGCACCAACAGTGACCCGCGTGTACCGCTGGCCAGAGGCGATGCCGCAGTACCTGGTCGGCCACCTCGAGCGCGTGGCCGCCGCACGCGGTCACCTGGACCGCACGCCGGGACTCGTCCTCGCCGGATCGGCGTACGAGGGTGTGGGCATTCCCGACTGCATCCGGCAGGGCAAGGAGGCTGCGGTCCGGGTCCTCGGCGTGCTGGACGGGCGGCAGGCGTAGGCGGAGGGGACGTTCGATGGCGACAGAACGAAAGATGGCGATGGAAGCCGACTCGGAATGGCTCACGCTCGGTGAAGCCAGCCGGTTCCTTGGCGTGGATGAGTCGACCCTGCGCACTTGGGCCGACGCCGGCCGGGTCCCGATGTTTCGCACGCCGGGCGGGCACCGGCGATTTGCTAGGCAGGCGCTTGCGGAGTTCCTCGAGCGGAGCCGCCGCGGAGACGAGCCGCGGCTGCGGGATCTGATCGGACCGCACGCGGACCGCCTCGTCCCGGGCGCCGTCCATCGGATCCGCGCGCAGCGATGGTATCAGGCGCTCGACCAGCCCGCCGCCCAGGCGATCGGGGCGGTGTGCCGCGACCTCATGGGTGCGCTGGGCGGCTATCTCCCCGGTGGGACCCAGCAGAAACGGCACCTGGCAGCCGGCGAGCGGGCCGGCCGTGAGCTGGGCGCTCGGGTGGCGGGGCTGCACCTGTCGCCGGCGGATGCCACCGAGGCGTTTCTGTTCTTCAAGCGGATCATTACCGACGCGGTCTCCAACAAGCTCCCGCTGTCGCCCGACGGCAAAGTGCGATCCCTGCGCCGGCTCGACGTCTTCCTGGATCGCGTGCTGCTGGAGATGATGGCCGCCTACCAGCGCAATAGCTCTTCCTGAGGTCCGGCGACCTACGGCCCCAGGCGGGGCACCGCCTGGGGCCGAGAATCGGCTACTTCACGACCGGGAAGCCTTGAGTTACCCACCCCGTCATGCCGCTGCTCATGTCCTTGACGTTGCTGTACCCAAGCATACTCAGCGCCATCGTGCCGTAGGCGGCGCGAAGCGCCGACCCGCAGACCACGACGATGACCGCGTCCTTCGCGGCCGGAAGCTTGTCGAGATTCGCAACGAGCGTCCGGATCGGGACATTGACCGCCGCTGGAATGTGCCCATCGGCGAACTCGTGCGGTTCGCGCACATCCAGGAGGAAGATCTTCTCGCCGGCATCGAGACGGCTCTTCAACGCGGCGGGGCTCATCGCGTTCCAATCCGCCGGCAGACTGGTCAGGTAGGTCACGACCGCCTGCTGGACCACCGGGACCTGGACAACAACAGGCACGGCCGTCCCGAGCACCAGGACCAGGGCGACCGCAACGATCATCTGTCTCACCATCGTGTGCTCCTCCTCATCGTGTCGGAATTGGCAACGGCGGGCCCGTGACGACCTTACCGTTGGCTTGGGAATCGCTGGGATTCAAGTCCTGAATGCGCAGGAACAGGGTCGGGTTGTTGTGGCACGCCGCGCAGCTCTGGCTGCGGGCGGTGACGCGCTGGATGCTGTGCGGCGTCGCCGTTTTCCAGGTCGGCACCCGGTCGAAGTTCTGGAGGGTATTGACCAGCCCGGTCAGCCGGTCGATCATGTCCCGCGTCGTGGGCACGTGCCGGAGCAAGACGTACCTGTTCGGAGTCTCCGGCCGCAGGTTGAGCCCGATCTTCAGCGCCGGAAACGACGTGGCACCGGCTCCAGCGTGGCAGTTATTGCACGACTTACTGACGGCGCTATGGCACACCTGGCAGGACAGCGACCCGCCGTGGACGGTGTGCGACCGATTCCGGCTTCTACCGGCGGCCGCGTCTGGATGGCAGTCCAGACACTCTGGGCCATTCTTGACCGCAAAGCGGTTGGCCGGCGTCGTCCCGTCCCCGTGCATCTGCGCGCCGCTGTGGCAGTCCGTGCAGGTCATCTTGCCTTTGGTGTAGTGGACGTCGGCGGGGAAGCCCTCGTACTGTCCGGTGAGCTCCGCGGCAACGCGCCCACCGTGGCACCCGCTGCAGGTCAATACCATCGGCGGTTTCTTGGCAAACAGATGGCCATTCTGCAGACCGCCCAGGATGAGCGGGTTGTTGCTGTATGGTGGCTTACTGACGTGGCAGTCGCCGCAGGTCGCGTGGCACGACGCGCAGGCCTTCTGGTACGCGGGCTTTGCGGCCGTCCACCGCACGGCGCCGGTAAGGGCGCGGAGGCCCGTTTCCTGCCCGTGCGTGGTGAAGTGCAGGCTCTTAGTGAAGTTCGCGGCAATGTCCGGATGGCAGGACCCGCACGCCTTCTGCGGATTGTCAGACGGCCGGCCCACCAGGCCGCGGTGCGCGTTCACCGGATCCGGTGCCGACGCGTTGCCGCTGTGGCACGCCGTGCAGCCGATCTGCCCGTGCGTGGTGCTCAGGAACTTCGGATCGACGTACTTCCGCAGGTAGGGCGCCCCCGACGGGGGCAGCGGTCCCGCTCAGCCCTCGCCCTCTGCCGGGATGACCGGGAATGGCTTGACCAGCGGTCCCAGCGCCGTCGGGTTCGTGTGGCACCCCACACAGGAACTCTGGGCCGGCGTTGGGGCCGATGATGTTGCCGGTGGTTGCACCGACAGCGCCAGGACGGCCAGGAGGGCACCGGCAAGAGCGAGCAAAGCGCTTGAACGTCCCATAGAAGACTCCAGCGCTCATTATCGGCGCCACTGTCGGTGCTCCGAATCCGGTTGCGGAAGGATTGGGTCTAGTCCGAAAGGGTGGGCGGTCTGTGGAGGTGTTCCTCGATCGCCGCTGCGGCCGCGCGGCCGTCGACCAGCGCCGTGGTCACCAAATCGGCCCCGCGGACGACGTCGCCGCCGGCGAACACACCCGGGATCGTGGTCAT
>DASXUC010000029.1:0-1897 GCA_036505015.1 bacterium | reverse complement strand
GCCCCTGTCGGGCAATGCCGTGCTGCTCGACCACGGGATGGGAATCGTCACGTCCTACCTGCATCAATCGAAGGTCTTCGTCCGCGCCGGGCAGCGGGTCCGGCGTGGGGAAATAATCGGACGGGTCGGCAGCACCGGACTATCGACCGGACCCCACCTGCATTGGGGGTTCCGCATCAACGGGGTGCACGTCGATCCGATGCCGTGGACGAGGTGACCAGCACGATGAGGTTCGGGCCGAGCCGATGGCGGTTGACCACAAGTCTGACGCTCACAGTGGCCGTCCTGTTTCTGACCGTGATGTTCTTCACGTTCCTCACGTATCGTGACCTCACCGCCGAACGTGAGGGCGCCGAGATCGAGAACGCGGTCGCGATCAGCCGCACCGTCGCGGCGCAGGTCGACGGGTTTGTCCAAGACTTGGAGGGGACGACGCTCGCGGCGGCGCTCGCGCTGGGCAACGAGCCCGGTCTATCCCACCAGCGCACTGGTCCCTACCTCAAGGCGATCCGCGATAACTATACGACGCTGCGCGCCCTGTTCCTGACTGATCTGCAGGGGCATGTGATTGCCTCGGCATCGGGGGAAGGCATCGGGCTCGACCTTTCCAAGCGTCCCTATCTGCAGCGGCTGCGGGCGGGGGAGCAGACCACGTGGAGCCACGGGATCAAGGGCATCGCCAGCGGTCAGACCACGATCGCGTTCGGGCGGCGGGTCGTCGATACCGCCGGTCACACACGGGCGTACCTCATCGTGGCATTCTATCCACCGAGCCTGATGGCCAGGCTCCGCGCCACCCTGCCGGCCGACGCGATGGTCACCCTGCTCGACGACGAAGGGAACGTCTTGTACAGCACGCACTTCCCTGAACGGAGCGCGGTTCCCGATCTCAGTGCGCTGCCCTCGGTCCGGGAAGTACTCGCGGGCCGTCCCGTTCATCTCATCGGCGACGCCGCGCCGTTCTCGAGCGGCGCGGCGTTCGGCGCCATGGTGCCGGTGACCCGTACGCGCTGGGCGATTGTGCTCACGCGGCCGCTGGCGCCGCTGCAGGCGGCGCTGCGGGACCCGGTCCTCGAACAAGTCATCGCGATTTCGGCGGTGATGCTGCTGGCGCTCAGCCTGTTCGTCGTCATCGCCCGCTGGCTGGTCCGCCCGCTGGAAGGACTGGCCAGGTCCGCTGCCGCTATCGCGCGTGGAGAGACTCCGCGGATCATCCAACCGAGCGGTCCCGCGGAGGTCGCGCAGCTGGCCGAGGGCATGGGCGTGATGGCCCGCTCGGTCGACGAACGCGAGCGGACGCTGCAGTTCATCAACGAGGCCAGCCGGCAGCTGGCGAGCACGCTCGACTACGAGACGACGCTGCGCGCGATTGCTCACCTCGCCGTCGATCGGATCGCGGACTGGTGCGTGGTGGACGTCGTTGACGAGGACGGCCGGCTTCGCCGGCTGGGGGTGGCGCACGTCGATCCGGTTAAGGTGGCGATGGCGAGGGACCTCGAGCAACGGTACCCCACCGATCCCAACGCGCCGCGGGGTCTCTATCACGTCCTGCGTACCGGTCAATCCGAATTGTATGAGGACATTTCCGACGAGATGCTCGTTCAGGGGGCGCGGGATCCCGAACATCTCCGGATCCTGCGTGAATTAGGATTCCGATCGGCAATGGTCGTGCCGCTGATCGCCCGCGGCCGGACGCTGGGCGTCATCAGCTTCGTGACCGCCGAGTCCGGCCGTCACTACGGGAGCAGGGACCTGAATCTTGCCGAGGGCCTGGCCCGGCGTACGGCAGTGGCCATCGATAATGCCCGCATGTATGCGCGCGAGCGGGGCATCGCCGAGACGCTCCAGCGCAGTTTGCTTCCGGAACGCCTGCCGGAGATCCCCGGCGTCCACGCCG
>DASXUC010000028.1:0-5023 GCA_036505015.1 bacterium | reverse complement strand
TCACGATCCTTCACCGAAAGTTCCGCCGCGAGATCGAGGACCATCGCGTTCTTCCAGCGGTGCTCGCGCAGCGCCCGCTGTCCGCAGAAGAACTCGATCCGCACACCGCCTTTGAAACGCTCCCACCGCCGCATCGCAATCAGACCGATTTCGCCGGTCCGCCGCACGTGCGTCCCGCCGCACGCGGAGACGTCGAAGTCCTGCACTTCCACGATCCGCACCCGGCCCCGCTTCTTGGCCGGCCTGCGCAGTCCCAGGTGCGGCAGTTCGGCTTCGTCCACCTCGCGGACGACGACGGGACGATCCTCGAAAATAATCGCGTCGGCGGCATCCTCCACCCGGCCGGCCTCATCCGGGCCGAGGTCGGCGATGTCGAGATCGAGTGTGCAGACGTCGGCTCCGAAGTGCACCGACCGGGTGCCGGCCCGCAGGACGCGCAGGAAGGCCTGGGAGAGAATGTGCTGGCCGGTGTGCTGTTGCATGTGATCGAAACGGCGCGGCCAGTCGATCGTCCCGTGCACACGGCCCTCCAGGGCGCGGTCGGCCAGATGGAGGATCGTGCCGTCCTCGTCGAACACCTCGGTGATCTCGGCGCCGTCCAACCGGCCGAGATCGTGGGGTTGCCCGCCCGATGTAGGATAGAATGCGGTGCGGTCGAGGATGATCGCGGGGCGGCCGCCGCGCTCTCGCACTTCGAGCACGGTGGCATCGAATTCCCGCAGAAAGCTGTCGGCGTAATAGAGACGTTCTGTCATCCTAGTGCTGCTCAACCCTTAGGAGTATGATCTCTCACATCCGTGATCGGCTCAAGAACCGGTGTGACTTCCGCCGCAACTGGGGGCGAATAACACCGTAGGAGGTGGCGGCTATGGTCTGGTGGATCCTCGGAATTGCGCTCGTGCTCTGGTTAATCAGTCGCTCCGCGTAACACGAGACATCAGCATAGGGTAGTCAACAGTCCCGGCCCGTACTCATTGGCCGGGGCTGTTTGTGTAGTGCTCCGGGCTCAAAAACGGCGCCAGCGCCGCGATCAAGGCCTGTTCGAGCGAGGCCTGGCGGTCGACGAACCCCCGCGTCAACAGACCGGTCGCCCCCAACACTTCGTGCGCCTCGGCGTGCCCCATCAGTGAGTCCACGATGTCTCCAACTTCCTCGCCGGCCAGCGCGCGGACGGCCATCCACTGCGGCAGCCGCAGCCGCAGCCCGCAGCCGAGTCCCTGGCGACCTTCCCGGTCCTCAACAGCAACCCAGGCGCACATCCAGACGCCCCACTGATCCTCGTGCACCCCGCCCTCGATCCCGACCCCAAAGTCGGCGTCGGTGCGGATGCGGCTCTCCCGCGCTCGATGCAGCGCGCCGCGGATGGTTTCGGTATCTCCGACCGGCTGCGGAGGGACCACTGAGGCTACCGGAACGGTCACCACATGCACGTCGGGATCGATGCGCGAGAATACCGCGCGCACCGTGCGGATCTTTGAATCGCTGGTCGAACCGAGGGCCACGAGCATGCTAGATGCTAGATGCTAGATTCTGGATGCTGGATGGAAGGTCCGCGTACGTTTATCTAGCATCTAGCATCTAGCGTCAAGAATCGCTCCCCCCCTTCGGAGAGTCAGCGAGTGAACCCGGTACTCATCGAAATTGGGCCCCTCACGATCCGCTGGTACGGCGTCATGCTCGCCACGACGATTGTCCTCACCCTGCTGGTTGCCTACCGCCTCGGACCGCGCTATGGCATCCCCACGGCGACCTTAGACCGGATGGCGATTCCGTTCATCCTCGCGGCGCTGATCGGCGCGCGGCTCGGGTACGTCGTCACGCACCTCTCCGAGTTTAGCAACCCGCTCGAAATCGTGCGCGTGGACCACGGCGGACTCTCGTCACATGGGGCCATCGCCGCGGGTCTGCTGGTCCTCTGGATCGCAGGCCGCCGCCAGGGAATCTCGATGTGGAACTTCGCCGACGTGATCGGATTCGTGATTCCCCTGGGCAACATCTTCGTGCGGTTCGGGAATTTCATGAACGGCGAGCTCTACGGCGACCCCACGACCTTGCCCTGGGGCGTGCGGTTCCCGGGCACGGCCGAGCCGCGCCACCCTCTGCAGATCTACGAGATGGTCTTCGGCGCCCTCATCCTGCTGGCCGGCTTTCGCATCGCCCGCCGGCGGGCGTTCGAAGGGCAGGTCTTTTGGACCATCATGGTCCTGACCTCCATCGGGCGGATTTTCCTCGACGCGCTCCGGAGCGAGGACCGCATCTGGTGGATCATCGCGCCGGGGCAGATCCCCGCGCTCATCCTCGTCGTGGTGGGTCTGTGGTTCCTCTGGACTCGATCGCGGAAACTCGGTGCTATCCGTTACGGTAGTTGACGCCGAACCCTCCTCGAGGAAGTCGCCAATCGATGTTCTTGTAGGGACACCCCGTCAGGCAGGACGTGCACTCCACGCAGTTTTCAAACGATGCCACGATCTTGTCCCCGTCCCAGCTGTAGACGCTCGCGGGACAGAAGGTCGTGCACGGGCGTTCCCAGGCTGGGCCGCACACGTTGAGACAGGTGTCGTTGTTGCGGATCGAGATGTGGCTCTGCTTGTCATGCTTGTACGTCAGCAGGAACAGCTTGTCTTCGAGCTTCATCGCATCACCGTCCAGCCTCGATACGCGTCTTTGAGCAGGTTCCAGAATGACCGCCGCGAGCGGATTTCCTTCCAGATCAGCCGCTGCTTCTCGCGCTTCGACGTGCCGTCGACGGTCAACATCTCGTGCACCGCGTCGTTCACGAGCCCGGGATAGATCTGCAGCAGCTCCGGGTGCCGGTCCACGAATTCCGGCAGGTGCTGATACTTCTTGAGGTCCTTCAGCACGAAGCTGCGCTCGAGTTTTGTCCGGTACGCCGACAGCGTCTGCGCGGAGAAATCTCCCTTCGCTTTGGCCTCAATGATGGTCTCACCTGCCAGGCGCCCCGCGGTCATCGCCAGATTGCTGCCCTCGCGGTGCAGCCCGTTGACCATCATCGCGGCGTCGCCGGCGACGAGGACGCCGTTTCCAACCAGGCGCGGCATGGCCTTGTAGCCGCCTTCAGGGATCGCGTGGGCAAGGTATTCGATGGTCTGTCCGCCGGCGATCAGCGGCTTCACCAGCGGGTGCGCTTTCAGCCGCTCCAGCACGTCGTTGGGTTTGATCTTGGTCTGCATCAGGTGCGAGACCAACGCCCCGGCTCCCACCGACAGGCTCTCCCGATTCGTGTAGATAAACGCGTATCCACCCATGCCCTGGGTGACGGAGCCGTAGATCTCGATCGTCGCGCCCTCGCCGGGACCGACGTTGAACCGTTCCTCAATCGCCGCGGCCGGGAGGGCGATGATTTCCTTGAAGGCCAGCGCCACCTCGTGCGGCGCGATGTCGCGTGCCGCCAAACGCGCCTTCTTCGCCAAAAACGAATGCACGCCGTCGCAGATGACCACGGCATCGGCGTACAGGTCCCCTGCCTCGCGGCCCGTGCGCACGCCGATCACCCGCTCCCCGTCAAAGATCACATCCTCGACGACGGTGGCGGGGACCAGCAGCGCTCCCGCGTCCTCCGCCTTAGCGGCGAACCACCGGTCGAAGTGGGCGCGCAGCACCGTGAACGCGTTGGGCCGGTCGCTGGACACATGCGCGGTCTTCTGTCCGATGCTCACCGCGGCGTCGTCGGTGGCGATCCACAGACGTTCTTCGACGATGGTACGCTCGATAGGGGCGTCTTTCGCGAAGTCCGGAATGATGTCGGCGAGCATCGCACCGTACATCACCCCGCCCATCACGTTCTTGGCGCCCGGATACTCGCCGCGTTCCAGGATCACGACGTTGAGCCCGGCCTTGGCCATCGTGTAGGCGGCCGCGCTGCCGGCGGGTCCCGCCCCGACGACGATGGCGTCGAACTTCTCTTGTTCCACCGCTCACCTCAAGACCGTTGGTCGTTCGTGGTTCGTCGTTCGTCGATGAACGATGAACCATGAACGATGATCGTCAATTAGCGCAATGCGTTGCCCACCTGCTGGACAAAGGCCGCAAAGCGCGCCGGCACGATGCCCAAGATGAGCACCCCGGCGGCGGCGACGACCAATACGGCTTCCGTCCACCTCCCGCCGACAATGCGGACGTCGTCGCGAAACCGTCCCGTATACATCGTGTACGCAACCCTGAAGTAGTAGTAGGCCGACACGACGCTCGTCAGCACGCCGGTCACCGCCACCCAGGCGAAGCCGGCATCGAGCGCCGCGGTGAAGACGTACAGCTTGGCAAAGAATCCCGCGGTCAGCGGCAGGCCGGCGAGGGACACCATGAACAGCGTCATCGCCGCTGCCAGCAGGGGCGCGCGCGACGCCAGACCGCTCAGATCCGCGATCTCGTCGGCCTCCTGCCCCCCGCGCTGCAGCATCAGCACGACCCCAAACGCGCCCAGGGTCATCAGCGCGTACGCCAACAGATAGAATACGACCGCCGCTGCTCCGGCCAGGGTGCCGGAGACGACGCCGGTGAGGATGAATCCCGCGTGGGCGATGCTGGAGTAGGCCAGCAGGCGCTTCACGTTCGTCTGCCGCAACGCCGCCAGGTTGCCCAGCAGCATCGTGGCGACGGCAATCACCGCGAGCATCGTCGTCCACCGGGCGGCCTGGACCGCCAGGGCGCCGGAGAAGATCCGCAGCAAGGCGGCAAACGCGCCGACCTTGGCCATCACTGACATGAACGCGGTGACGGGCAGGGGCGCCCCCTCGTACACATCCGGCGCCCAGGCGTGAAACGGAACGACCGCGGCCTTGAATCCGAGGCCGATCGTCAGCAGCCCGACGCCGGCAAACAGCAGCGGCCGCGGGGCCGCCGCGGCGGCGGCCAGCGCGGTCAGGTTCGTCGAGCCGCTGGCCCCGTAGACCAGCGCGAGGCCGTACAGAAAGAACACGGTGCTGAACGCGCCGAGCAGGAAGTACTTCATGCCGGCTTCCTGCGAGCGCACGTCGCTCCGTGCAAACGCCGCCATCACGTACAG
>DASXUC010000027.1:0-2278 GCA_036505015.1 bacterium | reverse complement strand
CTGCTCGGGCTCGCCGTTCTATTCGTCGCCGCAGGCACCTGGCGCTACAACCAACGCGACATCGCCGTGTGACTTGCGGCTCGCCTGCGTGGCGCGGGTGACGCCGTGACGCAGTCCTGATCAAGAGGGTTTCCGTCGAGGTCTGGGCCGCCGCCCAGCCCTCGACGACGGTCAGGGCATCGGGTGGGCGAGGAAGAAGTCCCAGCTGATGCCGGTGGGTTCGGCCCGGACGGGTCGCAGTAGAGGCGGCAGGAACAGCCATGGGGGGCAGATCCGGATTCGGTGGGGTCCTGTTCAGGTTGCTTGTCGGCGTGCGAGCCACTCCCGATAGGCGGTCTTGGCGATGACGGCGCCCTCCTTGGCGATCAGGCGTCGCGCGGGGCGGCGGCGAACATGCCGGCGTTGGCGTCGGTGATAACGGTGCGATGATCTCGATGGGCGGCGAGAGTGATCTTGCCCAGCTCGTCGAGCGCTAGGATCCGCCAGGAGTTCGGGTACACGTCGGCGTGACTTCGGATTACGGCATACGACGACTTCCTTGAGCGCCGGGGACGGACACGCATACTTCTCGGCACGACCGGACGGCCGTCGGATCCACTCGCCGTGACGCTACGTAGCGCACGTTCGGCGGCGGCTGTTCTATGGTCCGCTTTGGACTGAGCGTCATAAGTTCCGCCACTACCCGGCAGGCCGGCCTGAGGGCTGGTTGTGCCTGCGGTCGGTCGCGGTGATTATCGAGGCGTGACCTGGCTGCACCGTTTCCATCTGGGTGAACGTCCGGTCGTGGGCGTGGGGCGGCTCGACGTCGTACGCGGATCTTCGCTGCTCAGCCGCTGCCTGGGCATGCTCCTGCGGCTCCCGAGGCAAGGAGCGGGCCAACCGTTGCGGGTATGGATCGAGGAGAACGACGGCATAGAGACATGGCACCGGCTGATCGGTGGGCGGCACCTGGACACCCGCCAGCGCCGGGACGGTGACCTGCTCGTCGAGTCTGCGGGCGCAGCCGAACTGCGGATGCGGATGCAGGTCACGGATGAATCGATCACGATCGCGCCGGTCAGCGGCGCGTTACGCGTCGGCCGTCTGCGCAGCCCGCTACCGGATGCCCTCGCCCCGCACTCTGCGGCCACAGCGACAGCCACGGCTGACGGCTTCGAGGTGGCGGTCCGGATCTGGATACCGTGGGTCGGACTGCTGGTCGCATACCGCGGGTACGTGTACGAGGAAGGAAGCAGCGATGGCTGAAGTCCTCTGGCTCCTCGCCGTGCTGGGGCTGCTGGGCGGCTTCGACACGGTGTATTTCCACGAGATTCGCGGGCAGTTGCCGGCCCAGTTGCCCGGTCTGCGCCCGGAGCTGGTGCTCCATGCCGGGCGCAGCTTCATCTACGTCGTCGTGTTCGGAACACTTCCGTGGATCTCGTGGCGCGGGGGCTGGGCGATCGTGTTCGCCGTTCTGCTGCTGGCCGAGATCTGTATCACCATCGCTGACTTCATCGTCGAGGATCAGGTCCGCAAGCCGTTCGGCGGTCTGCTTCCGGGCGAGCGCACGACGCACACGATCATGGCGATCGTCTACGGCGCGATTCTTGCGAACCTGATCCCGGTGCTCATCGGCTGGTGGCGACTCCCGAGTGGGCTGGTGGGGGATCCGGCGCCCGTGCCGCTCTGGCTACGGCTCGCGCTGTCCGCCCTGGCCGTCGGCACCCTGGCATCGGCGATCCGGGACGCGTACGCCGTGGGCGGGTTCCCGCGTCCGCTTGCGCGCTGGCCCTGGCGGCCGGGCCACGCGGCGACGCGCGCCAAGTGATCCGGCGGCGGCTGCACCGGGTTACGTTCGCGCTGGCCGGGGTTTACAACATTCTGTGGGGCGGGTACGCGGTGCTCGATCCACAGTGGTTCTTCCGGATCACCGGCCTGCCCCTGTCGAACACCCCGCAGATCTTCGCCACGCTGGGCATGGTGCTCGGCCTCTACGGAATCCTGTATCTCGAGGTGGCGCGGGTGCCCGAGCGCGGCTGGCTGGTTGCGGCGATCGGCCTGACCGGCAAAGTTCTCGGGCCACTGGGGCTGGCCTGGTTGCTGCTCACCGGAGTCTGGCCCGCAAAGACGCTGATACTGGTGGCGACCAATGACCTGATCTGGTGGGTTCCGTTCGCACTGTACGTCCGTGACGCCTGGCCGTACATGCGGGCTGAACTGCGGCAGCGATGAGCTGGCCACCTGCGTCGTCGCGGCGCGGCGCGGGCTCGGTCAACGGCAGCGGTGTCGGCGCGGCGGT
>DASXUC010000026.1:0-73431 GCA_036505015.1 bacterium | reverse complement strand
GAGTGGCGGTGTAGCTCAGCTGGTCAGAGCACGCGGCTCATACCCGCGGAGTCGGGAGTTCGAGTCTCCCCGCCGCCACCATGCACCAGTCGCTTCGCTCCGGTGCATGGCGACGCCACTAGATTCTCCAGGAACGACTGGTGCATGCCCTGTACCTGAGCTCGCGAATGGTACAGGGCTTACTCTTTGAGGCCGGCGATTTTCGATGATGCCATTCCTCGACACCGTCCGATCCACCATTGCCCGCCACCACATGCTCGCCCGCGGGGACACTGTTGTCGCGGCCATCTCCGGGGGAGCCGACTCGATGGCGCTCCTGCACGCGCTGGTGGCGTTGCGCGGGATTCTGGGGATTGACGTACACGTCGCCCACCTCGATCATCACCTGCGTCCGGACAGCGCCGGGGACCGCACGTTTGTTTGCGAGGCGGCGGACGCTGTGGGGGTGCCTGTCACCGCAGATGTCGCCGACGTCAGGGCCCTGGCGGCTGCGCAGAAGCGATCGATCGAAGATGCGGCACGCCAGGCGCGCTACGACTTCTTCTCGCTGGTGGCCGCCCGCGTCGGGGCGACGGTGGTCGCGACGGCGCATACGCGCAGCGACCAGGTAGAGACCGTGCTGATGCGTGCGCTGGACGGCGCGCCCTGGGACCTGCTGCGGGGCATTCCAGCGGTGCGGCCGGTGGGGGCCGTGCGCGTGATCCGCCCGCTGCTGGGTGTCTGGCGGCGGCAGATCCTGGACTATCTAGATAAAGAGGGCGTCCGGTGGCGGGAGGATCCGACAAATCGCGATGTGGCCATCCGGCGCAACTGGGTTCGCCACGTGTGGCTCCCGGAACTGGCCCGCGGTCGGCCCGCCCTTGCGGACATCGTGGGCAGGATCGCCGGCACCGTCGGTGAAGCCGACCACGTGCTGCGGACCACGGCTGCGCATCTGTACGCGCTCACCCGCGTCGGCGCCGCCCAGGCCATCGTACTGCCCCTGCGGACCCTGGGAGTCTATCCGCGCGCGGTACAGCGGCGGCTGATCCGGCTCGCGCTGGCGGAGGTGGCGGGAACAACGGCCGTTCCCTCCCGCGTTGTGGAGGAGGAAGCGCTGAGGCTGCTCTCGCGGCGGCAGCCGGGAGAATTCGGCGTCGGATCATACGTTGTACGCAGGTCGTATGATGCGCTGATCGTGGAGCCTGCGCCGGCGGCGCCGCCGGACGAGACCTATGCCCTGCCGGTGCCGGGGGAAGTCGCGGCAACGTCCTTTGGAGTTGCCATCAGCGCGGAGATCGTCCCGCCACAGGAGGCCAGGACCGCGCGGCCGGGTGAAGTGTTCCTCGACGCCGACGCAGCCGGGGCGCTCCTGCGGATCCGGCCGCGGCGACCCGGCGACCGGTTCCGGCCGCTGGGCATGACGGGGAAAAAGAAGGTACAGGACTTGCTCGTAGATCGGAAGGTACCGCGCTGGGAGCGGGCCAGGGTTCCGATCCTTGTCGACGCCCAGGACCGGATCCTCTGGGTGGTCGGCCAGCGGGTCGCCGAGGTGGCTCGGGTGGGTGAGACCACGACGCGCGCCGTGCGCCTGCGCGTCCGGCCGGTGAACGCCGCAGGGCCGGAGGGGCCGTTCGCTTGATTATGCAGAGCTTTCATCGTATCGTAGGGCTAATTCGGGGAGGTTCATGGTGCTGAATCGTTACGTCCGAAACCTCATCGTCTGGGGGATCATCCTCGCGGTGGTCGTCTACTTTTTCCTGCCCCTGTACCGTACGCGCGCGCCGCGCACCGAGATCCGCTACGACGAGTTCATCACGCTCGTCCAGCAGGGCAAAGTCGCCGAGGTCACACTCAGCGACGAGACCATCTCGGGTAAGCAAACCGACGGCGAACAGTTCCGCACCTACATCCCCGCCGGAGACACCTCCTATCTCCGGGTGCTGCAGAGCCAGCGCGTCAAGATCAACGTCGAGCCGAAATCGCGGTCCTCGCTGTGGCCGAATCTGCTCTCGACCATGCTGCCGTTCCTGCTGCTGGTCGGGCTGTGGATGCTGATGCTGCGGCAGGCACAGAGCGGGAGCAACCAGGCGATGTCGTTCGGGAAGAGCCGCGCGCGGCTGCACACCGAGAACCGGCCCAAGGTAACCTTCGACGACGTGGCCGGGGTGGATGAAGCCAAGGAAGAGCTGCAGGAAGTCATCGAGTTCCTCAAACATCCCAAGAAGTTCCAGGCGCTGGGAGCGAAGATCCCGCGGGGCGTGCTGCTGGTCGGGCCGCCGGGCAGCGGCAAGACGCTGCTCGCCAAGGCCGTCGCCGGCGAAGCGGCGGTCCCGTTCTTCTCGATCTCCGGCTCGGAATTCGTGGAGATGTTCGTCGGCGTCGGCGCATCCCGCGTCCGCGATCTCTTCGACCAGGCCAAGAAGAGCGCGCCCTGTCTGGTGTTCATTGATGAAATCGACGCGGTCGGCCGCCAGCGCGGCGCCGGACTGGGCGGCGGCCATGACGAACGCGAGCAGACACTGAACCAGCTGCTGGTGGAAATGGACGGCTTCGATCCCAACGCCGGGATCATCCTCATCGCCGCCACGAACCGTCCCGACATTCTCGATCCGGCGCTGCTGCGCCCCGGTCGCTTTGACCGCCGCGTGGTGGTGGACAATCCCGACACGAAAGGCCGCCGCGCCATTCTCGACGTGCACTCGCGCGGCAAGCCGCTGGCCGAGGACGTCAACCCGGAGATTCTCGCCAAGCACACGCCCGGGTTTTCGGGAGCCGACCTGGCCAACCTGGTCAACGAAGCCGCGCTGCTGGCCGCGCGCCGCAACAAGAAGAAGATCACGATGTCGGAGATGGACGAGGCGATCGAGCGCGTCATCGCCGGCCCCCAGCGGCGCAGCCGCATCCTCAGTCCTAAAGAGCGCGAGATCGCGGCATATCATGAGGGCGGCCACGCGCTGCTCCAGAAACTGCTGCCCAACGCCGATCCACCGCACAAGGTGACGATTCTTCCGCGCGGGATGGCGCTGGGGTACGTCATCTCCGCTCCGCCGGAAGACAAGTACACCTACACCCGCAACGAGCTGATGGACCGCATCACCGCGGCCCTGGGCGGCCGCGTCGCCGAAGACATGGTCTTCGGCGAAGTGACCACCGGCGCGCAGAACGACTTCGAGCAGGCGACCGAACTCGCGCGGCGGATGGTCACGGAATTCGGGATGAGCGAAAAGCTCGGTCCGCTGTCGCTGGGCAGGCGTCATGGACCGGTCTTCCTGGGCCGCGACCTGGTGGAGACGCGCAACTACAGCGAAGAGATCGCTTACGAGATCGACAAGGAGATCCGCCGGATCATCGACGAGTGCTACGAGCACGCCAAGTCGACCATCGCCGAGCACCGCGATGTCCTGGAGCGCGTGGCCAAAGTGCTGCTGGAGAAGGAGAGCCTGGAAGGTGAGGAGCTGGATCGCGTACTGGCCGGCGAGCCGCTGGAACCCGAAGCGCCCGTCCCCGCCGCCGTGGCCGAGACGAAGCCTGAGGCGCCGGCGCGCGCTGAGAAGCCGCTGCCTACCTTGAAACCCAAACCCGAGACGTTCTGAAGTTCTAGCATCCAGCACCTAGGACCGCTTTGAGTGGGGCCACCCCGGAAGGGGTGGCCCTGTGGATTTCGAAGATAGCGCGACGAGAGACATTCCGCCTGCATAGGGAGACGCATCATGCAAATGCCTGCTGGCAGGACGCCCCGCCGCCCGATCTCAACCCGGCAAATCGCGTATGTGGCGGTGCTGGCCGCCGCCTATGTCGTCCTCGGCCAGCTCGTGCGATTCATTCCCAATCCCATGGTGCCCGGGGCCATCATCGCGCTGAACATGGTCGTGGTCGTGATCGCGGGGATTTTGCTGGGCCCCGTGGCCGGGGCACTGGTGGGCTTGATCGGCACCGGCGTGAACGCGATCAGCCCGGCGGGGAACGCGTTTGAGGTTGCCGCCATCATTCCGCATGCGATCATGGGACTGGTGGCCGGACTGGCCGGGAGCCGCGTCCCGACGATCATTGCCGCGCTGACCATTCTCGTCGGACACGTACTCAACGTGCTGGTCTTCATCTGGGCCGGCCTGATGCCGGCGAACCAGATGACCGCCACCATCTTTTCGGTGGGACTGCTGACGGAGGTCGTCGTCGACGTCGTAGTCATCGTGATCGCCGTGCCGCTGCTGCGGCCGCTGGTGAAAGCGAGATGACGTTTCATGGTTCATGGTTCAGGGTTCATCGTTCGTCGTTAAGGCTAAGATGTGCGGACGAGGAACTACGAACGACGAACCATGAACGGTAGTTAGGGTTTGAGGGCGGCAAGTCCCGGCCACGATTCGACCGGGTCGGTCGACTGCACCACGTGCATCTTTGCCGCTTCGAAGCGCTGAAACGCGGCATCCGCCTGCTCGGTGTAGTCGATCACGCCGGGGACCACGACCGGGGACGTGCAGTCCTCGAGCAGGTAGACCTTCCGCGCCAGCTCCGGATCCACCGTGGCGATCTCGCTGAGCAGGTCGTCGATCGTCCAGGCCACGCAGTGGCTCTTCGCCTGGCCGGCGATGATCACGACGTCGAAGTCGAGCAGGGTTTGGATGAATCTGAAGTTCTTCTCGGCGATCTTCCGGCCGTCCGGGCCTTCCATCACCTCCGGCCGCAGCACCGAGTAGTCCTCGGTCAGCGGATTGTCGCCCTTGGGTTGGAAGCCGGTCTGGCTGGCGCGGGCGATGGCGTGAAAGAAAATCGCCTCCTCCACCGCCGAGACCAGCGCGTGCCCGATCCCGCCCAGCATCGCGTGGTACGGCCAGATCGTAAGCTGGTATTTCCCGCTCGCCGCCAGCCGCTCCACGTAGTACCGCGCGTAGCGCTCCAGCCAGGGGTAATCCACAGCCTCCAGCCCCGCACCATTCGCTGCGCTCACGTTCGGGGCGAGCCCCGCCACCATGGCGGGGTTGACCCGCCAGCGCCCGGAGTGCACGTCGTCCACCGACAGCAGCGAGTACGGTGCCGGATGGTCTCCGGCATCGTTGATCCAAAACACGGGGTGGAAGATCTGCATGGCGGTGTGCGTGTCCATCGTCGGGTAGATCTGGGTGATGACGTCGAGATTGCGGTAGAGGAAGCGGCACAGGCGGATGTTGTCGTCGACGGAGGCGCGACCCGTGCGGCCGGCCACGAAGAGCTCGAACTCGGGGATACAGAAGGTGTTCTGGACGTCGACGGCAATCAGGCAGAGGCGCACCGCGTCGGCGGCGGCTGGCCGCACGTGGTGACCCTCCGCCCACGCCGCGGCCTGGGCCGCGCGTTCCTGGTAGCTGACGCGCCACACCAGGCCGACCTTTGCCGGATCGAAGAACGATGGAATCGGGAGGGGCATCAACAAAATTGTACTGCGTCACCGGCGGTGGAACCAGCGCGCGTGGCTAGGGACTCTGCGGGGAGCGACGAATAAGAGAGTGCTCCCGATTGGACCCTTGGAGGTGGGCAGTGGCACGATCTAGTCGTGTGTCTAGGAAGACGGGTCTACAGCTGGGTCCCATTCTGATCTACGTGGCCATCGTCATCCTCGTCGCGGCCGGGTTGTTCACCTGGGATCTTTCCTACCGCCGGCGGCAGGAGGCGGCGAACAAACCTCCCGACCCTCAGGTCCTCGTCAAGAACCTCGTGGAGAACATCATCGGGCCCGATACCGTGCGGAACGTACGCGTGAACGAGGCGACCGGCGCGGTGGAGGTGGACTTTGAGTCGGCCACCTATCCTCCGCGGATCCGCGCCACCGCCGCGGGGGAGGTTCTCGCCAACGGTCTGGCGGCCGTTGGGGCCTCGGTCAAGCCAGGCGACACGGTGGCATTCGTCAAGGGCAGCGCCGGGCAACCGGTCCCTGCCGGGAAGGCGCAGTTTGCCGGGCGGGTGGTCGAGGTGCTCGTCAAACCCGGGGACGCGCTGGAGACGGACAGACCGGTCGTCTCGGTGGAGCCGGATTTCGCCGCGGTCGATCCGAACGTCAAGAAGGTCGCCCGAAAGAACCTGGAGACCGAGGGACTGCTGGCGTTTCAGGCGGTCAGCAACCAGCTGCAGCTTGCGAAGTCGGTGACCTCGAACATCTACTACAAGGACGCCGTCATCGCCACCGTGACCGGCAAGCGCGGCGACAAGAACGTGACCACCATCTACTTCGGGGCGCTGAAGTAATACGAAGGGTATCAGGTGTCAGGTTTCAGGTCTCAGGAATTACCTGACACCCGATCCCCAGAACCTGACACCTGGGACCTGAGACCTGAGACCGAATTGAGCATCCAACTAGGAGGGCACCTCTCAATCCAGGACGTGGTGAGCGTGGCCAGAGAGAGGGCGGTCGTTGCCCTCTCTCCTCATGCCAGGGACCGGGTCGGGCGCGCGCGGGCGATGGTGGATCGCCTGGTCGCCGCGGGGACCCCGGTGTACGCGATCACGACCGGGGTAGGCGAACTCGCCGGAGAACGGATCTCCGCCGAGCAGTCCGCCCAGCTGCAGGTCAACATCGTGCGCAGCCACAGCGCCGGGGTGGGCGCGCCGCTGGCGGAAGACGTCGTGCGGGCGATGATGGTGCTCCGCGCCCACGCGCTTGCCCTCGGCTTCTCCGGCGTGCAACCCCAGACCCTGGATCTGCTGATCGACATGCTCAACCGGGGCCTCGTACCGGTCATCCCTGCGCAGGGCTCCGTCGGGGCCAGCGGCGATCTCGCGCCGCTGGCGCACCTGGCGCTGGCGATGATCGGCGAAGGAGAAGTGCTCACCGGCGGACGCCGGCAGTCCAGTGCCGACGCGCTGGCCGCGGCTGAGCTTCGCCCCGCGACGCTGACCGGCAAGGACGGCCTGGCGCTGATCAATGGGACGCAGCTCATGACGGCGATCGGCGCGCTGGCATTGGATGATGCCCGCCGCCTCGCCGGCACCGCCGACGTGGCCGGGGCGATGTCGTTTGAGGCGTTGGTGGGGAATCCCGATGCGTTCGATGCCTTGCTGCAGGCGGCGCGCCCGCATCCGGGCCAGCGCGTGAGCGCGGACAATCTGCGGCGGGTGATTCACGGCAGCGAGATCCTCGCCCGCCCGTCCGAACGCCGGAAGCTGCAGGACGCGTACGCGCTGCGGTGCATTCCCCAGGTCCATGGGGCGGCGCGGGATGCGCTCGCGTATGTCGCCGGGGTTCTGGAGATCGAGATCAACTCGGCGACCGACAACCCGCTGGTGTTTCCGGATCACGACCGCATGATCTCCGGCGGCAACTTCCACGGCCAGCCGGTGGCCCTGGCCCTCGACGTGCTCGCCATCGCGCTCAGCGAGCTGGCCGGCATCGCGGAGCGGCGGGTCGAGCGCCTCGTCAATCCCCATCTCTCCGGCCTCCCGCCGTTTCTGACGAAGCGGCACGGGTTACATTCCGGGCTCATGCTGGCGCAGTACACGGTGGCGGCTCTGGTCTCGGAGAACAAGGTGCTCGCCCATCCCGCCAGCGTCGACAGTATCCCGACGTCGGCGAACCAGGAAGATCATGTCAGCATGGGCACGATCGCCGCACGCAAGGCCGCACAGGTGCTCGAGCACGCGCAGCAGGTGACGGGGATCGAGCTGATCTGCGCCGCCCAGGCGCTGGACTTTCATGCCCCGCTGCGGCCGGGATTGGGCACGCGCGCGGCCGCGGCGGCGGTGCGCACGGTCATCCCGCCGCTGGACGAGGACCGCGTGCTGGCAGGGGACTTCGCGGCGGCACTCGGGCTCGTGCGATCCGGCGCCGTCCTCGGCGCCGCGGCAGCGGTCGTGGGAGGGCTCGGGTGATGCCCGCGCCGCGCCGCGTCTCCGCCCCCCGCGGGGCCCAGCGGTCCTGCCGGGGGTGGCCGCAGGAAGCGGCGCTGCGCATGCTCATGAACAACCTGGATCCCGAGGTGGCGGAACGGCCGGAGGATCTCATCGTCTACGGCGGCACCGGAAAGGCGGCGCGGAACTGGGAGTCCTTCGACGGGATCGTGCGGGCGCTGCGGGAGCTGGATGGAGACCAATCACTCCTCGTCCAGTCCGGCAAACCTGTGGGGGTATTCCGCACCCATGAATGGGCGCCGCGGGTGCTGATCAGCAATTCGATGCTGGTACCGGCCTGGGCGACCTGGGAGAAGTTCTGGGAGCTGGAGGCGATGGGTCTGATGATGTACGGTCAAATGACCGCGGGCTCGTGGATCTACATCGGCACCCAGGGAATTCTGCAAGGCACCTACGAGACATTCGCGGCCGCCGCGCGGACGCACTTCGGCGGATCGCTGGCCGGACGCACGATCCTGTCGGCCGGGTTGGGCGGGATGGGCGGCGCTCAGCCGATGGCGGTCACGATGAACGAGGGGGTCGCCTTGATCGTCGAAGCCGATCCGGCACGGATTCACCGGCGCCGCGCCACTGGTTGGGTGGAGCACGCGACCGACAATCTCGACGAAGCACTGCGGTTGGTGGACGACGCCGCTCAGGCCGGCCGCCCATCATCGGTGGCGCTGCTGGGCAACGCCGCGGAAGTCTACCCGCTGCTGGCTGAGCGGGGCGTGCGCTTTGACGTCGTCACGGATCAGACGTCGGCTCACGATCCCCTCGGCGGCTACATCCCTGCCGGTTTCAGCGCGGAGGACGCGGTGCAGCGGCGGCGGCAGCAGCCGGAGGACTACGTGCGCCGTTCGATGGAGTCGATGGCGGTGCACTGCGCGGCGATGGTGCAGATGCAACGCGGCGGCAGCGTGGTGTTCGACTACGGAAACAACCTCCGCGGTCAGGCCAAAGCGGCGGGGTTTGCGGACGCATTCGCCTACCCCGGGTTCGTGCAGGCGTACGTGCGGCCCCTGTTCTGCGAGGGCAAGGGGCCGTTTCGTTGGGTGGCGCTGTCCGGGCAGCCCGCCGACATCCTGCGCACCGATCGCGCCGTGCTCGACCTCTTTCCCGGGAACACACCGCTAGCCCGCTGGATCCGTCTGGCGGAAGACCGGGTGCCGTTTCAGGGGCTGCCCGCACGCATCTGCTGGCTGGGCTACGGAGAGCGCGCGCAGGCCGGGCTGGTCTTCAATGACCTGGTGCGCCGCGGCGAAGTGCAGGCCCCGATCGTGATCGGCCGCGACCATCTCGATGCGGGATCCGTTGCCTCACCGAACCGGGAAACCGAAGGCATGCGGGACGGTTCAGACGCCGTGGCCGACTGGCCGGTGCTCAACGCGCTGGTCAATGCCAGCGCGGGGGCGACCTGGGTATCGGTCCATCACGGCGGCGGCGTCGGAATCGGCAACTCGATCCATGCCGGGCAGGTGTGCGTTGCCGACGGTACCGAGCTCGCGGCGCAGAAACTGGAGCGCGTGCTGACCACCGATCCGGGCACCGGCATCATCCGCCACGCGGACGCCGGCTATGCGCTGGCGATCGACGCCGCACGGCGGCATCACATCAAGATTCCGATGCTTGATCAGGGCCCCAGGCCCTAAGGAGGACGGTCGTGTACGCACTCAATTTCTACTCCTCGGTGTTTGCGGAGCAACTGCGTGATGGCCGGAAGACGGCCACGATCCGGCTCGGGGACAAGCGGGACAAGTACCAGGCGGGGCAGATCGTCTGGCTCACGGTCGGCCGGCGATTCGGCACGCGCAAGAAGATCGCGACCGCGGTCATCGATCACGTCGAGGTGAAGGCGATCCGTGAGGTGAGCCCGCGCGAGATCGAACGGGACAACCCGCAGCTGCACCGCCACGACGAACTGGTGGAGTTCCTGGAGATGATCTACGGCCGCGGGCGGAACATCACGATGGAACACACGGTCACCGTGATCCACTTTTCGCGCGTAGAGGAGTGAGGTAGGCGCGCGGAAGAGTCCAGCGAATCTAGCCTCCCACTGTTCGGGCTGGTGGAGGGCCGCTGCGCTCTCTAGGCGGCTCGCCCGCCGGGCGTAGCGCTCGGGTTCGCCTAGCCACGATCGGCTGGGCTCGCCCGGCCTGCACGACGGCCGGGCACGCTGCTCCGGGCCCCCCCGCACTACCGCGTGCGAGGGCTGCTTGGTCTGGAGCGCACGCTGCATGCGGGGCCCCGCCCTGCGCGACGCGGCCCTCGCGCACGGCGGCGACAGCTCGCCGCCACGTCGCTCCGCGGGCCCCCCACCAGCCCCATCTAGAGGCACTTCCGACCCTGACAGGAATGTTACGGAGATGATGGCGGCGGCGAAGGGGGCGGCCGCCGAGTGAAGGTGGGCGGGCGGCAACCAATTCCCAGGCCGTGAAGAGCGCGGACCAACGCAGCCAGGCAGCAGATGGTAGGTAAGAGGTAGTAGTCATCGTGTCGTGCTTGGCAGGCGAGGGCGTGAGGGAACGGGAGGCCTGCAGTCAATCCGGGCCGCCCGACTCGTAGCGAGGCGGCCGCCCCCGAGCATCCAGCCGCCTTCTTCTAACGCAGATCTCAGATCCCGGCAAACGAGAGGTCGGCCACCTCGATCGTCGGCGTCCCGATCGCCATACGTCCCATCAGCTCCCACTTCAGTACCGCGTCGATGCCCGTGATGTTCATCAAGAGACTGAGGAAGTCGCCCGCCACCGCAAAGTTCTCCACCGCGTAGGCGACCTGACCGTTTTCGACCCACAGTCCCAATGCCTGCACCGAGAAATCTCCGCTGATCGCGTTCGTGCCGGCATGCACCCCCGACAGTTCGGCGACGATGACGCCGGTCTCCATCCGCAGCCCGCCCCCCGGCTTGACGTAGAGATTGGACGGCAGGGTCGTCAGCACACTGCGGTAGCTGCGCGCGGCATGCCCGGTGTTGGGCAGCGCCAGCGCCCGGGCGGTCTCCGAAGAGGTGAAGAAGGTCCTCAGGACGCCATCTTCCACGAGCGTCACCGGACGAGCCGGCGTGCCTTCCGAATCGAATGGGCGCGTCGCGAGGCCGTCGGCCAGGGTGGGATCATCGATCAGCGTGAATGCCGCCGAGGCGACCCGCTGTCCCAACCGGTTCGCCAGCCGGCTCTTGCCCTCGATCGCCGCCTTGCCGCTCCACAGCGACCAGAATGCGGACAGCAAGTGGGCGAAGGCCTTCGGTTCGAAGTAGGCCGTGTAGCGTCCTGTCGGCAGGGGGCGCGCGCCAAGCAGGCGGCCGGTGCGCTGCGTGAAGTCCAGCGCGGTATGGGCGGGATCGAGCGATTCCAGGTTGCGCACCCAGTCGGCATCCCAGGACTGCTTGAGACTCTGTCCATCCTGCATGATGACCGAGGCGATCAACCCGGCGACGCCGCGGCGATAGCGACCGTCGGCGCCCTGCGTGGAAGCCAATGAGAGATCCACCTCGCGTTCCGAGTACGAGGCGAACATGACCTGCTTCACGCGCTTGTCCTCGCGCAGAGTGCCTTCGAACCCCAACGCGGTCTGGACTTTGGATTCCAGCGGTGCGGCCAATCCGTCGCCGACAAGATCGTGGGTGCCGAGATCCACGCCCTCGGGAAGGAACCCGCTGGTGTCGGTCTGCAGGGCCGCATTCTCCGCGGCTTCCGCCAGCATCCAGTCCAGCGCCTCCGGGGACAGATCTTCGCTGTAGCCGTAGCCCACGCGTCCGTCGATGACCACCCGCACGCCGACCCCGCCCACGACCGCCTCGGTGATCTGCTCGATCTGGTGCTGGTGCGCCTTGGCCGTCAGTTCCCGCCCTCGTTCGCCGATGATCTCCGCCCCGATCCCCCGGGCGCGCGCGGCGTCGAGGACGTAGCGCCTGGCCTCGTCCAGGGTCACGCTTCGCCCCGAACCACGCGGATCGCCACTCATCTCGCTCATCGCAGCACGTTCCCATCCGCGGGGTTCGGGGCTTCGCCTCCGACGACGATTTCCGACACGAGGACGTGCGGTTGTCCGACTTCGACCGGGATCGAACCTGACAGACTGCCGCACATTCCCGGCCCGGTCGCCAGGTCGTTGGCCACCGCCACGACTCTGGCGATGGTGTCCGGTCCTTTCCCCAGCAGCATGGCGCCGCGCACCGGCTCCTCGATCCGGCCGTGGCGGATCATGTAGGCTTCCTGCGTGCCGAAGTTGTATTCCCCGGAGCCGGGCTTCACCTGACCGCCCCGCATACTCTTTGTGTAGAGGCCCATCTCCACCATCTCAAACAGCTTCTGCGGCGGCGTCGCCGACGGCGCGATGAACGTATTCCGCATCCGCGACGTGGGCGCCAGGGTGTAGTTCTGCCGGCGGCCCGAGCCCGTCGGGCGGTAGCCGGTCCGCAGGGCCCCCCAGCGGTCGACCATATAACTTTTCAGCACGCCGCCGTCGATGAGGACGGTTCGCTCCACCGGCAGGCCTTCGTCGTCGTACTCGCTGCTGCCCCACCCGTGCGGCGTGGTCCCGTCGTCGATGTACGTGACGGCGGAGCTGGCGATCTGCTCGCCGATCTTGTCGGACAGCACCGAGGCCTTTTTCGCCACGGACGTCGTCTCCAGCAGATGGCCGACCGCTTCGTGGAACAGCACGCCGCCGAACGCATTGCCGATGATCACCGGAAACGTGCCCGCCGGAGCCGGTTTCGCCCGCAGGTTGGTCATCGCCTGTTCCCCGGAGGTGCGCCCGACCTCGCGGGGGGGGTAGCGGTCGAACAATTCCAGACCCACACTCAGCCCGGGGCCGTAAAACCCTGTCTGCACTTCCGTGCCATCCTGCGCGACGGCCTGCACCACGTGTCGGGACCGCACGCGGCGGTCTTCGGTCCAGGTGCCCTCGGAGTTGGCGACCAACACTTCCTGGTCCCACTCCATGAGGAAGGACTCGACCTGCCGGACCTCCGGAGCGACCCGCGCCCCGGCCTGGCCCTCCCGCAGCCGTTCCAACCGGTAGGCTTTGTCGTGCTCATCGAACGGAATCTCGGGTGCATGCAGCCCGCGTGCCGCCGCCTTTCGGAAATCGAGACCTCCCCGGCCGCGGCTGTCCACCCGGCCGGAGCGGCCCTTCAATCGGGTCAGGCTGTCCGCGATCTCGAGCAGTCCCTCGCGCGTCAGATCGTTGGTGTACGCGTACGCGACCTCCTCGCCGAAGAACAGACGCAGACCGGCGCCGTACTCCAGACCGCTGGTGGCCTCTTTCACTTCATCGTTGAGGACCCGCAGTGCGCGGCGCTTCCAGCGTTCCACATACAGCTCCGCGAAATCCGCGCCGCGCTGCCGCGCGAACGCCAGCACGTCGCCCACCAGAGACTCATTGAGCATCGGCATGGGACTATTCTACACAGTCAGAATCCCAGTGCGGTAGCCGGGTACCCGGGGAGCCAACGATTCGGTCTCCGCTACCAGGCTGCCAGGCTGCCCGGCTACCATGAGTCGGAGGTGAGCGCATCCCGGAGCAGCGAAGAAGGCAGATTGTCGCATGGTCCAGATTGTCGAGTGCGTTCCCAATTTCAGCGAGGGCCGGCGCCGCGAAGTGATTGACGAGATCGCCGCCGCGGTGGCGGCCGTCCGCGGGGTGCGGCTGCTCGACGTGCAGGCCGACGAAAGCCACAACCGCTGTGTCATCTCGCTGGTCGGAGATCTCGCCGCCGTCGAGTCCGCGGCGCTCGCCGCCGCCGCCGTGGCCGTCGCGTCGATCGATATGACCGCGCATCGAGGGGAGCACCCGCGGATGGGAGCGGTGGACGTGATCCCGCTGGTACCGATTACCGGCGTCAGCATGGAGGAATGCGTCGCGGCGGCCAGGACGCTGGGGACGCGGTTGTGGGAAACGCTGCGCGTTCCGGTGTTCTTCTACGCCGAGGCGGCCACACGGCCCGCGCGGCGGCGCCTGCCGGATGTCCGGAAGGGCGAGTTCGAAGGGCTGGCCGAGAAGCTGAAGGATCCGGCCTGGGCCCCGGATGTGGGAGACCCCACGCCGCATCCGACCGCCGGGGCCATCGCAGTCGGGGCACGACGGCCGCTCATCGCGTACAACATCAACCTCACCACCGATGATGTGAAGGTGGCGCGCGAAATCGCGAAAGCCGTGCGTGAGTCCAGCGGCGGTCTAGTCGCGGTGCAGGCGATGGGTGTGCGGAGCGAAGCCGGTCAGGCGCAGGTCTCGATGAATCTCGTCGACTACACGACGACGCCGGTGCACCGCGCGTTCGAAGCCGTGCGTGAGGCAGCCGCCCAGCGTGGGGTGGAGATCGCCGAGAGTGAGGTCGTCGGTCTGATCCCACTCGATGCCCTCACCGACGCCGCGCGCCACTACTTGAAACTCACACACTTCGAGCGAGCGCAGATCTTGGAAACTCGACTTATGGAATAAGCGCGCAGTTCATGAAATACAGCGCCGATCTCCTCATTGTGCACGCCGCCCAGCTGCTGACCCTGGCGGGGGAGAATGATGCACCTCGTACCGGCGCCGGAATGGCCGACGTCGGCCTCGTTGTCGACGGAGCCGTGGCGGCCGGTGACGGCGTCATCGTCGCCTCCGGTCCGACCGTCGACGTGATGGACGCGGTGACGCCCACCCCCGACTGCGTGGTCGTCGACGCCGCCGGTCTGGTGGTGCTGCCCGGATTCGTCGATGCCCATACCCATCTCGTCTACGCAGGATCGCGCGCCGGCGAGTTCGAGATGCGCCTACTCGGCGCCTCGTACCAGGACATCGCCCGCCGCGGCGGGGGGATTCTGGCGACGATGCATGCAACCCGTGCGGCCGGGGAGGAGGAGCTGGTGGCGCTGGGGCGCCGGCGCCTGGATGCGATGCTGGCGCACGGGACGACGACGGCGGAGGCGAAAAGCGGGTACGGGCTGACCGTCGATGATGAGCTGAAGTGTCTGCGGGTCATCAACCGGCTGACGGCGACCCATGACCTCGACCTGATTCCGACGTTCCTGGGGGCGCACGCGGTCCCGCCGGAGTATGCCGGGGATGCAGACGCCTACGTGCAGTTGATCATCGACGAGATGCTCCCGGCGGTCATCGACGAGGACCTGGCGGAGTTCTGTGACGTCTTCTGTGAGGCGGGAGCGTTCAGTCCCGAACAGTCGCGGACGATTCTCGTGGCCGCGCGGGACGCCGGGCTGGAGGGGAAGCTGCATGCCGACGAACTCTCGGATCTCGGCGGTGCCGCCCTGGCCGCCGAGGTGGAGGCAATTTCCGCGGACCACCTGTTGATGGCATCCGACGACGGCCTGCGGACGATGGCCGCGGCGGGGACGATGGCGGTGCTGCTGCCCGGGACGGCGTTCTTCCTTGGCCTGGGCTATGCTCCGGCGGGGCGGATGCTCGATGCGGGGGTGGCCATCGCGCTGGGCACGGATTTCAATCCCGGCACCTCGCCGACCTACTCGATGGCGATGGTGGTGGCCCTGGCCTGCGTGGGCATGAAACTCACGCCGGCCCAGGCCGTCGTCGGGGCCACTATCAACGCCGCGCACGCGCTGGCCGTGGCGGAAGAGGTCGGGAGCCTCGAGACGGGGAAGGCGGCCGATCTGATCGTCCTCGACATCGCCGACTACCGCGAGCTGCCGATGCACTTTGGTGTGAATCCCGTGGACACCGTGATCAAACGCGGCCGCATCGTTTACCGCGCCGGCCGCGCGCGGGTGGGGGAGGGCTCATGATCAACGAACCGGTGCGCACGTTCGTCGAACGGCTGGCTTCGGCCGAGCCGACCCCCGGAGGGGGGAGCGCCGCGGCGCTGGCGGGCGCCGTCGCCGCAGGCCTCAGTGCGATGGTGGCCAGATTGTCGATGGGACGGGGGGCGGACGACGAACTGCTCGATCAGTCGGTTCGCACGGCGGACCAGGCGGCGGACACGCTGCTGGCGCTCGTGGACCGCGACGCGGACGCGTTCGATCGGGTGATGGCGGCGATGCGGATGCCGCGGGACGCTGCGCCGGAGAAAGCGGCCAGGCAGGCGGCGCTGCAGGAGGCCCTGCAGAATGCCACCGCGGTCCCCTTGACGACCGCCGAGCAGGCGATGCTGGTCCTTGCCCTGACCCCCGAGATCGCCCGCATCGGCAACCCCAACACGGTCAGCGACGTGGGCGTCGCCGCGCTGGTGGCGCACGCGGCGGTGCGGGGCGCGCTGCTCAACGTGGCGATCAATCTGAAGTCCATCAAGGATCAGGAATACCGCACTCAGACCGCCGCCCGTGCGCGCGAACTCGAGCGGCGCGCGGACGAACTGCGCACCGCGGCCCTGGACCTTGTCGAGGCCGCGCTGGCCTAACGTCGAGGTGGACACGATCGTCTTGAAGGGGATGCGGTTCTACGGCTACCACGGCGCACTTGCCGAGGAGCGCGCGCAGGGTCAGGAGTTTGTGGTCGACGTGGTGCTGGACGCCGACCTCCGCGAGGCCGGGCGCTCCGACGAGCTGACGCAGACGGTCGATTACCGCGACGTGTACGCGCGCGCCCGCGAGGTCATGGAGGGCCCGCCGCGCAACCTTCTGGAATCGCTGGCGGAATCGATTGCCCGGCGCGTGCTGGAACTCGAACGGGTGCATGGCGTCACGGTCTCGGTCCGCAAGCTGCGCGTCCGGTTTCCGGGCCCGCTCGACTATTCAGAGGTCACGGTGCGTCGCCAGCGCATGTGATGGTTCGTGTCGCGGAGTAAACCCATGGGCCCGAGGCCGTGGGCCAGAGGCCCACGGGCCCCAGGCCCGAGGCCCGTCCGCGTGTTCCTCAGTCTGGGCTCAAACCTCGGTGACCGGCAGGCGATGCTGGAAGAAGCGCTGGCTGCTCTGGAGGCGTCCGGTGACATCCGGATCGCGGCGCGTTCATCGCTCTACGAAACCGCCCCGATCGGACACGAAGCCCAGAAAAGATTTCTGAACCAGGTTGTGGCGGTGGACACGATCCTGCCGCCGGATGCCCTGCTCGATCTGGTGCACAGCGTGGAAGCCGGTCTGGGGAGAACGCGCGAGGTGCGCTGGGGTCCCCGCACGATCGACATTGACATCCTGCTGTACGGCGACCTGACGATCCGGACATCGCGCCTGGCGGTACCGCACCCGGAGCTGACACGGCGGCGGTTTGTGCTCGAACCCCTGCTGGAGATTGCCCCCAGCGCGACGCTGCCTGATGGACGTGTGGTGCGCGACCTGATGTCGGGTGTGGCGGATCAAGACGTGCGCAAGGTGATGGAATGACCTCCACGCTGTCCTTCCGACCGCCGCGGACCAGTCAGGAGGTCCTCCTGCGTGGGGACGGTACGCGTCCGGCGGGCCTGCACGTCGCCGTGGAAGGGCCGATCGGCGTCGGCAAGACCACGCTGACGCGGCTGCTGGCCGATGCGCTGGGAGCCGAGCCCGTCCTGGAGGTGGTGGAGGAGAATCCATTCCTCTTGCGCTTCTACCAGGACATCCGCGGTTATGCCTTCCAGACGCAGATCTTCTTCTTCCTCAGCCGCCACCGCCAGCAGGACGCGATCAAGGCCAGGCGCGCCAGCGGAATCTCGGTGGTCAGCGACTACATCTTCCTGAAGGACCGGCTGTTTGCACGGATGAATCTCGACGAACGGGAACTGGACCTCTACGACCGGCTGTTTGCGATCGTGGCCCCGACCACGGTCGTCCCCGATGTCGTTGTCTACCTGCGGGCGGATCTGGAGACGCTGCTGCGGCGGATCGCCCAGCGCGACAGGCCCTTCGAGCGCGCCATCGAACGGGACTACCTGGCCCGGCTGTGCGAGGTCTATGAGGAGTTCGTGCCCGCGTATGATGAGGTGGCGGTCCTGACCGTCGATACGGACAAGGTCGACATCTTTTCGAAAGCGGATCTGGCGCAGATATTGCACTATGTCGCCGCGACAGTCCAGAAGTAGTAACCCGTTGGACGTTGGTCGTTGGTCGAACGATCAACCATCAACCACCAACGACGAACAGTCGTTGGGGGGTTGCCGTGAAGTGGTTCGTCGCCGTCAGCGGCAATATCGGGTCGGGCAAGTCCACCTTGACGACCGTGCTGAGCGATCGGCTCGGCTGGACGCCGTACTATGAGGTCGTCGATGAGAACCCGTACCTGCCCGACTTCTACGGCAACATGCCGCGCTGGAGCTTTCACCTGCAGGTCTTCTTCCTCAGCAAGCGTTTTCAGCATCACCAGGAAATTGTGCACGCCCCGCAGTCGGTGATCCAGGACCGCACTATCTATGAGGATGCGGAGATCTTCGCGCGCAACCTCTACCTGCAGGGTTTGATGGATGAACGCGACTTCCGCAGTTACTACGACCTGTTCAACACCATGATGCAGTTTCTGCGGCCCCCGGATCTCGTGCTCTACCTCAGCGCATCGGTGCCGACCCTGATGGAGCGCATCCGGCACCGCGCGCGCGATTATGAGCAGCGGATTCCCCAGGCGTACCTGGAACAGCTGAACGATCGCTATGCCGAATGGATCGACAATTTCACGCTCTGCCCGGTCCTCACGGTCGATGCCGGCGCCCTGGACCTGGCGAATCTCGACGCGCTGATTGCCGATATGCAGTCGCGCCTGCCCTCGCTGTTCCCCCTCGTGGAGCGCTGAGATGATGCGTGCTGCGGATCTGTCCGCCGAGGAGGTTGCCAGGCGCCTGGAAACGGTCCGCTTTGGGCGCGTGCTGCGCCTGCACGACGCCGTGACGTCGACGAATGATGTGGCCAGGCAGCTGGCCTCCTCCGGGGCGGCCGAAGGGACCGCCGTCATCGCGCGCGAACAGCGCTCCGGCCGTGGACGGCTCGGACGCGCGTGGCTTTCTCCCCGCGGCGGCCTGTGGATGTCGGTGGTGTTCCGCCCGGCCCTGCCGGTCGGGGATTGGCCGCTGCTCGGCTTCGTCCTTGCGCTGGCCGCGTGCAGCGCGATCGACGCCGCCACCGGCCTCCGCACCGGCGTGAAGTGGCCGAACGATATCATGATCCGCTCGCGCAAGCTGGGTGGCGTGCTGGTGGAAGGCACCGGCGCCTTCGCCATCGGTGGGGTGGGTATCAACGCGAACGTGGCGCTCGAGGCGTTCGAGCCGGCGATGCAGCATACCGTCACCTCGCTGCAGGCGATCACCGGCCGCCCGCTCGATCTCGCCGGTCTGGCCGCCGGACTGCTCCTGTCCCTCGAGCAGTACTATCCCCGGCTGCAGACCGACAGGACCTGGATCCTCGATGAGTGGCGCCGCCGCTCGGTGGCGCTGGGGCGAGCGGTGCACGTGATCGGGGCCACGACGTTCGATGGAGTGGTGGAAGGGCTCGACGAATCGGGAGCGCTGCTGGTCCGCACGGCCGATGGGGTGAAGGCCGTCAGCGCCGGTGAGGTGAGCATCCGTCTCAGATCGGGCGAACCTCTGGAGAAGTAACCGATGCCGCAGATCACCGACGTGGAAGAAGTGATGATCGGGCACGCAACCGATCGGGTTGGCGCGACCGGCTGCACGGTGGTGCTGTGCGGGTCCGGGGCGGTCGCCGGCGTCGATGTGCGGGGTGGTGCGCCCGGCACGCGCGAAACCGATCTGCTGCACCCGTCCGCCATGATGGACCGGATCCACGCCGTGCTGCTGGCGGGCGGCAGCGCATTTGGTCTGGCCGCCGCCGACGGCGTGATGCGATTCCTGGAGGAGCACGGCATCGGGTTTGATATCGGCGTAGCCCGGGTGCCCATCGTCCCCGCGGCCGCGCTGTTCGACCTTGCGCTGGGCGACGCCGGCGTCCGGCCGGGCGCGGAGATGGGATATCGGGCCTCTGAGGCCGCGGCGCGCGGGCCGGTGGAGGAAGGCAGTGTGGGTGCCGGGACCGGCGCTACGGTCGGCAAGGTCCTGGGTCCGCTGTCGGCCATGAAAGGCGGCGTCGGCACCTGGAGCATCACCCTGCCCGGTGGCGTCATCGTCGGCGCGCTGGTCGTAGTCAACTCCTTCGGCGACGTACGTGACGATCACACCGGGCGGATTCTTGCCGGTGCGCGGGATCCGGCGACGGGAGACCTCATCGACAGCGTACGCGCCGTCCTGACGCTGGAGGAGCCGATCGGATTTGGCCATACCAGCCTGGGAGTCGTCGCCACCAACGCCCGTCTCACGAAGGCCGAGGCGACCCGGCTGGCGCAGCTGGCGCACGACGGCCTGGCCCGTACCATCTGGCCGGTGCACACGCAGTACGACGGGGACACGATCTTCGCACTGTCTTGCGGAACCGCCGCCGCCGACCTGCTCCAGCTCGGGGTGGCCGCGGTGGAAGCCGTGGCCATGTCAGTGAAGCGGGGCGTCCTCACTGCGAAGGGTCTGCACGGAATTCCCGGACTCGCTGATAACCGCTAAATCAGGTGCCAGGTTTCAGGTGTCAGATTTCAGATGAAACCACCTGAAAACCGAGACCTGAGACCTGAAGACCTGGCACCTGAGACCCGACACCTGTAGTTGTGGTACGATCAAGTCCGTCCGGTACTCATCTGAGACTGGAACGGAGGGATCATCGATGCGCCTCACCACGTTCCAAATCGCCGTCGCAGGGATCTGCGGCGGTCTTGCGATAGCGCTCGCCTACACGCCGCTGGGATTGGTTCCCGTACCGAATGTGTCGGGAGCAGCGACGACCTTGCACATTCCGGCGATTATCGCCGGCGTCGTTGCCGGGCCCGTCGCGGGGGCTCTGGTCGGCCTCGTGCTGGCGGTGGCCTCATGGACCAAGTTCAGCGGCGTCTTCATGCAGTTCGCCGGAGGCAATGTGCCTGTGGCGGCGGCCGCCGCGTTTCTGCCCCGCATCCTGATCGGCGTCCTCGCGTTCTACGCGTATCGCGCGCTGCGCGGAACCGCCGCCTCGGTGGTCGCCGGGATCGTCGGGACCGCCACGAACACGGCGGGGGTGCTGGGAATCCTCTGGTTCTTGGGCGTTCCGGATTTCCGTACCGCCGTCGCACCGATCATCGTGGTCAATTTTCCATTTGAAATCGTCTTCGCCGTGGTCGTCGCCGTGCCCGTGTTCGCCGCGCTCGGACGGACCCGGCGGCTGGCCGCCGCCTCGAACCGCTCGGTCCCCTCGGGTTCAGGGCAAGCGCGCTCCTGATGCTCCTCGCGCTGAATATCAACAACACGCTGATCAAGATCGGCATCTATCAGGATGCCGCCCTGGCCAACTCGTGGCGGATTGCCACCGACCCGGACAAGACCGACGATGAATACGCGATCGTGCTGCGGGGCCTGTTCGACTACGCCGGCATCCCGTTCTCGCGGATCGAATCCGTCGCGGTCTCCTGCGTCGTGCCGGCGCTGACCGAGGTGTTCGACCGCCTCTCCCGCCGGTATTTCGGCGTCGCGCCGCTGGTGGTCGGCCCCGGGGTGCGGACCGGGATTCGCATTCACTACGAGAACCCGAAGGAAGTCGGGGCGGACCGGATCTGCAATGCCATCGCGGTGTTCGAGAAGTACGGCGGTCCGGCCATCGTGGTGGACTTCGGCACGGCCACCACGTTCACCGTCGTGTCGTCAGACGGCGACTTCATGGGCGGGGCGATTGCTCCCGGCGTCGGCATTTCCATGGATGCGCTGGCCGAATTGGCGCAACTGCGCCGCGTGGAACTGGTCCGGCCGCCGTCGGTGATCGCGCGGTCGACGGTCACCGCCCTGCAGTCGGGAATCCTCTACGGCGTCGTCGGCCAGGTCGAAGAGATCATCGACCGCATGCGGCGCGAGCTCGGCGGGCGGGCCGTCACCGTCGCGACCGGCGGTTGGGCCGAGCTGATCGCCGGGGAATGCCGGAGCATCGAGCATCACGACCCGCTGCTGACATTGGAGGGGCTCCGGATCATCCACCAGCGGAACCAGGTCCCGGAACCCTTGCCCGCCGGCCGAGCCAAGGAGTCCTCGTGAAGCGCGTCGTCTCCGTCAGCCTCGGCTCCAGCAAGCGCGACCATCGTTTTGAAACCGTCATTCTGGGCCAGCCCATCACCATCGAACGCATCGGTACGAATGGAAACGTGCTGCGCGCTACCGAGCTGCTGCGCGAGCTCGACGGCCAGGTGGACGCGCTGGGGGTGGGGGGCACCGACCTGTACCTGCGCGCGGGCACCCGGCGGTATCTGATCCGCGAGACCGCGCGCATGATCAGCCACGTCAGGAAGACGCCGATCGTCGACGGCGGGGGCGTGAAGGCCTCGTGGGAGCGCTGGCTGATTACGGATTACCTGCCCGCGCAGAAAGGCATCTCGTTCCGCGGCCGCAAGGTGTTGCTCGTCTCCTCCGTCGACCGCTACGGGCAGGCCGAGGCGTTCACGGAGGCGGGCGCCGACGTCCTGTTCGGCGACTTCATCTTTGCCCTCGGACTGCCCATCCCGCTGCGGTCGCTGGCGTCGGTGAAGATCCTCGCCGCCCTGCTGCTGCCCGTGCTGACGCAGGTCCCGATTCGCTTCCTGTATCCCACCGGAGAGAAGCAGGACCAGATCACCCCCAAGCACGGCTCGTACTACGCCTGGGCGGACGTGGTCGCCGGCGACTTCCATCTCATCCGCCGGTTCATGCCGGACAATCTGCGCGGGAAGATCATCTTCACCCAGACGATTACCTCCACCGACGTGGACGAACTGCGCAAGCGGGGTGTGTGGATACTGATCACCGACGGGCCGGACATGGGTGGGCGCTCGTTTGCGACCAATGTGCTGCAGGGAATCGTTGTCGCCGTCACCGGCAAGCGGCCGGAGGACATCCCCCCGCAGGAGTATCTCGACACCCTGCTGCGCGCGGGGTTTGAACCCCGGATTGAGGAACTCAATCCGGGGGCCCGGGGTCCGGGGACCGAGGTCCGAGAGGCCCGTTCTTGACCGGCCGGTTCGCCTTCCTGCTCCATCCTCTCAAGATCGCTGATTTCGCCCGGAAGTACCCATTCACGAGGCGCCTGCCGGAGCGGTGGGTCGAAGCCGCCGGCCGGTGGATTGGACCTCGAGTGGTCTCGCATGTCCGCGGCATCGAGTCGGCGACCGGGGCGCGGGCGGAGGGGTGGTTCGTGGCGCTGCCCCTGACCCCGCGGATGCTGCTGGAGTCCCCGCTGCCCTTTGTGTACCGCCGCCTGATCGAGTCCGGCCGCCTTGCCGAGGGGCAAGGAGCCAGGATCTTCGGCCTGGGTGCTTTCACCAAGATCGTTGGGGACCGCGGTGTCACCGTGGCCCGGAATCTGCGCATCGCCGTCACCACCGGCAACAGCTACACGGCCGCCACGGCGGTGGAGGGCGCGCTGCTGGCGGCGCAACGCATGGCGATCGAGGTCTCGGCCGGTACGGCGGCTGTCGTCGGCGCCACGGGCTCCATCGGCGCCATCTGCAGTGAAATACTCAGCCGTGCGGTGGGCCGGCTGATCCTCATCGCGCGGACGCCGGCCGATCTCGACACGCTGGCAGAGCGGCTGCGGCCGGGCAGCCGGGCACAGCTCAGCACGTCGGTGGATCCCGCCCGCAGCGTGCGCGAGGCCGACGTCGTGCTGACGGTGTCCGCGGCCACCGATACCCTCATCGAGCCGAACCAACTGCGACCGGGCGCGGTAGTCTGCGACGTGGCCAGGCCCCGCAACGTGTCGCGCCTGGTCTACGAGCGGCGGAACGACGTCTTGGTCATTGACGGTGGCGTGATCGAGGTTCCCGGCCCCGTGGATTTCGGTTTCGATTTCGGGTTCCCGCCGCGGACCTGTGAGGCGTGTATGGCCGAGACGATCATCCTCGCCCTGGAAGGCCGCTATGAGAACTTCACGCTGGGGCGGGAGATCACACTGGCCCAGGTCGAAGAGATCAGCGCGCTGGCCCGCAAACATGGATTCAAACTGGCCGGTTTCCGGCGGTTCGAGCGCGCCATCAGCGACGATGAAATTGCGCGCATCCGCGACAACGCCGCTCGTCAGCCTTCCGCCGCCCGCTGACCGCCAGATATTCACACGTATGACCCGTCTGCGTCCTTGACGCTTGCGGCATAAGAAAGATATACTCGGGCCACGGTCGGACCGATGCTGAGGGCGTGTGCAGCCCTCAGTTTTTCGTCGGGGGCCATTTCGAATCGACCTAGGAGTCCAGCATGGCCACAGAAGAAAAAGAAACCATCCTCACCCCCGAGGGTCTCCGCCGGCTGGAAGAGGAGCTGGAGACCCTGAAGACGGTCCGACGGAAGGAAGTCGCCGAACGGATCAAGCAGTCCAAGGAATTCGGGGACCTGTCCGAAAACGCGGAATACGAAGACGCGAAGAACGAGCAGGCGTTTGTGGAGGGGCGGATCTTGCAGCTGGAGCAGATGCTCCGCAACGCCCGCATCATCGACAACCACAACGCCCCGCACGACCAGGTCACGGTGGGATCGACCGTTCACCTCAAGGATCTGGGCAACGGCGAGGAGATCACGTACATGATTGTGGGGTCTCCTGAAGCCGACCCGGACCACGATAAGATCAGCAACGAATCGCCGGTGGGGCATGCCCTGCTGGGCAAGCGCAAAGGGCAAACGGTCGAAGTCGTCGCCCCCGCCGGAAAGATGCGCTTTTCCGTGCTGCGGGTCGAGCATTAGCGCGCCTGCCGGAGGGCGGGCCGATCTATCTCACCGGGCAGGCGGCCGTCCTGCCCGGTCTTGTTTTCGCCGGGAAGGGAAAAGTCTTAGTGGAAGCGGGGAATGGGCCGCGTCCAGGATACGTAACAACTGAATGAGGGTGTTCTGGGACTGTACGGCAGGAGGGAACTCCGGCAGGGCAGAATTCGTAGGCCAAACCAACCGAACCCTCTGCCACCTCGCTGGTAAACGCGAGGGTCACGCCGATCGTCGGACCTGACACGGACCACACAATCGGACCCGGCGGAGAGGAGGACGGACAGGTAATGTTTGAACGGTTTACCGAGCGGGCCAGACGCGTCATCATCCTGGCGCAGGAAGAAGCCAAGCGCCTCAACCACAGCGCCGTCGGCACTGAACATATCCTTCTGGGTATTATCCGGGAGGGTGAAGGCGTCGCCAGCAAGGTGCTGGAGTCTCTCAACATCTCACCCGAGCGCGTCCGTTCTGAAATCGAAGCCGCGATCGGCCGGGGGGAGCGCACCCCGTATGAAGAAGTCGCCTTCACCCCGCGCGCCAAGAAAGTCCTGGAGCTGGCGCTGGACGAAGCGCGCCGGCTGGGCCACAACTACATTGGCACCGAGCACCTGCTGTTGGGACTGATCCGTGAAGGCGAAGGGGTGGCGGCCCGGGTGCTGGAGGCGATGGGGGCCGATCTCGAGCGCGTGCGGGCCCAGGTCGTCTACCTGCTGGGCGAGGAAGGTACGACCTCCTACACCCGGCAGGCCAGCAAGACCCCGACGCTCGACGAATTCGGACGCGACCTCACCAAGCTCGCGAGGGAGACCAAACTTGATCCGGTGATCGGGCGGGAACGAGAGATCGAGCGGCTGATTCAGGTCCTCTCCCGTCGCACCAAGAACAATCCCGCTCTGATCGGCGAGCCCGGCGTTGGAAAGACGGCGATCACGGAGGGACTGGCGCAGCGCATCGTGCGCGGCGACGTACCGGAAGTGCTGCGCAACAAACGCGTGGTGCAGCTCGATCTGGCCGCCCTCGTCGCCGGCACGAAGTACCGCGGTGAGTTCGAAGAGCGGATGAAGAAGGTGATGGACGAAATCCGCAAAGCCCAAGGCGAAGTCATCCTGTTTGTCGACGAGCTGCACACGCTGGTCGGCGCCGGCGCGGCCGAAGGGGCGATCGACGCCAGCAACATCCTCAAACCGGCCCTGGCCCGGGGCGAACTGCAGTGCATCGGGGCGACCACGCTGGACGAGTACCGCAAGTACGTCGAGCGGGATGCCGCCCTGGAACGACGCTTCCAGCCCATCCTGGTCAGCGAGCCGACCGTGGAGCAGGCGATCGAGATCCTGAAGGGCCTGCGCGAGCGCTACGAGGCCCACCACGGGGTGACGATCAGCGACGACGCGCTCGTCGCCGCGGCGACGCTGGCCGACAAGTACATTGCCGACCGCTTCCTGCCCGACAAGGCCATCGACCTGATGGACGAGGCCTCGAGCAAGATTCGCCTGCAGGCGTCATTCTTGCCGCAGGAAGTCCGCCAGGCCGTGGAGCGTGTGGAGCGCGTGAAGCGCGAGAAGGAAGAGACGATCAAGAACCAGGACTTCGAGAAGGCCGCGCAGCTGCGGGACCGCGAGCGGGTGCTGCGGCAGAAACTGGAAGAGCTGGAGTCATCCTGGAAGAAGGACAAGGGCCACGACGTCAGCACGGTGACGGCGGAAGACATCGCCGATATCGTCTCGTCGTGGACCGGGATTCCCGTCACGCGACTGGTGGAGGAAGAGACGCAGAAGCTGCTGCGGATGGAAGAATCCATCCACGAGCGAATCATCGGCCAGGAAGAGGCGGTGCACGCCGTGAGCAAAGCCGTGCGCCGGGCCCGCGCGGGGCTGAAGGATCCGCGCCGCCCCGTCGGGTCGTTCATCTTCCTCGGTCCCACCGGCGTGGGGAAGACCGAGCTCGCCAGAGCGCTCGCCGAGTTTCTGTTCGGCGATGAAAACGCGTTGATCCGCATCGACATGTCAGAGTACAGCGAGCGGCACACCGTGAGCCGGCTCGTGGGATCGCCCCCCGGGTACGTGGGCTACGAAGAAGGCGGGCAGCTCACCGAGCAGGTGCGGCGCCGCCCGTACTCCGTCATCCTGTTCGACGAAATCGAGAAGGCGCACCCGGAGATCTTCAACGTGTTGCTGCAGATCCTCGACGACGGCCGCCTCACCGACGCCCAGGGCCGGGCGGTAGACTTCAAGAACGCGGTCATCATCATGACCAGCAACGTCGGCGCGCCGATGCTGGAGAGGGAGATCGGAATCGGCTTCCGGCCGGCCGGCTCCGAAGGCGCGGTGATGGATAGCGCGTACGAGCGGATGAAGGAGCACATTACCGATGAGCTGCGGCGCACGTTCCGGCCGGAGTTCCTCAACCGCATCGACGAAGTCATCATCTTCCGGCCGCTGACCAGCGACCAGATCCGCTCGATCGTCACCGTGCTGATCGCCCGCGTGCAGCGGGAGCTGCGCGGGCAGAGCATGACCCTGGAACTGACCCAGGCGGCCATCGACGTGCTGGCGAAGGAAGGGTACGATCCCACGTTCGGGGCCAGGCCGCTGCGCCGCGCAATCCAGCGTCTGGTCGAGGACAACCTCTCCGACGAACTCCTGCGCGGCAACTTCAAAGCCGGCGACACCGTCGTCGTGGACGCGCGGGACGACAAGATCGTGTTTGAGAAACCGCGGGAGCCGGCCCTTAAAGGAGAATAACTACGCGATAAAGGCGATAAGGGCGATAACGGCGATAAGACCGATAACAGCGATAACGGCGACGCTGGCCGCACATCTAGAGATTCCAGTTCGGAGGGCCCGAAATCACGCGGGTCCTTGTTCTTTCATATCGCCTTTATCGCTCTTATCGCGTAGTTGGGTGGTGCAAGCGTGAGCAAAACGAAACTTCAGTACGTTTGTCAAACCTGCGGGCACAGCTCGCCGAAGTGGCTCGGCCGCTGTCCGTCGTGCGGCGAGTGGAATACGTTTGTGGAAGAACTGATCGCGCCGGCGGCGTCTGCGGCGACGCGGCGCGCCACACCCGTGGCCACGCCCATTCCGATTACCGGCGTCGGAGCGGGGGATGAGCCCCGGACTTCAACCGGCATTGGTGAACTGGACCGGGTGCTCGGCGGCGGTCTGGTCTCCGGCTCACTGGTGCTGGTGGGCGGGGAACCGGGCGCGGGCAAGAGTACGCTGCTGTTGGAGACCTGCCAGCATCTGTCGGCCGGCGGTCAGACCGTCGTGTACGTCAGCGGCGAAGAGTCCGCGGCGCAGATCAGGCTCCGCGGCCAGCGTCTCGGAGTGAGCGCGCCCTCGCTGCTGCTGCTGGCGGAGAACGACCTGCAGGCGATCATTGCGGCCTGCGAGCGTGCGCACCCCGCGGTGGTAGTCGTCGACTCCATTCAGACCGTCAGCACGCCCGACCTCCCCTCGGCTCCCGGCAGTGTGGCCCAGGTCCGGGAGTGCGCCGCCGCGTTGATGCGCATGGCGAAAAGCCAGAACATCACCGTGTTCATCGTGGGACACGTCACGAAAGAGGGTCAGCTGGCCGGCCCACGTGTGCTCGAGCACATCGTCGACACCGTGCTGTACTTCGAAGGCGATCAACACCACGCGTACCGCATCCTCCGGGCGACGAAGAATCGGTTCGGGTCAACCAACGAGATCGGCGTCTTCGAAATGCGCGGCGACGGCCTGCGTGAAGTGCCCAACCCATCGGCGGCGTTCCTCTCCGAGCGCGCGGCTGAGGCTCCCGGGTCGGCAGTGGTCTGCGTGCTGGAAGGGACGCGGCCGGTCCTGCTGGAGGTGCAGGCGCTTGTCACCCCGACCGTGTTCGGCATGCCCCGGCGGACCGCCGCCGGGCTGGACTACAACCGCATGATCTTGATGCTCGCCGTGCTGGAGAAACGCGCCGGGCTCCGCCTGAGCAGCCACGACGTCTATGCGAGTGTGGCCGGCGGGGTCAGCGTCGACGAACCGGCGGCCGACCTCGGCCTGGCCGCGGCCGTGGCCAGCAGTCTCCGCGACCGTCCTGTCCAGGGCCAGACCGTGGCGATCGGAGAAGTCGGGCTGGCCGGAGAAGTGCGGGCCGTTCCGCAGATGAACCGCCGCACCGCCGAGGCCGCGCGGCTGGGCTTTCGCCGGGTCGTGGTGCCGCGCACATCCGATGCGCCTGCTCTGGAGGGGATTGAGATCGTGAGGGTCGAGCATCTGGCGGCGGCGCTGGCGGCGCTCATCCCCTAACAACGGGATTGGGGATTTGGGATTAGGAAATAAGAGAGGGACTGGCTACTCACCAATCCCTAATCCCTGATCCGTCGTTAGGTCAGCCCGAACACTCCCAGCGCGCTGACCCGCCCGTACTCTTTCTCGACCACGTCGCGGAGATTCAATCCAAGCAGCGTGCACATCGCCGCGAGGTAGAAGAGCGTGGTCCCGATTTCCGTCTCCACGGCTTCGCGGCATTTGTCGCACAGGTCGCCGTGGACGTGGGTGGCCATGAACTGTTTGAGTTCCTTCAGGCTGACCTCGGTGGGGAACCGCTGGCGCTCGGCGCTGACGCTGATGCACCCGCAGGAGGTGACGGCTTTCGCCAGCGCGCGGTTCACGCGGGCTGCGGACTCGGTGAGCTTGGACTGCACGTCGAGGATGCTGCGGTGCCGGAGCAGGTACTGCGAAACCGTATCCTGGAAGCGGATCTCCTCGGTGCCTTTCATCACGCCCTCCTGAAGCGAGATGATGGAAGCGAGTGCGCTCTGCCCGTTGGTCGAGACTGATTATAGTCTCGGTCTGAAAATACTGTCAAGAAAGTTCGGCTAAACACCCGCGGTGGCTGTGACCGTCCAAGGGAAAAGACGATATAGTAGACACGAAGCGGACTCTTGTGGTGGCAGCATGACAATTGTCATTCGTCTTGCCGGGGCGCTGCTGGGCGCCGTGGTCGGCAACCAGCTCGCCGGTGAACTGATTAAGCTGTCTGACAACCTGCAGCCATTCGCGCTGCCGATCCTCATCGGGGCCCTGGTTGCCGGCGCGGTGGTAGGTTCGCTTGCCGCGGTGGGGCTGTGGCGCTGGTTCGAGCGCGCCATGGCCTGGGTGCTGGATCGGCTTTCCCATTTCTCCATCCGGGACATGGCGCTGGGCGCGCTCGGCCTGGGCGCGGGGTTGGTACTGGCGTTTCTCGTCGGGTACCCGCTCTCGCGCATTCCAGGGATCGGTCCATACCTGGCGCTCGCCGCGGCGCTGGTGTTGGGATACCTCGGCCTGCAGCTGGTGGTGCAGCGGCGCGACGAGGTGAGTCTGCCGATCGGCCGCTCCGATCGGGCCGGCCGCGAGCGCACTCGCGCGCGTGGGGTTCCCAAGATCCTCGATACCAGCGTGGTGATCGACGGCCGGATCGCCGACGTGGTACGGGCCGGTTTTCTGGAAGGCCCGCTGGTCGTCCCGCGCTCCGTCCTGGCCGAGCTGCAGCGGATCGCGGATTCTTCGGACACGCTGCGGCGCAACCGCGGGCGCCGCGGGCTGGACATCCTGAACCGTCTGCAGCAGGAGATGCAGGCGGTGCAGATCGTCGATGACACCGCCGATGTCAACCTCGACGTGGACGGCCGGCTGGTTGCGCTGGCCAAGCACATGCGTGGGTGGATCGTGACCAATGACTTCAATCTCAACAAGGTTGCGGAGCTGCAGGGCATTCGCGTGCTGAACATCAACGAGCTCTCCCAGTCGCTGCGACCGATCCTGCTCCCGGGTGAGGAGCTGACCGTCCAGGTCATCAAGGACGGCAAAGAAGCGGGGCAGGGGATTGGCTATCTCGACGACGGGACGATGGTGGTCGTCGAAGGTGGCAAGCGGTTGATCGGAGAGACCTCGGAGGTCATTGTGACCAGCGTGCTGCAGACTGTAGCGGGGCGCATGATTTTCGGCCGGCCCAAGGACCTGCCGCGCGCGGGCCAGGAAGCGCACGGCGCCACGCAAGAACGGCGATGACGGCTGCGGCCGTCGTGGTCGCCGCCGGACGCGGGGAACGCCTGGGGGCCCGCGGGCCCAAAGCCTTCGTCACCCTCGCCGGTATCCCACTGCTGGTGCATGCGGTCCGCGCCCTCGAAGCCGCCGCCCTCGTCGGGCGCATCATTGTCGTTGTGGGGACCGACGACGTGGCCCGGGCGCGCTCACTGCTCTCAGCCGCCGGCTGCGGCAAAGTGGGCGCCGTCGTTCCGGGCGGCGCCGACCGGCAGGGCTCGGTGTTCTCCGGCCTGGCGGAAGTCGGTTCCGCGCCGCTCGTTGCGGTGCATGACGGCGCCCGGCCGCTGGTGCGACCCGCCCTGGTCGATCGGGTCATCGCCGCGGCCCAAGAGACCGGCGCCGCGTCGGCGGGCATTCCCATCAGGCAAACCGTCAAACTGGTCGAGGGCGGCCAGGCGGTCGAGACAGTGGACCGCGATCGTCTGTGGATTGCCCACACGCCCCAAGCGTTTGCCACGCACCTGCTGCGGCGGGCGCACGAGCAGGCGCTGCAGGAAGGCTGGCACGCCTCCGACGATGCCGGGATGGTCGAGCGCTGCGGACAGCCCGTGCGGATGGTTGAGGACTCCGTCCTCAACCTGAAGGTCACCGTGCCCGACGACCTCGCGCTGGCGGAAGCCATGCTGGCCACGGCACACCGCCCCGCGGCCGTGCGCACGGGGATCGGATTCGATGTGCACCGTCTTGCGGCAGGCCGGCGCCTGGTGCTTGGCGGCGTCGTGATCGACAGCGAGCGAGGTCTGCTGGGTCATTCCGACGCCGATGTCGTCGCCCACGCCGTCATGGATGCGCTGCTGGGTGCCGCCGGGCTGGGCGACATCGGCAGGCGATTTCCGCCCACCGACGCCGCGTACGAGGGCGCCGACAGCATCGCCCTGCTGCGTGAGGTGGCCTCGGCGGTCGGGGCGGAGGGATGGGAGATCGCGCACGTTGACGTCACCGTCCTCGCGGAGGCGCCGATGATTGGGCCGTATCTCCCGCAGATGACCCAGGCGCTGGCCGGCGCGCTGGGCATTCCGTCGCGGGCGGTGAACCTGAAGGCGACGACGATGGAAGGGCTGGGGGCGATCGGCCGCCACGAAGGCATCGCCGCGCAGGCCGTGGCGACCTTGATTGGGAACAGGGGACAGGGAACAGGGAACAGATGACGAGGCCACGGCCGTGCGGATCGCGTTCCCCGTTCCCCGTTCCCCGTTCGCCAGTGGAAGGATGGCGCCGGTGAACCGGCGACCGCATGCCCGACGCGACGAGGTCGAAATCCCGCACCTTCTTTTCGTAGAGCGCGCGGTCATCTCCGAGCCCGTCGCCGTCGAAGTCGATCGGCCCGGCGCCTTCCGCTCCGTCGTGACCGGCTTCTGGCGCGGCGGGCAGTTTCACCGCGTCCTGAAGATCGTCGAGGCGCGTTACGAACACGGTGAAGCCTTCCTGCGCGTCGTGACGGATCGGGGATGCGTCGACCTCCGACGCTGGCATCGGGTGGATGCACGGACGCTGCGGGCGCGCCGCGAGTGGGAAGTCTGTGCCGACCTCGACGCCGTCGAATCTCCCGAACACACCCAGTAGGCAACGGTAATCTTGCCACGCCGGCGGTGGCGTGGCTACACTGAACAGTAATGCTGCGCCTCCACAACTCACTCACCAAGAGGACAGAGGACTTTGTTCCCCGCGACCCCGGCAAGGTCGCGATGTACGTGTGTGGACCCACCGTCTACGACGTGACGCATCTCGGGCACATGCGCGCGGCAATCGTCTTCGACATCCTGCGGCGCTACCTGGAAGCGCAGGACCTGGCGGTCCGGCACGTGCAGAACATTACCGACGTCGAGGACAAGATCATCGCCCGCGCCCAGGCGGAGGGCGTGTCCACGGAGGCGATCACCGGCCGCTACATCGCGGACTACCGCGACGCATCCCGGCAGCTCGCGATCCTCCCCCCGCACGTGGAACCGCGCGCCAGCCAGCACATTGCCGAGATGATCGAGATGATCCAGCGGCTGATTGACCGGGGATTTGCGTATTACGCCGAGGGCGACGTCTACTTCGACGTGACAAAAATGGACGGGTACGGCAAGCTGTCGGGCCGGGTGCTGGAGGATCTGAAGGCGGGGGCGCGTGTGGAGCCGGGTGAATTCAAGCGCCACCCCGCCGATTTCGCGCTGTGGAAGGGCGCCAAGCCCGGAGAGCCGAGTTGGGAGAGTCCATGGGGCCGCGGGCGGCCGGGCTGGCATATCGAGTGCTCGGCGATGTCGCTGAAGTATCTGGACATGGGGTTTGACATCCATGGCGGCGGCGACGACCTGATCTTCCCCCACCACGAGAATGAGATCGCGCAGTCGGAGGCGTATACCGGGCGCGCGCCGTTCGCCCGGTTCTGGATCCACAACGCGATGGTGATGGTCCGCGGCGAGAAGATGTCGAAGTCACAGCACAACTACATCGCCGTGTCCGATGCGCTGGCGCAGTACTCACCACAGGTCGTCCGGTATGCGCTGGGTGCCGTCCACTACCGCAAACCCTTGGAGGTCACACCGGAGCGATTGGACGATGCGGCGCGGGCGGTCGATCGGTTGCGCGCCGCGCTGGCGTCCGCCGATCTGGTCGTGCAGCGGGCCGGCGGGCTGTCAGAAGACGGCGCTCCGTCGCAGGAATTGTCGCGGTCCACGGACGCGGCGCGACGCGGCTTCGCGACCGCCATGGACGACGATCTCAATACCTCGGGCGCACTGGCCGCGATCTTTCAGCTGGCGTCCGACATGAACCGCCTGACCGATCAGGTGCTCAAGGGCGCCCTCGAAGCCGTGCAGGCCGAACCGGGCCTCAGCCGCGCCCGAGCTGCGCTGGTGGAGATGACGGGAATCCTTGGTCTCCAGTTCGGGGCCGGCGCCGCCGATGAGGATGTCGTACGCCGGGTTCGCGACCTCGCGGCCGCACTGCGCACCCAGGCTCCCCAGTTGTTCGGCGAGGAGCCGCAGGACGGGCTGGATGGGATCGTGGCATACCTGCTCGCGGGACGGGAACGGGCCCGGGCGGCGCGCGATTTTTCCACGGCCGACCGTATCCGCGGCGAACTCTCCGCAGCCGGAATCCTGGTTGAGGACCTGCCGACCGGTCCCCGCTGGCGCGTGGCAACCGCCGACGGCTTGCGCACGGGAGCCGATTGATCCAGGACCCCGACCCTCGCGGCGCCGACACCATCCCAGGGCGGCGCGCCGTGCTCGAGGCGCTGCGCGCCGGGCGCCCGATCCGCAAGCTGCTTATCGCCAAAGGCGTCGTCACCGGCGGGATCGTGCACGCGATCCTGGAAGCGGCCCGGCGTGAGCACATCCAGGTCCAGTACGTCACCGTCGCACGTCTGGACGCCCTCGCCCCGCGGGCAACACACCAGGGGACGGTGGCACTCGTCTCGGCCAAGCCGACGGTCAGCCTCGACGCCATCCTCGACGGCGCCCGGGCGAAGGGAGAGGCCCCGTTCGTCGTCGTGGTCGACGGCCTTCAGAACCCGGCCAACCTCGGGGCGATCCTCCGCACTGCCGAGGCCACGGGCGTGCACGGTGTACTCATCGCCAGGCATCGCGCCGTGGGGCTGACGCCCGCGGTGGCCAAGACATCGGCCGGCGCGATCGAGCACGTGCCGGTCGCCCAGGTGACCAATGTCGTGCAGGCGCTGGAGATGCTCAAAGGGGCGGGCCTGTGGGTGGCCGGGGCCGATCCTGCGGCGGGGGAGCTGTACGATCAGGCACGCCTCGCCCCGCCGCTGGCACTGGTGATGGGAGGAGAAGGCAAGGGGCTCAGCCGGCTCGTGCGCGAGCATTGCGACTTCCTGGTGCGCCTGCCGATGCGGGGTCATCTGGCATCTCTCAACGTGGCGGTCGCGGCGGGTGTGCTACTCTATGAAGTGCTGCGGCAGGCATCCGTGGGCAAATCGACAGCATGTGACTCGTGACTCGTGACTCGTGACTGGTGACGCGCAGGTCCAACCTAGATCCCCGGTTCCAGATCCCAGGCCCCAGGCCACCCGGAAAAGGCCACGGCGCCGGTGGGGTATGCTCGCACGGGTGATCCTGCCCGTCCTCATCCTGTTGGTTGGTGCGCTCGCAGGCGGCGCCGCCGCGGTGATCCGCGACACGCGTGCGTTCGAGGGACGAATCTACCCCGGCGTGGCGATTGCGGGGACCAGCGTCGCGGGGCTCACCCGAGCGGAGGCTGCAGCCGCGGCGCACACGGCCGCCCAGGCGATCACGTCGAAACCGCTTGCCCTGCAGATCGGCAGCGAAGACCGAACGTACACCTATGCCGACCTGGGGCTGCGCGCGTACCCGGATGAAGCCGTCGCGGAGGCATACGCCCAGGTCCGGACCGGCCCTCCGTGGGTCCGCCTGATCCGGCGCATCGAGCTGATCGGCCGGCCCATGGACATTCCGATCCGATCCACGCGCGATGACCGCGTCTCGCGGGCGCTGCTCACCCGGATGGTTGAGGGATTCAGTGCCACGCCTGAAGATGCCGAAGTGACCGTGCAGAGCGGGCGCGTCGTGATCACCCGGGAAAGCCGGGAAGGCCGCACGCTCGATGTGGCTGCGACGGTACAGCGGATTGCCGCCGCCATGGACGCCGGCGCCGACCGTGCCGTCGCCGACGTGGAGGTGGTCGTCCCCCGTTTCACCACCGCGAATGCGCGCGAGCTGAGCGTTCCGCTGGCGACTTACACGACACACGTCGGAGGCGTGCCCAACCGCGTGCACAACGTCGGTCTGGCTGCCGCCTACATCCGGGGCACGATTGTCGGGCCCGGTGAGGTGTTCTCATACAACAAGACCGTCGGGCCGCGTACCGGCTCGCGTGGATTCCGCGAAGCGCCGGTGCTGATCGACAACGAGCTCGTCCCAGGCGACGGCGGCGGGGTCTGTCAGGTCAGCTCGACGCTGTTCAATGTCGCCCTGCTGTCCGATCTGCAGATCCTGGCGCGCACGAACCACATGCGGCCCGTGGCCTACCTGCCGATCGGCCGGGACGCGACCGTCACCTATGGCGCGCTCGACCTGCAGTTCAAGAACACCACGGGGCACTACCTCATGATCTGGTCATCGCTGGCCGGTCGCTGGCTGACGTTCACGGCCTACGGGACCGCGGACCCGGCAAGAGCGGTCAGCATCATCGTCTCCGCGCGGGAAACGATCGCTCCGCCGACGTACACGGTGACCAAGAGAGATCCCCTGCTGGAGGAAGGGCAGACCGTAACGCGCGAGGCGCTGCCGGGATACCGGGTGCGAACGTACCGCATCGTCCGGGTAGGTGGAGAAGTCGTGAAACGCGAGCTGGTGGTCAGCAGCTACTACAACCCGGTGCCCCGCACGATCAAGATCGGCATCAAGAAACCGACGCAGACCAGCGCGAGCCCCTGATTTTTTCTTGACGGTTTCGTGACCCTGTCCGTATAATAGGCAAGAACATCGCTGCGGCGAATCCGATTCCCGGCGGAGGCGAAGAGTGGCTCTAGCGCGACGCGACGCTCCGACCTACCAGGAAATGCTCGATGAAGACCTCGTCGCCACAGCCAAGAACGGCGACGATCACGCCAGTGAGTACCTCATCAATAAGTACCGCAACTTCGTCCGGGTCAAGGCCAAGGCCTACTTCCTGATCGGCGCGGATCGGGAAGATATCATCCAGGAGGGTATGATCGGCCTGTACAAGGCGATCCGCGACTTCCGCGCGGACAAACTCTCTTCGTTCCGCGCGTTCGCCGAACTGTGCATCACCCGTCAGATCATCACCGCGATCAAGACGGCCACCCGTCAGAAGCACATCCCGCTGAACTCATACATCTCGTTGAACAAGCCGATCTATGATGAGGACTCGGACCGCACGCTGCTGGACGTGATCAGCAGCATCAAGGTGTCCGATCCCGAAGAACTCGTCATCAATCAGGAAGCCTCCGCCACGATGCGGGAGCGGATCCGCAAGAACCTCAGCGAGCTCGAGTGCCGGGTGCTCACCGCCTACCTGGAAGGGAAATCCTACCAGGAGATGGCTACCGAGCTGAACCGGCACGTGAAGTCCATCGACAACGCCCTGCAGCGCGTGAAGCGGAAGCTGGAGCGGAATCTGGAGGGCGAAGAAGACTAGTTCTGGCGTTATTTGAAGATCGAGAGGGGGCGAGAGATCTCGTCCCCTCTCTTCCTTTGTCGTCGGCGCTCGGGGGTGGCCTGCTCGCTCCGGTCGGGCGGCTCGGATTGACGCTGCAGGCCTCACGCTCCCTGCCACGCTCGCCTGCCAATCCTTAGCTACGGAACACTACGGTCTGTACCGCTCTCCGCTGCATTGGTGCTGCGGTCCTGTGCTTCACGGCCTGCGGTCTGGTTGCCGCCCTCCAACGTCGCTCGGCGGCCACCCCACTCGCCCCGCCACTATACTTGTGACGTCGGCATCATGCTACGCATCCTGTGCCCCAACTGCCGGTTCATCTTCCTTCAGATCACGTCGGTGGAAGATGATGAGCAGGTCATCTGTCCGCGCTGCGGGACGGCGTTTGAGCCGGATGAAGAGGAAATTCTCGATCCCGAAGATGATTGACCCCGTACCCTCCGGCCGCGAGGTGCTGGCCCGGGTGACGACGGCAACCGGGGAATGGCAGCTGCAGCGCCGTGACGGCCACTACGAGATCATCTGCAACGGCGTCTTTCTGATGGCAACTTACAACCGCGAATCTGACCATCAACTCGCCCGACTCGCTCTGGAGCGTGTCATTGCTGAGACGATCGACGTCTTGGTCGGCGGCCTGGGAATCGGTTACACGGTGCAGGCGGCGCTGGCCGATCCTCGCGTCGGCCGCGTTCAAGTCGTTGAGGTCGAGCCGCTTGTCGTGGACTGGCATCGCCGATTCTTCGCGTCCCTGTGCGGCAGGCCGTTGGATGATCCCCGTACGGACCTGGTCATCTCGGATCTGTCGGACGTTCCACTTCCCCCGAGGTCCTATGGGGCGATCCTCTTGGACACCGACAATGGCCCGGACTGGCTGGTCGTCCCTGACAACGCCCGAATCTATACGCCCGAGGCGATACAACGATTCCACGATGCCACAGTGCCGGGTGGGGTCATTGCCTACTGGTCGGCACATCGCGCCCCCGGGTTCGCTGCTGTGCTGGCCGAGGTCGCTGGCCGAGTCGAGGAGGTCGAAGTGCCCGACGAGATTGCTCCGGGGAGGGCAGGGTCAGCCTGGATCTACATGTCAGCGCCAGGAGGATAGGAGGACATCCCGATGCATGCACGGCTTTCAACGCGCGAGCAGCGCTACTTGGCTCGTGCCAGGGTGTGCAGGGTGGCGTCAGCGGATCGCAGCGGGGCGACTCACGTTGCGCCGCTGTGTCATGCGTTCGACGTTTCCAGTCAAACGGTCTATGTGTGGACCAAGGGGCGCACGGCGCGGAATCTTCGGGAACGCGCACGAGGAGCCGTCGAGTGTGACGACTACTTTGAAGACTGGGATCGTCTGCGGGGACTCGTCGCCCATGTCCGCGCCCAAACCGTTCGCAGCGGCCGCGAGTTGTCGCGTGCCCGTCAGCTGCTCAAGCGAAAGTTCAAGCAATACAGGCAATACGCGGACGAGGACATCGAGTGGGTGATTGGGCTGCGGATCGTAGGCGCCAAATCCTGGGGGATCTGAACCCGAATGAGCGCCTAGCCTCCGATCTGGATCATCACCCTGGCCTGCGGGAACATCTTCTCGGCGAGGGCGTGTCCATAGGGACGCCGGAAGGCGGCGGCGCGAAAGATCTCGCGCACCTGCTCGTAAGTCGCTCCTCCGCGCAGCGGCGAGAGGAGATCCTGCTCGTCGTCGCGCAGGAGGCACAATCGCAGCCGGCCGTCGGCGGTCAGGCGCAGCCGGCCGCACTTGCTGCAAAATGGCTGGCTGACCGGACTGATGAACCCGACGCGCCCCACCGCACCGGGAAGCCGGTAGGTCCTGGCCGGATCCTCGCCGGAGAGGTCAAGCGGGGCGAGGGGGCCGAGGGCCGCAGCGATCCGGTCCATCGTTTCCTCGCTCTTCACGACGCCGGCTTCCGCGAAGTCGCCCACGCTGCCGAAGGGCATCATCTCGATGAAGCGTACGTCCCAGGGGCGTTCCAGCGTCAGCGCGGCCAGCGGAACAACGTCGCCCTCGTTGAATCCACGCACGACCACCGCGTTGAGCTTAATCGGTCTCAGGCCGGCGGCTTCCGACGCCGCGATGCCCGCCAGGACTTTCTCCACGCGGCCGCCGCGGGTAATGCGGCGGTACTTCTCCGGATCCGTCGTGTCCAGACTGACGTTGAGCCGGTGCAGGCCCGCGCGGGCCAGCGGCGCCGCGAGGTACTCCAGCAGCAGCCCGTTGGTCGTCATCGCCACGTCCTCGATTCCGGGGATGCTGCTGATCGCCTGGGTCAGCTCCACGATCCCGGGCCGCACGGTCGGCTCCCCGCCGGTCAGGCGCACCTTGCGCACACCCAGTTCCGCGGCGATGCGCACGAGGGTCAGGAGTTCCTCATCGGCCAGCAACTCCTCGGGAGGACGGAAGTCGATCCCCTCCGCGGGCATGCAGTACACGCACCGCAGGTTGCAGCGGTCGGTCAAAGAGATGCGGAGATCGGTGAGTTCTCGGCCGTACTGGTCCTTCAAAACGCGTACCTCCAGCGATATAGGGAATTATAGCACTGCGTCTACTCCGTCTACCCAGTCTTCTCCGTCCTCTCCGCCTACATCGATCCGGTTCCAGACTGTGCAGACGGAGGAGACGGTGGAGACTGAGCAGACGCTTCTGCAGGGGATACCCCTTCAGGAATCGAAGGAGTTCTGACAAGTTGATAGGTGAATCACCTGTCAGTTTCTAAGCCCGTCAAACGACCCAAGCAGGCCCGGGGTCAGCGAACGCGTCGGCGCCTGCTCGACGCGGCCGAGGCGGAGTTCGGAGCCCGCGGCTACTTCGAGACGTCGATCTCCAACATCACCCGCCGCGCCCGCGTCGCCCAGGGCACCTTCTACGTCTACTTCCCCGGCAAGCGGGCGATCTTCACCGAACTCGTGCGCGAGCGGAATCGTGACCTGCGGCGCACCATCCAGGAAGACGTTCGGGGACTGACCGACCGGCGCGACGTCGAACGCAAGGGGTTCGAGTCGTTCTTCCGCTTTATTCACCACCACCGCAACATGTACCGCATTGTCCGCCAGGCGGAGTTTGTCGATCCGGCGCTGTTCCGCTGGTACTACCGCCGGTTTGCCGATGGCTATATGGCGGGGCTGCGGGAGGGCATCCGAGCCGGCCACATCCGTTCGCTTGACCCGGAACTCCTGGCGTACTGCCTGATGGGGATCGGGGACTTCCTGGGCATGCGCTGGGTCCTGTGGGAGAGATCGGGACCCAAGGCCTCCGTAGTCAACGGCATGATGGAGTTCCTGCTGCACGGTCTGGACGGGACCGGCAAGGGAGCCGGGGCCTGATGCCTCGCGTCGGGATCACCGCGATGGGGACCTATATCCCGCCGGCCGTGCAGAGGAGCGACGCCATTGCCGCGGCCAGCGGCATCCCGGAGGAGGTCATCATCCAAAAGTTCGGGCTGCGCCAGAAGCATATCGCCTCGCCGGATGAACACGTTTCTGACATGGCCCTCCACGCCGCCCGCGCCGCGCTGGAGGGCATCGACCCACGGAGCATCGGGGCGGTGATCTATTTCGGGAGCGCGCACAAAGACTACTACTTGTGGACCTGCGCGCCGAGGCTGCAGCACGAACTGGCGTTGGTGAACGCGTTCACCTTCGAGCTGATGGACACCAGCGCCTGCGGCCCGGTGGCGCTGAAGGTGGCCAAGGACATGCTGGTCGCAGACCGAGATCTCACCGCGATCTTGCTGGCCGGCGCCTCGCGGGAGGCGGCGATCATCGATTACCGCAACCCGCGGTCTCGCTTCGCGTTCAGTTTCGCCGACGGCGCCGCGGCCGCGGTGCTGCAGCGGGACTCCGGTCATGAGGTGCTGGCATCGGCGATCGTCACCGACGGTTCGTTCTGGAGGGATGTGCTCGTCCCGGCGGGCGGCTCGGTGCATCCCGCGTCGGAGCAGACAGTCCGGCAGGGGATGCACTTCCTCGACGTCATCGATCCCCAGGGCATGAAGGCCCGGTTGGATCCGGTGGCCCTGGACCGCTTTGTCGGGGTCATCACCGAGGCCGTCACGCGCAGCGGGTTCACCGTGGCGGACATCGACTACCTGGCCGCGCTGCACACCAAACGATCGCTGTTCGACGCACTCTTGCGGGTACTGGGACTGGAAGAATCGCAGTCGTTCTACCTGGCGGATTACGGCCACATGTCGGCCATCGACCCGCTGATCTCGCTGGTCGAGGGCGAGCGCGCGGGCCGGCTGCGGCGGGGCGATCTTGCCGTGGCCGTCAGCGGCGGCACCGGCTATTCGTGGGCGGCCACTGCAATTCGGTGGTGACAATGCCGATCATGGTTCATGGTTCGTGGTTGTTGGTTGTTGATGAACGATGAACGACGAACGACGAACGATGAACGGGGGTTAGGGACCGTGTGGGGCATCTGGCACTGGCTGGAACGCCGTGCCGACATCAATCCGGACAAACCGGCGCTGCTTGATGGCGCGCGGTCGATCACGTATCGCCAGCTCGCTGCGCGGGTCGCCGGGGCCGCACGGTATCTGGAACGCTACGGCCTCCGCAAAGGAGATCGGATCGCGATCCTGTCGATCAACCGGGCCGAATACATCGAGACTATCTTTGCCGCGGCGTGGTTGGGAGCGATCGTAGTTCCCCTGAACTGGCGGCTGACGCCGCCGGAACTTGCGTTTCAGGTGCAGGACAGCGAACCGAAGATGCTGGTCGTCGACCCCAGTCTGGTATCCCTGGTCGATGGGCTCAAAGCCCAGCCTGAATCGGCGCTGATTCAGACGTACTTCTCGTTCAGCGATGCAGACCGGGACGCGCTGCCCTGGGCGATTCCGTATGACGTGCTCGTGTTTGGTCTCGAGGCTCTTCCACCTGGACAGGGACCCGAGGGGGATGCCGAGGACCCGCTGCTGATCATGTACACCTCGGGCACGACCGGCCGGCCGAAAGGGGCGGTGCTCACCCAGGCGACGCAGTTCTGGAACAGCATCAACATCGGAACGGCGATCGGGCTGACGGACCGCGACGTGACCCTCAATGTGCTCCCGATGTTCCATGCCGGGGGCATCGGACTGTACACCCTGCCGTCGATCCACCACGGTGCGACCGCCGTCATCCAGCGTGCGTTCGACCCGGAGCAGACGGTGCAGTTAATCGCCGCGCACGAGGTGACGGCGATGCTTGCCGTTCCCGCGATGTACCTGGCGCTGCTGCAGTCCAAGGCATTTGTGGACGCCGACCTCGGCGGCATGCGCTTCGCGTCAGGCGGCGCGCCGTGCCCGGTGACGATTATCGACGCCTTCGAGCGGCGGGGCGTGCTCTTCCAGCAAGGCTACGGCTTGACCGAGACCTCCCCCACCTGCACGCTGATCCCTGCCGCCGACGCCTTCCGCAAGAAGGGATCGGTCGGGAAGGCCACCCTCCACGCCGAGCTGAGGGTCGTCGACGACGCAGGGCAAGACGTTCCCCCCGGGGGGATTGGCGAGGTGTGGACCCGAGGCCCCAATCTCTTTTCCGGGTACTGGCGCCGGCCGGCCGCGACCGCGGAGGTCATGGTCAGCGACCCCGCGGGGGAATCGTGGTTTCGCACCGGTGACTTGGCCCGCATCGACGCGGAGGGATTTCTCTACATCGTCGACCGCAAGACGGACATGATCATCTCCGGTGGCGAGAATATCTACCCTGCCGAGGTGGAGGACGTGCTCTTTCGCCACCCCGCGGTGCTCGAGGCCGCCGTCTTCGGCATTCCCGACGAGCGCTGGGGGGAGGCGGCGCAGGCGGCCGTCGTGGTGAAGCCGGGCCAGTCGCTCTCTCTGGATGAACTGCGGCGGTTCTGCGACGGCCAGCTGGCCCGCTACAAGATTCCCAAGGGACTGCAGATTGTCGACGCGCTGCCGCGCAACGCCGCGGGCAAAGTCCTCAAGCGGATGCTGCGGGAGCAGTTCGGACGCCATGCCGTACGCGAGCACTAACGGCATCCAGCTGTACTACGAAACGCGGGGCCGGGGGACGCCGCTGGTCTTGGTCTCCGGTCTGGGCGCCGATGCGCACTTCTGGTACCGGCAGGTCCCGGCGCTCAGCGAGGCACACGAGGTCATCACCTTCGACAACCGGGGCGCATGCCGCAGCGCTAAACCCGATGAGCCGTACAGCATCCGCATGCTGGCCGAGGACGTGGCCGGGCTGCTGGATGCCCTGGAGATCCCGGCGGTCCGGCTGGTGGGCGCATCGCTGGGAGGGTTCGTGGTGCAGGAGTTCGCGCTGACGCATCCGGAGCGGACCGCGCAGGTCGTGTTGTGCTGCACGAGCTTCGGCGGTCCTCACAGCGAGCCGATCCCGGCGGAGACGACCCAGGTGCTGCTCGACCGTACGGGCGACCCCGGGCGCGATCTGCGTGTCTTCCTGGCCGTGCAGTTCGCCACCGACTTTCCGCAGACGCACCCGGCCGAGATCGACGACTACGTGGCCTGGCGCGTGGCCCACCCGCAGCCACTGTTTGCCTATCAGCGGCAGTTGATGGCCGCGGCCGCCCACGACACGGAGGAGCGGATCGGCGATCTGCATGCTCCGGTGCTCATTTTGCACGGCGAACGCGACCGTGTAGTCCCCGTCGAGAACGCGCGGCTGCTGGCCGCACGCATCCCCGGAGCACGGCTGCACATCTTCCCCGACGCCGGCCATCTGTTCCTGTGGGAACGAGCCGATGATGCCAACCGGCTGATCCGCGATTTCCTGACAGCGTAGACAGGAGGTGGGATAGGATCGAGCAGGGCAGGGCAGGGCGAGACCAGACGAGGAGGACAGACAATGAACAAGGTGTTTGGCACCATCGCGGCGGTCGCCGTACTGGTACTGCTGATCTTCAGCACTGCCTACCAGCCGGCGGTCGCACAGCCAGAACCGATTCGCATCGGCGCGATTATCCCGCTGAGCGGCCCGTCGGGGACGAGCGGGCAGGCGATGCAGAAGGGGTATCAGCTCGCGCTGGACGAGATCAACCGCCAGGGGGTGCTGGGCCGGCGGGTGGAGTTGACCGTGGAGGACGACAAGGGCGATCCGCCCACGGGGGCGGCTGCCTATATCAAGCTCGTGACCCGCGATCGCGTTGTGTCCGTGATCGGCGGGCTGCAGTCGGCGGTCAGTATCGCCGTCGCCAGCCAGGCGTTGCAGCGCCCGACCCTGCTGGCGTGGACCGGCGCGGCGTTCGTCGGCGTCGAGCAGATGCTCGCGCAGACGGACTGGTTCTTCCACTACCACCCATGGCAGTATAACAACGCCGACTCGACGTGGGGATTTATCAAGAGTATCGGGGCGAAGACCATCGCCCTTGCCTACGAGGACGGACCGTTCGGCAGCGGATCCGCCGACGAAGCGGTCGGCTTCGCCCGCAGCTTCGGGCTGCAGGTGATCTTCTCGGAGGCCTTCAAGACCGGATCGCCGGACCTGACCCCGCTGCTGACCAAGGCGAAGGCCTCGAATGCCGACGTGTTCGTCTTCGTCGGGTTCGATCAGGACGTGGTCCCGCTGGCCACGCAGGCGCGGCAGGTGGGCTACAGTCCCAAACTCATCCTGGCCGCGCCGCCGTCCTGGCCGGTCGGGTTTGAGAAGCTGGCCGCGGGCAACTACATGGCGGGCATGGCGCTGTGGACCCCGGACAACGGCAGTCCGGAGTCGCGAAGGTTCGTGCAGCGTTACACCGAGCGGTTCAAGGAAGTGCCGTCATCGTACTGGGCACCCTTGGCCTACACGAACCTCATCACAGTCGCCGATGCCATGCGCCGCGCGGGCAGCACTGACCTCAACGCGCTGGTCGCGGCGATGAAGGCCACCAGCTACGATGGGCCGATCGGGCTCCGGCTGACCTTCAAGCGCTCCATCTACGGCAAGAACCAGGGCTTCACACGTCTGATCGCTTTCCAGTGGCAGAACGGCAAGCAGGTCGTGGTGTGGCCGGCGGAAATCGCTGGCGGCAAGCTCGCGTATCCCGCGCCCTACGGAAGATAGGGCCTCGGGCCTGGACACTGGGGCCTGGTGATGACTTCGGAGTTCTGGGGCTTAGCGGCCTGGGCGACGTGTTGCACCGCCCCAGGCCCTAGGCCCCAGGCCCTGTAATCGGGGGTCCCGCATCACTACTTTCTTCCAGATGGTCATCTTCGGCGTGCTCCGCTCGGGGCTGTACGCCCTGGCCGCGGTGGGGCTGGCACTGTCGGTCGGCGTGATCGGGATCGTGAACTTTGCGCACGGCGAGTTCTTGATGCTGGGGGCGTACCTCGGCTACTGGCTGTACGTGTCCTACGGGATCGATCCGCTGCTGGCCATCCCGGCCGGCGCCGTGACGATGTTCGCGGTAGGCGGGGTCGTGTACCGTACGGCGATCCAGCGGGTCCTTCGCGCTCCCGAACTGAATCAAATGCTGCTCACGTTTGGGATCTCGATCTTCCTGCAGAACCTGGCCGTGATCCTGTGGGGCGGCGATCCCCGCACCGCCGCGATCGGGTACAAAGCCAGAGCGATCGCCCTGGGTCCGTTTACCGTCGGGTTCCCACAGCTGCTGGTCTTCGTGCTGGCAATGGGTCTAACGCTGGGCCTCTATGCCGTGCTGGGCAGCAGCCGCATCGGCAAAGCGATGCGCGCGGTCGCTCAGAACCGCCTGGGGGCCGGACTCGTCGGTATCGACGTTGACCGGATTTACCTGCTGGCGTTCGGTCTATCGGTCGCGCTGGCCGGGACCGCGGGGATGATGGTGACGCTCCAGCTCTCCGTCTCGCCGTACATCGGGCTGCTGTATACGCTCAAGGCGTTCGCGATCATCGTCATCGCCGGCCTCGGCAACATCAACGGCGTCATCTACGCCAGCCTGGTCCTCGGCCTCTCGGAAGCTTTTGTGGAATTTTACGTGCCTTCCGGCGGGGGGTGGGCGGAAGGCGTGTTCTTCCTGTTGATCCTGTTGGTGCTGCTCATCCGGCCGCGGGGGCTGTTCCGGTGAGGCTGGCGCGCGTGGCCGCGGTGGGGGTGGTGGTGGTCGGAGCCGTCGCCCTCCCATTTTGGCTGGACAGGAGTGAGCCGTTTCTGCTGCAGCATGCCTTGAACATTCTGATGTTTGCGGTCCTGGCGGTCTCCTGGGACATTCTGGCCCGCACCGGGCAGCTCTCGCTGGCGCACGCCGCGTTCTACGGGCTCGGAGGGTATACGTCCGCTCTGTTGGTCATGCGTGCCGGCGTCCCGATCCCCGTGGGCATCATCGCCGGCGGCGTGCTTGCCGTGATCGCGGCGGTGGCGTTGGGATTCCTCACGCTGCGATTACGCGGCATCTACTTTGCCATTGCCACGCTCGCGTTCACCGAAACGCTGCGGGTGGTGACCAAGCAGCTACGCTTCACCGGCGGCTCCATGGGACTTGTGGTGCCGGCGCTGCTGGCGCGCAACCTGGTGGCGCAGTACCTGGTGATCCTCGCCATCCTGATGGCGGCCGTGGGGGTTTCCTGGCTGATCAATCGCTCCCGCTGGTACTTCGCGTTCACCGCGGTGCGCACGAACGAAGAGGTGGCCGGGGCGATGGGCGTCGACGTCGTGCGCTTCAAGGTCCTGGCTTTCGCCATCAGCGCCGCGTTCGCCGGGATCACCGGCGCCTACTACGCCCACGTGTTCCTCTTCATCAGTCCCATTGAGAGCTATAGCCTCGCAATTTCTATCGGGGCGCTGGTGGCGCCGATCTTCGGCGGGCTCTATACCACGGTGGGCCCGCTGCTGGGTGCGATCGTCCTGCGGGTTGGGGAGGAAATGCTGCGCGCGTCGCTGCGCAGCGGCTACCTGATCATCTACGGGCTCATTCTGGCCGGCGTGATTCTGTTCATGCCGCGCGGGTTGATCGGCGTGTACGCCTTGCTGCGGCGGCGCCGGAGGCCGCGGGCGTGAGCCTGCTGGCCCTGCAATCGGTGACCAAGGCGTTTGGCGGCCTTGTGGCGGTGAACGATCTGTCGCTGGCGGTCCAACCCGAGGAGATCGTCGCCATCATCGGCCCCAACGGCGCGGGCAAGTCGACGACTTTCAACCTGATCTCGGGTCTGATCGCGCCCGACCGGGGCACGGTGCGTTTCGATGGTGCGGACATCACCGCGCTGCCGCCGTCGCTCCGCGCCCACCTGGGCATCGGACGGACATTTCAGGTGATGCAGCCGTTCCATGACATGAACGTGCTGGAAAACGTCATGGTCGGTGAGTTGTTCGGCCACACCGCCCCCAAATCGCTTGCCGTGGCGCGGCGCGAGGCGGAAGGCATCTGCGAGGAGTTGGGTCTCCGCGGCCTCCTGGACCGTCCCGCGATCGCCCTGGGGGTTGCTGACCTGAAACGCCTGGAGATCGCCAGGGCGCTGGCGACCCATCCGCGGCTGCTATTGCTCGACGAAGTGATGGCCGGGCTGACTCCCACAGAGGCCCGGCAGGCGATCGCGATCATCAGGCGGGTGCGGGAACGGGGGGTGACCGTGCTGCTGATCGACCACGTCATGAGCAGCGTCCGCGATCTCGCCGACCGCGTGGTGGTGTTGAACTTCGGGCGCAAGATCGCCGAAGGTTCCTTTGCAACCGTTGCCGCCGAACCGACCGTGATCGAAGCCTACCTGGGGACCGAAGAGGAGGCCGGCGATGAACGCTGAGGCGCTGCTGCAGGTCGATGGGCTGTCGGCCGGCTACGGGGATATCCAGGTCCTGTGGGACGTGAGCCTGCGGGTCAACGCTGGTGAGATCGTCTGCCTGGTAGGCGCCAACGGGGCGGGGAAGACGACCCTGCTGCGCGCGCTCACCGGGGTCGTGCGCCCGCAGGGGCGCATCGCATTCGGCGGGCGGCCTATCGCCGGCCGGGGGACCGCGGCGATCGCCCGGCTGGGGATCGCCCACGTCCCGGAAGGCCGCCAACTGTTTCCGGCGATGTCCACCCGCGACCACCTCGAACTGGGCGCCGCGTTCGTGCCCGGGGCGTGGGAACGCCGGACCGAGACCTTGGAGGACGTCTTTGCGCTGTTCCCCCGTCTGGCGGAACGGCAGCACCAGCTCGCCGGCACGTTGAGCGGCGGCGAGCAGCAGATGCTCGCGCTGGGACGAGCGCTGATGGCGCGGCCCGTGCTGCTGATGGTCGACGAGCCCTCGCTGGGTCTGGCGCCGGTATTGGTCCAGTCGCTGTTTGCCGCGCTGCGCCGGATCAATGAACGGGGGGTAACGGTCCTGCTGGTCGAACAGAACGTGCGGCAGACGCTGCGGATGGCTCATCGTGGATACGTGCTCGAGAACGGGCGGATCGTCTTGGAGGGCAGCGGGCGTGAATTGCTGCGGAACGAGCACGTCAAGGTAGCGTACCTTGGGCTCTGACTTCGAATCTTAGGAGGCGTCATGCACACAGCGCGGAATTCCCGGGGCACCTGATGCGGTGCAGCAGCCCGGTGCGATGCGTCGGCGCGATTGTGGCGAAGGCGCTCCAACCGCTGGCGAAAGGAAACGGACAGATCATGGTCCTGGTCTGGCGTCAGTAGACCGGTCACAGGCGTCAATGCAAGCCGATCTGGAGGGCAAGGTAGCCATTGTCACCGGCGCGGGATCGGGCATCGGCCGCGCGATTGCGCTCGCCCTCGCAGATGCCGGGGGCTCCGTGTGTGTTGCCGATGTGAACGAAACCGCCGGAGGCGCCGTCGCGGATGAGATCCACACCCGCGGTGGGCGCGGGCTGTTCGTGGCGGCCGACGTCTCGGATCCCGGCGGGGTGCGGGGGCTGGTCGCGCAGACCGTCCAGGGGCTGGGCGGGCTCCACATCCTGGTGAACAACGCCGGGCTGCAGCACGTGGCCCCGATCGTACAGTTTCCCGAGGACCAGTGGCACAAGTTGATCGACATTATGCTCACGGGCACATTCCTGTGCACGAAGTACGCGCTGCCGCGGATGCTCGACCAGCGGTGGGGGAGGGTCGTGAACATCGCGTCAGCGCACGGCCTGATCGCGTCGCCGTTCAAATCAGCCTACGTCTCTGCGAAGCACGGCATCGTCGGTTTCACGAAGGTCGCCGCGTGGGAAGTGGCCGAGCAGGGAATCACCGTGAACGCCATCTGCCCAGGGTACGTCCGGACCCCGCTGGTGGAACGCCAGATTGCCGACCAGGCCAAGGTGCACGGCATTCCCGAAGCCGAGGTGGTGGAGCGCATTATGCTCCAGCCGGCGGCGCTGAAGCGTCTGCTCGAGCCGGACGAGGTCGCTGCACTGACCGTGTTTCTGTGCTCGGAGGCCGCGGCCGGCATCACCGGTGCCGCCCTCCCCATCGATGGCGGGTGGACGGCGCACTAAACTGCCGGCCATCGTTGGTCGTTGGTCGTTCGTCGAAAGGTCGAGGGAGGCATCGCCAATGCCGGAATTCGAAGTTGGACAGAGGGCGACGTTCACCAAGGCGATCACCGAGGCGGACATCAACGCGTTCGCCGGAATAACGGGAGACTTCAACCCGTTGCACGTGGATGCGGAATATGCTGCCCGGTCGCGATTCGGGGAACGCATCGCCCATGGGATGCTGACGGCGGGGCTGATCTCGGCCGTGCTGGGGATGCGACTGCCGGGTCCGGGAGGGATCTTCCTCAGCCAGACGCTGAAGTTCCTCAAGCCGGTGCGCATCGGCGACACGGTCACGGCCGCGGCAGACGTCATCGGCTACCGGCCGCAGAAGCGGGTGCTCACGCTCAGGACGTCCTGCCAGAACCAGCGCGGGGAGGTCGTCATAGAGGGAGAATCCGTCCTGCTGGTCGACCCACCGCCGGGGGTGACCCGCGTAGACAACAAAATGGAGCCGGTGTAAACTAATCCTCGGTCAGAATTTCCCCCGTTCTGGGGTTGCGTCGATACTCAGGATGGGTAGAATAAACACCTAGTGACAAGGAGAATCTCGGTCCTTCGGCGGCCGTTGCCGCCGAGGCCGGGAAAGTGAGGGCAACCCCATGGCCAGGACGGCGACCAGGAGAACTGCAACAGGGCGGACGAAATCGGCTCGGGCGACCACGGCCACGCGGATCGGGACCCGCCTCGAGCGCTGCCCGCACGGACTGCTCAAGGGAACGTGCGCGATTTGCCTGCAGATGGAAGAAACCGTGGACCTGACCACCGGGAAGCTGGCACCCGAAGAGCGACCCGGAAGGCTGCACGACGAGGATGAGGACGAGGACTAGCCCGTGCGCCGGTTGTGGCAGGCCATCGTCAACGGCATCGGGAAGGTCCTGAACTTCCCAATCGGACTCGAGCGACGGGAGGGTCCGATCCCGCCCCTCTACCACCGCGCGATGCCCCGCCGGCTGTCGTGGAACTGGCCGGCATTCATTTTCGGACCGTTCTGGTATGTCGCGCGCGGGCTGTGGGTCCACGCCACAATCATGTTCGGGCTGATCTTGCTCAGCGGCGGGCTGCTGGTGCCGTTCGTGTGGCTGTACTGCGCGCTGAAAGCAAATGAGGACGGATTGGAGTTCCAAATCCAGGAGCGCAGCTTCTACTAAGATCCCGTATAGTGGTCTTCAGTGCCGCCGTAGCTCAACCCGGTAGAGCGCCTCATTTGTAATGAGGGGGTTATCGGTTCGAATCCGATCGGCGGCTCCACAAACCTCGCTCGCGCGTCCAAGATTTCAATGCTCCCAAGCCGCTCTGTCGTTTCGTATCACCGTACTGCTTCAGGAACGCGTCGACAACGGGGACATGAAAGTCAACGTGAGCCAGGTTCCGCCCGTCTGCGGTCTTCCTCCACACTGAGGTGATGAAGCGATCGCAGCGAACCCTCTGGAATCCACAGGCCCCGAGCACATATTCCAGATTCCACTCGTTGAACAGATAGGTGTGGTAGATCATCAGCTGGTATTGGAGCGACGGGTACATCTGCGACACGAAGTGGAATAAACCCGGCGTCATGACGTAGAATAGCCCATTGTCATCCAGCAAATCGTGTGCCTGGCGCAACAGTCCGCGCAGGTCGAGAATGTGCTCGAGCAAGTTGATCGTGATGATGAGATCGAACTTTTGGCCCGAGGCGCTGACCTGCTCCACCCCGCCGGCGATGAGATCCAACCCGAACAGCTTCCTCCCCAGTGCGACCTGCCGGCTGTCATAATCGCACCCGGCCACCGCAAGCCCGGCATCTTTGAGAGGAACCAACGTCCATCCTGCACCGCAGCCAATCTCCAAGACCCGCCTACTTTCGCGCAGATCCACCAACGGGCGTAGCGTGTTCAGCAGTTCCATGCCATTGGCTGGGTGATTCATGATTGTGACCCGCGAGAGCGCAAACGCCTCGTCGACGGCGGGGATCCCGTAGTGCAGCTGCACGAAGTGCTGTTCGTAGAAATCGTGGTAGCTCGCTTCGCTGAGCCTGGGCGAGGTCCTGATCAATCCGCAATTGCCGCACAGCCGCGACCAGTGCGGGAGGCCGTACCGATCGTACCGGCCGACCAGAATATCCTGCGTCTGACCGCAGAAACACTCGATCTCCTCATAGGCATACTGATCCTGAATCTTGTGCTTGATCTGGTCGAGCGCGCTCCTCTGGATATCGTTCAACGCATGGAGCGGCTTTCGGCTGAACCGGAATTTCGCCTGCCGATCCGCTGGAATGTCCTCGAGCTTCATGCGCGCGTCGCTTCTCCGCGTCGTGGTCCCAAAGGACCTAGACTTCGGCAGCCATCGAGCGTCCCCTAGGACCTGAAACCGGCTGGATCCATCCGGCAGGAAATCGTTTACCCGTTGTCGCAAAATCCGAGGACTGCGTACGGCGAATCCTTGATCTTGGGCGAGGGGGACGCGATGGGCGGGCGGAGATCAGGCATCATCCTCTTGGTGATCGGCGTGTTGGTAGCAGCGGCAGGACTCACGGCCTGGGGCACGCAGCGGGACACCAATCCGGCGGCGAACCAGCCCGCGGTATTTGCTTGGAAGACCATGATCGAGATCAGCCGGGCGGCGAACAACGGGTCGAACGATACGATCTGGGAAACCTGGGCCACTGACGACGATACGTTTCCCCCGAACGGGAACCCGGCCGCCTGCACCGGGCTGCGCCCGGATCCCAAACAGTGTCCGGTCTGGCCCGGCCTCAAGCACCGCAGCGACAACCTCCAGCCCATCCAGAAGCTCGAAGCACTGGGCATCGAGACCGATGAGCAGGAAGTGGTCTACCGCAACAAGCCGACGTATGACTACATCGTCTCCAACAACTTGTGGTACCGTGACGGGCTGATCGACGCTTTCCTGCGCGCCCAGGCCGGGTCGTTCGAGGTCGACTTCCCGATCGACTCGATCGAGGTGAAGGCGATCTGGATTCCCATCAACGTCCGCGATAAACCACGGTACCACTGGAACTACGCTGACGACGGCCTCCTCTACGGGCTGGCCGCGTTTCACATCATGACCAAGGATCTGCCGCTATGGTTCTGGGCCACCTTCGAGCATGTGGACGTGATCGGCCGGTGCGACTTCATCGGCTGCCACGACCAGTTCGGGGCGGTGCCTCAGCGCGTCAACCCCAATGGCACATCGGGCGGACTCTACCCGCCTGGTCGACTCAGCGCGGAGCTGGTGGCGCTGATGCGCCGCAGGGGGCTGGGCAGCGAGTGGCTCAACTACCGGTTGAAGGGCACGCAGACGCAGTACACGGATGCGACCGGCACCCCCACGCTGCTGGGAAATACCCTGCTGGAGAAGGGCTTCGTCCCCACCGCCTCGTGCATGACCTGCCACGGGCGCTCGACCGTCAACGCGGCCGGACAGACGCTGAGCGTGTTCCGGTCCCGCAATCCCCGCGCCGGACACGTCGGGCCGCCGGTGCGGTCCTGGTACTACAACGCGGACGGCAGCGCGAAGTTTCTCCCGCTGGACTTCGTATGGGCGTTCATCAATGTCCTCAAACCGCTGCCGCCGGATCAGTAATTCGCCGCGAAGCGGATCGGGTTACGGCATGAAGTGCGCCTTGATGCCGTCCGCCGCGAGGTCGAACGCCAGCGCAAGCAGCAGCAGGCCCATCAACCGGGCCGCGACGGACAGAGCCGACCGGGGGATGCGGGTGGTCAGCCACCCGCTGGCGAGCATGATCGCCAGCGTCAGCAGCAGGATGATGGCTCCGGCCACGATCGTTTCCAGATCGTTGTACAGGTGCGCATAGGCCACGGCCGCCGTGATCGTTGCCGGGCCGGCAATCAGGGGCGTCGCCAGCGGCACCAGGACGTCCGTCGGAGTTTTCGCGCCTTCGCCCGAGGGCGGGGTGGGCTCGCCGTGCTGGATGAGGTGTACCGCCGACAGGCCCAGGACAAGCCCGCCGGCGATGCGAAACGAAGGCAGGCTGACGTCGAGGAATCGGAGGACATCGTCTCCTGCGATCGCGAACACCGCGAGGATGCCGAATGCGACCAGCGTCGCCAGCACCGCGGTGGCCGCCTGCGTGCTGCGGTTCATCCCGCGGGTCAGGGATGGAAACGTGACCAGCGTCATCAGGGGGTTTATCACGCCGAAGAAGACCACGAGCAGCTTCGTGAGGTTGTCCATCGCCAGCATTGAGTTCAGTCTGGAAGGCGGGCCTCCCTGCCGGGACCAGGCGGTATGACGGCGCCTCCCGATCAGAAGCTGGAGCGAGACGCTCCAGGCTCGGGAAAGGCCATGGACCGGGTCGTGGCCTTCAGCGACGGCATCTTCGCGTTTGCCATCACGCTGCTGGTCGTGAGCCTCGATGTTCCCGACATTCCCGCACGTCTTGCCGGCAGCGAGCTGGTCCCGGCGCTGGTGGCGCAGGCGCCGCGGTTTGCGTCGTACGCGTTCAGTTTCTGGATGGTCGCCATCTACTGGATGGCGCATCATCGCATGTTTCAGTACATCGAGCGGTACGACGGAACCCTGCTGGGTCTGAACTTTCTCATGCTGTTCGCGGTGGGCTTCCTGCCGTATCCGGTGGAGCTGCTGGGCCGGTATGGCGACCTTCCCGCCGCCGAGGCTTTCTATGCCGGATCGATGGCCCTGGTGGGGTTTGCCTCCGCCGGGGTGTGGGCGTACGCGGCGCGCCGCCGGCTGATCGGCGCGGATACGCCCGAGGACGTGATCAACCACTTCACGTGGCGGGCGCTGTCCGCCCCGTCTGTTTTTGTGCTCTCGGCGTTCATCGCATTCGTTAGCGTGCCGGCGGCCTACCTCGCCCTGTTTCTGATCGCGGTGATCCAGGGGCGCCTGCGGCGCCGGTTCGCCAGCGCGGGTGTGAGGTAATGGACCACCCCGGAGGGCAACACGGCGAGGAAACGGAGCTCGGGCCTGCGCTGGGTCGGGTCTACCTGTTCAGCGACGCGGTGTTTGCGATTGCCATTACGCTAATCGTCCTGGGCTTCGATCTGCCTCACGGTATGACTCTGGAAGAAGTCCCTCAACGCCTCTACGAGCAACTGCCTGACTTCCTGAGCTTCGCGTTCGGCTTTTGGATCCTGTCGTTCTTCTGGATCACCCATCACCGCATGTTCCGGTACATCGATCGGCTGAATCACGGCCTGCTGGTCTGGAATCTGATCGTGCTGCTGTGTGTGGCGTTTCTGCCGTTTCCGATTGTCACGGTGGGCGACTATCCGGGATCCGCTCCAGCGGTCATCCTGTTCGCCGCCGCACAGGCCGCCGCGGCCCTGACCTGTTTGGAGATGTGGAGCTTCGCCGCGCGCGAGAAACTGATCCGTGCAACCACGGATCCGCGGGTGATACGGCATCTGCAGGTGCGGCTGTTCTCCGTCGGGATCGTCTTCCTGGCGTCGATCCCCGTCGCGGTGGTCTACACACCCGCCGCGTTTGTGATGTGGCCGGTGGTCCTGATTATCTTCTACATCGTGGACCGCCGGACACCGGCGGCCGCGCGGTTCTAGATCAGCGCCCTACGGGTTCCCGGGGTGGTGCGGAGGTCGCCGGGGCGACGTGGGTGCCGCTGTTGAGCTCCGCCAGTTCCCGCTCGCGCTGCGCCAGACGATTCTCCAGTCTGCGGCGGCCGGCCGCAGCCGCAGACGTGGCCACCATGTCGGCGAGCCAGAGCAAAATCGTCGCCCCCACCCCCGCCAGCAGCAGGATCCCCACGAGCGGAACCGACATCGTGCCACCCGGGACGAGGACCGCCTGCTCCTGGTAGAGCAAGGTCTGATTCTGATAGGCAAAGAGTCCCGCGGTAAGCAGGACAAGGACTGCAATCAGCGTGGAGAACCTCATCGTGATTCCTCCCTTTCGTCCTGCGATCTAACTGGTTTTACCCACGGCAACCCCGGTTGTCTGGGATCTTGAGGCCGTGGGCATAATCAGGGTGCGTCGCCCGGTTCGCAGCCTTTCGACTCGCAGGACCACGAGGTGAACAATGCGGGGTGTGTGGGCCGTGCTATTGGTGGTCAGTCTGTTGGCGACGACCGCGCTGGCCGCGGGACCGGTGGCGCCTCCGCCCGATCCGACGGTTGCCGCGCTGTCAAAACTCAGCGGCCCGGCGTTCGACACCGCCTTCATGCGGGCGCTGATCCCGGTCGACGAGGAGGCCGTGGAGATCGCCTCCGCGGCAACGCTGAACGCGGACCACACCGAGCTGCTGAAGTGGAACCAGAAGCTGATCGAGCGCAAGACCGACCAGGTCCGCCGGATGCTGGCGTGGCTCAAAGAGGCCGGGGTCGCGCCGGGCAAGCGGAACGTCGGCGTTGCGTCGGCGCCGGTGAAGAAGATGCGCTCGTTGAAAGACGCCGCGCTGGAGCGCGCCTACCTGCCGATGATGGCTGCGCACCTCGAGTCCAGCATGCACCTTGCGGCGCTGGCGGCGCAGAAAGCGTTTCGACCCGATCTCCGGGCATTCGCGGCAGGCATCGTGAAGATCGAAACGCAGGAGTCGGTGATGCTGCGCGGGTGGCTGAAGAAGTGGTACCCTTAGCTCAGCGTGAGAGGAAGACGTGGACGGCGTCGGGCCCCAGGGCCGCGAACAAGACGAACCCCAGCAGCAGCGGGGTCACGACCGTGTAGATCATGCTCAGACGCTCATATCGCAGGTGCATGAAGTACGCAACAATGAGGGCGGCCTTCATCATCGCCAGCACCAATAGCCCGCTGACCAGCGCCCACTTCGGGACCCCCAAGACGACGATCCCGATTTCGATCAACGTAAACACGAGCAGCCAGAACCACACCACGACGTAAATCCGGTACCCACCCTGCTGGTGCTGCTCCGGCCCTTCACCGCGTTCTTCCACCGAATGCTTCCTCGCTTCCATGCTTCCTCGCTTGCTCGGCTAAATCAAGTAGAGCAGCGTGAAAATGAACACCCATACCAGGTCCACAAAGTGCCAGTACAGTCCGGCGATCTCGATGCTCTCGGGTTTGATCCGGCGGCGGGTCCAGCGCAGCGCGGTGATGGCCAGATAGATCACCCCGCCGGTCACGTGCCCGCCGTGGAACCCGGTGATGATGAAAAACGTCGCGCTGAACTGGGGCACGCCCCATGGGTTCCCAAACAGCCGGGCCCCTTCGCGGATGAAATGCGTCCACTCATAGGCCTGGGCGCCGAGGAAGAACAGGCCGCCCAGGACGGTAAGCATGAGGAAGCGCAGCACCGTGCGATTGTCGCCCAATCGCGCCGCGGCCACCGCCACGGCCATGGTCGCACTGCTGCAGATCAGGATGAAGGTCATCGTGCCGACCAGCCAGATGTTGAAGATCTCCGACTGATGCGGCCACGTGCCCAGCGACAGCCGCATCACGCCGTAGCCGCTGAGTAGTCCCGCGAACGTTAACGTGTCGGAGACCAGGAACAGCCACATCATCAGCTTCGGCCAGCCGACGGCGAACGGGGATTTGCCGCCTCCCCATGGGGACGCCAGGACGCGGGCCTGGTCGGCCGCGTGGTGCTCCATGCCTGGCGCTTCGTGCTCTACGGCCACCACCGACACCCCAATCTCAGATCCAGAACAACAAGATAAACAGATAGACCCACAGGATTCCAAGGAAGTGCCAGAACGTTGCGGTGGGATCGGTCACCGCCAGGGCTTCGCCGGGCTCGTGGGCGCGATAGACCTTCCGCACCGTGTACAGCAAGGCGGCGATACCCCCGACGAGATGCAGCCCATGCGCGCCGGTGAGCAGATAGAAGAAGGAACTGTGCGCATTCGAGCTCAGATACAGCCCCGCAGCGACCAGCTGCCGCCAGGCGGCGAGCTGCGCCGCCAGGAACCCGATTCCCAGGATGGTGGTGAGGGTTACTCCCCTGCGCAGCCCGCCGACGTCGCCTGCCCGGCCCGCCCGGCGCGCCCATTCCAGGACGCCGCTGCTGATCGCGAGGATCGCCGTGCTCAACCAGAGGATGGACGGCAGCGGCACATCCGTCCACCCCGGTCCTCCGCGCCTGGCGAGGTACGTACTGGTAAACGCCGCGAACAGCACGGTGACCGTGCCCACGAACAGCCAGACGGCGATCCTTGCCGGGCTGACCGGCTGCACGACCCCGTCGCCATCGCGACCGGAGCCGCCGCCCTCGCCGGATGGTCCCCTGGGACCGTGCGGGGGCGCCGGCCGTTCCTGAAGTGTCGAGGCGCGCGCGGCCATTACGCTTCTTCACCCCGCGGTTTTGCGTGCAGCGATGGCGCCTCTTCGGGTGCTCCCTGCACCGTCGATGCCGCCCGCTGGGGAACGGTTTGCGGGAGATAGTCCTCCTCGGCATCCGGAACGCTGTAGTCGTACGGCCAGCGGTAGACGACCGGGAGGGTCGCTCCCCAGTTGCCGTGCGGGGGCGGGGAGGGGGCCTGCCACTCCAGGGTGTTCGCCTCCCAGGGATTCGCGCCGGCCTTGGCCCCGCGGAAGGCGCTGTAGATGAAGTTGTAGGCGAAGATCAGCTGCGCCGTCCCGAGCACAAATCCCGCGATCGAGACGAACGCGTTCAACCCGGAGACGGGCTGGAGAAACTGGTACATCTGCGTGGAGAAGATCCGCCGCATCATCCCCGCAGTGCCCGCGAAGTGCATCGGGAAGAACGTGGCGTACACTCCTACAAATGTCAGCCAGAAGTGGATCCTGCCGAGCCGCTCGTTCATCAGGCGTCCGAACATCTTGGGGAACCAGTGATACGTCCCCGCGAACAGGCCGAACAGGGCCGCGCTGGCCATCACGAAGTGGAAGTGGGCGACGACGAAAAACGTGTCCTGAAAGTGGATGTCGATCGCCGGCGACGCCAGGAAGATGCCGGTGAGCCCGCCGGTGACGAACAGGGAGATGAAGCCCACCGCAAACAGGGTCGCCGACGTATAGCGGATCTTGGCCCGCCACAGCGTGGCCAGCCAGTTGAACGTCTTAATGGCCGACGGGACCGCGATCAGCAGGGTCGTGGTCATGAACGCCGTGCCCAGCAGCGGATCCATACCGCTGGTGAACATGTGATGTCCCCACACCAGGAAACTGAGGAATGCGATTGAGGCCAGGCTGCCGACCATGAAGAAGTAGCCGAAAATCGGCTTCCGCCCGTTCGTCGACAGGACCTCGGAGACGATGCCCATCGGCGGCAGGATCAGCACATACACTTCGGGGTGGCCGAGAAACCAGAACAGGTGCTGCCAGAGGATTGGATCGCCGCCTTTGTGGGAGACCGGCACGCCGTTGACGACCAGACCGCCGGGGACGAAGAAACTGGTTCCCAGGTGGCGGTCGAACAGCATCATGATCGCCGCCGCCAGCAGCACGGGGAACGACAGCAGCATCAAGATGGCGGTGATGAACTGCGCCCAGGTCAGCAGGGGCAGCCGGCTCATCGACATCCCGCGCGTGCGCAGCTGCAGCACCGTCGTGATGTAGTTCAGTGACCCGAACAGGAACGCCAAAATGAGCAGCGCCAGGCTGAGTAGCCACAGCGTTTGCCCCAGGTAGGATCCCGGCACGGCGTTGCGCAGCGCCGATAACGGCGGATACGACGTCCACCCCGCGCTGGCTGCGCCTCCGGTGACGAAGAACGAGGCGAGCAGGATGAGGATCGCCGGCGGGTACAGCCAGTACGACACCATGTTCAGCCACGGGAAGGCCATGTCGCGCGCGCCGATCTGCAGCGGGATCAACAGGTTGCCGAAGCCGCCGGACAACGCCGTGGTGAGCACGAAGAAGATCATGATCGTGCCGTGCATGGTGACGACGGCGAGGTAGAAGTCCGGCTTCATCTGGTCGCCCGAGAACCCGCCGGGGAACAGAAACTGCGCCCAGTAGAACTTCAGCGCCGGGAAGCCCAACTGCATCCGGATCAGCATCGCCAGGAAGCCGCCGACCAGCGCCATGAAGAACGACGTCATCAAGTACTGCATCCCGATGATCTTGTGGTCCTGGCTGAAGACGTACTTCTTCCAGAAGCTCAGCCGGTGCTCGTGCTCCCCGTGCGCCGCTTCGTGCGTCACCGCCATGCTAGTGCACCCCTCATGAGGTCAACCGTAGTTCGATTCACGATTCACGAGTCGCGATTCACTTCTTCTGTTTTGCCAGCCACGCGTCAAACGCCGCTCGCGTCGGCTCGACGACCACCTGACTGCGCATGATGTAGTGGCCGACTCCGCACAGCTCCGCGCAGGCAATCTCGAACTTGCCGGATGCCGTCGGCACAAACCACGCCGTCGTGTACATGCCGGGCACGACGTCCTGCTTCACGCGGAAGTTCGGCAGAAAGAAACTGTGCAGCACATCGGTCGATGACAGCCGCACCTGTACAGGCTGCCCAAGGATCAAGTGCAGTTCCCGGGCGACGATGTCGTCGGCGCCCGCGGGATCCGCCGGATCGATGCCCAGCGGGTTGCCCGGTGTCATCCGGATGCCTTCGTTGCGCCCGAACTTTCCATCCGGACCGGGGTAGCGGAACATCCACCCGAACTGCTGGGCGTGCACATCCACGACCATCACATCCGCTGGCGGAGCGCTGTGCACGCGCAGCCAGACGACGGCGCCCATCGAAATCAGCGTCACCAGCACGGCCGCCGGCACCAGCGTCCACGTCAGCTCGAGCGTGCGGTTATCGTGCCAGTAGTACGCGCGTTCTTTTTGCCCCCGGTCGGCATACCGCCAGGCGAAGATACCCAGGAAGAGATGCACGAGGATGAATGCTGCCCCGGTGACGATGAGGGTGATCGTGAACAGACGATCGACGTCGATGCCCTGCTGCGATGCCACGGGCGGCAGCCACAAGTGCCGCATGGCCCACAGGAACGAGCCGACCCCGCCGACGAGGACCATCAGGAGAATGACAAGACCCAGACGCCTGCCCAGTTGCTGCGATTCAGACGGCGGGGGGATGTCGGCCATACAGTGTTCGTATTTCCCCCGTACCCTGGGGACTCCTGCGCGAGATGCGACGACGAAGAAATGGGGCCGAGCAGATCGCCCGGCCCCATTGGTGCGAACTGCGATTATTCGGCCGCGAACGCTTCAAAGATCGGCGGAAATGTGAGCAGGAAGCCCAGTCCGATGAACACGAGCGTCCAGGTGAGGATGCGTCCAATTTCCGGGTTTCTGGTTTTCCACATGCTGTGCAGCACGAACCACGAGATCAGCCACACCACTACGGCCACGCCGGTCTTGCCTGAAAGGGGCCCCGACGGGTTGTAGAAGTTCAATGAGCTTCTGAATCCCGCCGATGCCTCCGCCAGTGTGGTCATCAAGCCGATCGTGAACGTCCCGAGGCCTGCCGCGATGAGGGCGGCCGCGGCGGGACCCGTGGGTTTGGTCATCGTCATCTGGTGTGCCATCGAGAATCCTCCTCTACCGTACCGGGGCGACTTTGTTCAGGAACGCCCCGAAGAGTCCGGCGATGCCGGCCGCCGCGAACGCAAAGACAAACAGCCACAGCGCGGCCTGGCGCAGCTTGTTGTTCCTGGCGAGATCCGGTCCATACCGTGTCACGATGAAGGCCACCGCGGTGGCGAGAATCGGTGCGAACCAGCCGATGTGCTCCTTCCACTCCATGCCGAAGGTGTGCCAGGTTTTGGTGGCATCACTTGCCAGCAGGATCGAGCGCGGGCTGGTGGGGCCCTGCGCCCGGTACCACGGGTAGACGATGTACGTCCCGCTGAGGACGGTGATCCAGGCGACTACCGCCATGATCCAGGTACCGGCGAGCAGGCGGTTCAGCCGCTCGCGGATCCCCTGGACGGTAACCCACTCCGGCCGGAGGCTGTACAATCCGGCTACTCCCCCTGCGAACGCGAGGAGAAATGCCGAGCCAAAGACAAGGCCGTGCAGCACGGTCCACAGTTCCCTCGCGCTGATGCTCATATGCACCTCCGCACACGAAAGTGGGAGCAGAAGGATCTTTCCCTCTGCTCCCTTTGTTTCCCTCAGCGATCAGGCCATCACCGGCCGACCTTTGAAGACGCGTCCCGGCTTCCAGGGCGTGCCCAGGACCGACAGGAGGTAGCGGTCCAGCCCGTAGTATCCGGCGACCTTCCAGGCCAGGACCAGCAGGACCGCGATGATGAACAGCATCGGGTTTGTGCTGGCCGATCCCGCCAGCATGAAGTTGAAGTTCATCAGCGCCCCGAAGAACGCGGCGATGCCGACGAAGGCACCGACGATCAGCGCGATGCCCACCAGTAGTTCGCCGTATGCGACGATCTTCGCGAACCATGTGTATGCGTGGATATCCAGCATGTACTGCAGGAAACTGCGGTACCAGTCGAACGTGATTGCCGGCCTGGCTGGGGCCGCCGGGATCGCGACCGCGCGCTCCCAGAAACCCTTCAGCGCGGCGCCCCCTCCGACCCAGGCCGCGTCGCCGATCTTGTGCTCCGCTGCCTGAATCCACTGCCAGCCAAGCCAGATGCGCACTATCGCCCACAGCCATGCGAACGTTGAAGTAGAGAATAGTGTCCGCACGAACTTAGGATCATCATAAACGGTGGTCTGTGCCGCCATTGTGACTCCTCCTTTATGGATCGTTATCTCTGACGGTTTCAGCGTAGGCACCCCCTGCCGGTCTATGTATCGGGTTCCCAGCCGATTCTGGAGACGACGAAAGACCCGAGGGAGTTCTACAGCGTCAATCCGATGTTTCCGACGGTCGCCATTTGCGCGTGAAAGGACCTTGCACAAGGACGAGCGCGCTCCGTCAATTAGAGGAGATGTAGATGCCCAAATCAGGCGGACACCCTATGCGCGGTGCGTATTGGTACGGTAACCTAAAGGGTAAATGGGAGCTCAGGCGGTCAAATAGCATGGAACGCCGCAGCAACGGGACGGGCTACTTTGCTCTCTTCGTCGCCATCGTGGCTCTGGCGGTCAGCGGAATCGCTTATGCCCGCCGCGCCACGACCGAAGTCACACCTCCACCTCGACAGCCGGCGACACTGAAGCTTTCCATGGTGGTCGCCACGTTCAGTGGGCAGGGGATGGCGGCGCACCGTTGGTATCCTACCATGCTCGTTGTGCGCAAAGGCGACACCGTGGACCTTGCCGTTGGCAATCCGGACAAGGTGAACCACCAGTTGGAGCTCTCCGGGTACAACCTTAAGACCGGGGTCCTCAAACCAGGCACCAGCGACCGCCTGCACTTCATCGCCGATCAGACCGGGGTCTTCGCGTACCGATGCATCCTTCCATACGATCCCGCGAAATTTAACTGCACTCCTGACCACGATCTCATGCTCGGCTACCTCATCGTGACGGAATAGGGTGCCTCGATGGATGGCTCCAGGTCGGCCGTGAGGGGGGTTACGCTTGCGGTCTCGGTTGCGGGCATCGCGCTCAGCCTGCTGATACTGCTGACACCGGCCCCTACCCATCCCGCTCCCGCCCCCGCCACGACGATCGACCTTTCCCTCCTTGTCACCACGGAGGGGTCGATCGGTGGGCCGGCGCTTCGTCACCTCTATGATCCCCAGTTAATGGTCGTCCGACGGGGGGATACCGTCCACCTGCGGGTTATCAACCAATCCTTCTACCGCCACGGGATCGAAATTGTCGGATACGGCGTGCGCACCGGACCTCTCACCGGTGGCGAGCAGGCATCGGAAGTGCTCACGTTTGTGGCGGATAAGCCGGGAATTTTTGTGTACCGGTGCTACCTACCGTACGATCCGGCGACGGCGACGTGTTCACCGGATCACGACACGATGATCGGACACCTGGTCGTAATTGATGCCGGGAACCGATGATGCCAGGAACATCGCAGCGCATCTCCGAACGTCACGCGCGAGTCAACGCACGCAATCTGATGAAGGGAGGATAGATGATGTCCCGAAACACGGCAGTCTTCGTGGGGATCGTGCTTATTACCGGGCTCGCGGTGGGCGTCGCATATACCCAAGCCCCGAGCTGGCTGAAGGGCACAACGGATGAGAAGTTCAACACACTGGCGAGTATCCAGCCGGGCTTGGGGACCGTGATGATCGAGTACGGGGCCCGCTTCACGAACGCATACTACGCGGCAAAAGGTGGCAACTGGGATCTCGCCACATACATGCTCGACGAGATGATAGAGATTCAGGAAGTCGCCGAGACGACCCGGCCCGCGAGGGCTCCTCTCCTCAAAGCGTTTGAGACCAACTACCTCGACAAGCTTGTAGCCGCTGCGAAAGCAAAGAACTGGTCACAGTATCAAGGCTTGGTGCCGCAGATTGTCGGCGCCTGCAACGTGTGTCATGCGAAAACCGACCACGCTTACGTTGTCTATCGACTGCCGGCCAGTCCCCCGGCACCGCTCAAAATGACGCGCTAGCGCCCCGCTGCTGTGGCAGACGGACCAGCAACCGGGGGTGCACTGGCGATCAGCCGGCGGACGTTCTTTGGACGCCTCTTCTGGGGCCTCGCCACTCTGATCGGCCTGCTCGTCGGCGTCCCGACTCTCGGGAGCATCTTTTCTCCGGCAATCCGAAGGCAGGAGAAGGCCCAGTGGATCAAGGTCGGGCCCGTTTCCGCCTTTGGCGCGGAGCCCCGGCTCGCGCATCATGTCCACCCGTCGCAGGAAGGGTGGGTGAACGTTACCGGCCAGATGCAGGTGTGGGTCGTCAGGCTCCCGGAGGGCGGGTTCAAGATTTTTGACAACCACTGCACGCACCTCGGGTGCGCGTATCATTGGGACGTCTCCCGCGGGCTGTTCATTTGCCCCTGTCACAATGGAGTCTTCAACGCAAAGGGGGACGTGGTCAGCGGCCCCCCACCGCGGCCCTTGGATTACTATGAGGCGAAAGTCGAGGGGGAGGCCCTGTATATGGGTGCCTTCCACCGGGGCGGTACGTGACAGAGACCCCGCGACGTTCCGGCTGGCTGCGAGAGAGACTCGGGGGGCCGTTGTTCGGCGGATTTCTGAACCGCAATCTGCCGGAAGAGACCGGGCTTCCGCACACGCTGGGCAGCGTCGCCCTTTTCCTGCTCGTCCTTCAGGTCGTTACCGGAATCGTCCTGGCATTGAACTACTCGCCCACGCCGGAGAACGCCTACGACAGCATCACGTTTGTGACGACGCAGGTATTCTTCGGCTCGGTCGTGCGCGGTCTGCATCACTGGGGCGCGAACGCGCTGATCATCGTCATCGCCCTCCACCTGCTGCGGGTGTTCGCCTGGGGATCGTACAAAGCTCCGCGGGAGCTGACCTGGATAGCCGGTGTTGGCCTCGCGGTACTTGTCATGGGGTTTGCCTTCACGGGATACCTGCTGCCCTGGACCCAGCGTTCATACTGGGCCACAGTGGTAGGCACAAAAGTCGTCGGTACAGTGCCGCTGATCGGCGACTGGCTCCTGCGGATCGTGCGGGGCGAAGCCGACGTCGGTCCCGTCACGCTTGTGCGGTTTTTCTCCGTGCATGTGTTGGTGCTTCCGGCTCTCTTGGTGCCGCTCGTTATCCTCCATCTCTACCTCGTCTACAGGCACGGCATTGCCCCCGCGCCCGGCAACGAGGCATCGGTCCGAAAGACAAAGCCGTTCTATCCTGACCAGCTGGCCGAGGATCTTGCCGTCTCGCTGGCCATCCTGCTCATTCTTTTGGGCCTTACTGCCGTCTGGGGGATTCCTACGGAGGTTCGCGCCGATCCCTCGTCGACCACGTACGTGCCGCGGCCGGAATGGTACTTCCTCTTCCTCTTTCAGCTGCTGAAGTACTTCCAGGGACCCGTGTGGGAACCGATCGGCGTGGTGGTGCTTCCTCTGGCCGCAATCACGTTGCTCGTGCTGCTCCCGCTTCTGGACAGGAGCCCCGAGCGGCGCCCGCGCCGCCGGACCTATGCAATCGGGGCCGCGGGGGTCATCGTCGTGGCGCTGGCCGGGCTTACCTATTTGGGGGCGGTGCAGCCGCCACCCGGCACCCGCCCGGCGCCATCCGGATCACCCCAGGCACTCATCGACCAAGGTCATCAAGTTTTCGTAGCAAGCCAATGCCTCAACTGCCATTTGGTCAAGGGCGAGGGGGTCGACTTCGGTCCCGAACTCACACACATCGGCAGCGGTTCCTACTCTGGCGACAAGCTGATGGACCTCATTCGCAATCCTCGTGCCGTGAACCCGCAGGCGACCATGCCGGCGTTCGACAAGACCTCGGATAGCGATCTCAAAGCGCTCGTCGCTTACCTGCTCACCCTGAAGTAGCGTCTCGCTTCCGGAACACGTTCGGCTCCTCTGGGGGCGGATATCAGGTCCGCGTCCGATAGGCACCAGCGTTTCGTAGCGCCTATCGTCAGATCAGAGATCTTCTAAAAGCGGTGCCTGCTGTGGGACAGGTAGCACCAAAAATTGACCGACACGAGGGGTGCCCGATGCGTTCGAGGGGAGTGCTGATCCTGATTGTGATCGTGGCCCTGGCGGTTGCGGTTCCGGCGGCCGGAGCACCCAAGGTGCAGAAGGTCACGATTACGATGACCGACTTCAAATTCACTCCCGCCACGGTCACGCTGCAGGCTGGGGTAGAGGCCGAGATCACTCTGATCAACAAGGGCAAGGTCGAGCACGAGTTCATGGTCTATCCGGCGCCGAAGAGCAAGGTGTCCGACTGGGACGCGTACATCATGCCCAACACGTACTTCCAGAACATGGGCGAGGTCGAAGGCGAGTTTGAGGGGATGGGCGCCGTGGCCGGAACGAGCGTCTTTGAGGTCGAGGTGAAGCCGGGAAAGCGCGCGGAGCTGAAATTCACGCCCACCCGGAAGGGCACCTTCGAGATGGCGTGCCACGCTGAAGGACACTACGAGGCCGGTATGAAGGGCGTGCTCGTGGTGAAGTAGAACGGAAATACTGTGACCGCCGGATGGCGTCGCATCGGCCGGACCGGGTAAGGTGAAGTCATGGCCGTCCAAGCGTCAAGCCGGACCCGCGTGATGACGGCGATGCGGCGCACCGGCGGGTCTACGGTGAGCGCCCTGCAGCGGGCCACCGGGTTGTCCCGCTCGACGGTGCGGCGCCATCTCGACGCGCTGGGTCGCGTCGGGGCGGTGACCGCGCGGTCGAACCGCTCCGGGAGCGGGCGGCCGCCCCAGGTCTACTCGCTGACCGTCCCGATGGCACTGGCCGCAACCGGCAGCTACCCCGCGCTGCTCGAGGCGGTGTTCGCGCGTCTGCAGACCGCAGCGCCCGAACAGATCGAGGCGATGTTCCCGGCCATCGCCCGCCTGCTGGCCGCGATGCACCCCGAGGTCGGGCGCATACCCGACACCGCCTCTCGGCTCGAGTCCGCCCGGCAGGTCGTCTTCGCCGGCATGGACACCTCAACCGTGATGCAGACGGACGATGGGCTTCAGTTCTCCCTCCATGAATGTCCGCTGGCATCCCTGGCGCTCGAATTCCGCGAGCTGTGCTGCGCGGCTCGTCTCGTCCTCTCCGATCTGACGGGGCAGGACGTCGAGCAGTCGGAGTGGATCGTGCGGGGCGATCCACGCTGCACGTTTGAGGTGCGCACCGCGTCCAAACAGCGTCAGTCCGCCTGACCACCGACAAACCGCCGCCGCCTTCCGTATTCTTCGCACGGCAAATTTGGTGTAGGCTGAAGTCCAGCGACATGGCAAACCGCGACCCACTGGGGCAAGTCTCCGGCCGCAGAGACGCGAGCACGATTGCCGGCGCCGTCGAGATCCTGGAGGGGCGTGGCCCCCGCGGGACCCTCGCCCGGATCCTGCCGTTTCTCGGCCCGGCCTTCGTCGCCAGCGTCGCCTACGTCGACCCAGGCAACTTCGCCACGAATATCCAGGGGGGCGCGCAGTTCGGCTACCTGCTGTTGTGGGTGATCGTGGCCAGCAACCTCATCGCGATGCTGGTGCAGGCGCTGTCCGCCAAATTGGGCATCGCGACGGGCCTCAACCTCGCCGAAACGTGCCGCGAGCAGCTGCCCCGGCCGATCGTGTGGGCGATGTGGGTGATCAGCGAGCTGGTCGCGATGGCCACCGATCTCGCCGAGTTCCTCGGCGCCGCCTTGGGCCTGTACCTGTTGTTTCACCTGCCGCTGCTGGCCGCCGCGGTGCTGGCCGGCATCCTGACCCTGGCGATCCTCGCGCTGGAGCGCCACGGCTTTCGGCCGGTGGAAGCGGTGATCACGGCGCTGGTCGGCGTCATCGCGATTTGCTATGTGATCGAGACATTCCTCGACCGTCCGTCGTGGCTGGCGGTGGCGTCCGGGGCGTTCGTCCCTCGCTTCTCGGGCACCGACAGCATCTTGCTGGCCACCGGGATCCTGGGGGCCACCGTGATGCCGCACGTCGTCTTCCTGCACTCGGCCCTGACCCAGCGGCGGATCGTCCCCCAGGACGAGGCGCAGGCGCGGCGGCTGTTTCGCTTCGAGATCGTCGATGTCGTCATCGCGATGGGGCTGGCCGGGCTGGTCAACGGCGCCATGTTGATCATGGCCGCGTCGACGTTTTTCACGCACGGTCTGACCCAGATCGCCACGATCGAAGAGGCCCACCGCACGCTGGCACCGCTGCTGGGCGGGGCCAGCAGCGTCGTCTTCGCCGTCTCGCTGCTGGCGTCAGGACTGTCGTCATCCACGGTCGGCACGATGGCCGGACAGGTGATCATGCAGGGGTTCCTGCACCGGAGGATTCCGGTGTGGGTGCGGCGGCTGGTCACGATGCTGCCGGCATTCGCCGTGATCGCCATCGGTCTGGAACCGACACGCACGCTGGTGATCAGCCAGGTCGTGCTCAGCTTCGGCCTGCCGTTTGCACTGGCGCCCCTCGTGTGGTTTACGAGCCGGCGGGATCTGATGGGTGCGCTGGCCAACTCGCGCCTCACGACGCTCACCGCCACCGTCGTGACCGCCGGCATCATCGCCCTCAACGTCTGGCTGCTGGTCGGCCTGGTGGGAGGCGGATAGGATGTTTACGCACCTGCTCGTACCGCTCGATGGCTCCGTCCTGGCGGAAAGCGCGTTGCCCGCCGCCATCGCGCTCGCGCAGCGCCTGCCCGCCAGAATTACCGCGGTCCATGTCGTCGAACCCCACGCGGCCCCGACGGTGCACGGCGATCGCCACCTGACCCGCGCCGAGGACGCCGGCGCCTACCTCGGGCAGATCGCCGCGCGGCTGGCCGCCCAGCACGTCGAGGCCAGCGCGCTGGTGCGCCGGGGATCGACCGATGTGCCCAAGGAAATTGCCGAGGCGGGGACGGCGGTCGGCGCCGACCTCACCGTGTTGTGCACCCACGGCAGCGGTGGCGTCCGGGGCGCCCTGTTCGGCAGCGTGGCCCAGCAGGTGCTGCGGTACGGTGCGACGCCGGTGCTGCTGACGAAACCTGCAGGCCCGGCCGACTTTGTCTGCCGCCGGATCATGGTCCCGCTCGATGGCAGCGAGGCGGCGGCGGTCGCGCTGCCGGCGGCGGCGGCGATCGGGCGCGCCTGCGCGGCGGCGATATTGCTGGTCTCGGTGGTGCCCACGCCCGAAACCGCCCCTCCGGAGCGCGCGGCGGCGACCCGGTTGATGCCGTCGGCGGCCGCCGAGGTGCTCGATCTGGAGGCGCGGCAGATGCAGGAGTATCTCGACGCGACCGTCCACAGCCTGGCCGCGGATGGCCTGGCGGCGTCCGGTCTGATCGAGCGCGGCGAGGCCGTGCGGATGCTGCTGCAGGCGGCGGCCGGCCGCGGGATCGATCTCATTGTGATCGCCACCCACGGGCGTTCAGGGGTCGCCGGTGCCTGGGCCGGCAGCGTGGCGTCGCGCGTCATCGGGCATACCGACGTGCCGGTACTGCTGATCCGGATTCCCGAGGCGGCATGATGCGGGGCCGTCTCCTGCTGGACCTGGTCGCCGAGGCGGCGCCGCTGGTGCCGCCCGCAGCGTAGACGATGCGCCTTTTCATCGCTATGATCCCGTCACAGTGTTTCCGCGCGCGAACCACCTGTTCTTGACCGCCACCACCGGAGGGCCGCAGGAATACGCCACGCTTCCACCGGCGTTCATCTCGGGGTTTCTCGACACCGTTTCCGGCTGGATCATCGCCCGCTTCGGGGCCGCTAGACGGCAGGGACCGTCCCGCATCGGGCGGAGACCCGATACGGTTCGTTCGGTCATCGGATTGCTGCGTCCGCGGTCTCTTCTGTACCTTCGAGAAGGAGAAAGGGGACAAAGTCTGTCCCCTTTGTCCAATCTCATGTTGACCACGGGAGGAGTTAGACCAATGAGATCGATCCGTGTGGTGATGATGGCTCTCGTCATCGCCGTGGGCCTCCTGGCCGCTTCGTTGCCAGGCGCGTGGCAGGGTCCGGTCGCCGCCGCGGTCCCCGGGACGATCACCGCAACGCTGACCCCCGCGCCGGCGGTCCCGCCGCCGGTCAGGCGGGGACCGGCCAACGTCCTCGTGCGGCTGGAGACGAAAGAGGTGCGGGGCGTCCTGGCCGACGGCGTCGAGTACACGTTTTGGACGTTCAACGGCACTGTGCCGGGACCGATGATCCGCGTCAGGGTCGGTGACAGCGTCGAGCTGCGCCTGAAGAACAACAAAGACAGCAAGCAGATCCACTCCATCGATCTGCACGCCGTGAACGGGCCCGGCGGCGGCGCCACGCTCACCCAGACCGCCCCCGGGCAGGAGACGTCGTTTCGGTTCAAAGCCCTCAACCCCGGGCTGTACGTCTACCACTGCGCCAGTCCCCACATCCCCACGCACATCGCCAACGGGATGTACGGGTTGATCCTTGTGGAGCCCGCCAGCGGCCTCCCGGCAGTCGATCAGGAGTACTACGTCATGCAGGGAGAGTTCTACACTCACGGGGCGTTCGGGGACAAAGGACTCCAGGCCTACGCGTCCGACAAGGCCCGAATGGCACAGGCCGACTACGTTGTCTTCAACGGCCGGGTCGGATCGCTCGTCGGCAGCGCTGCGCTGACGGGGCGGGTGGGGCAGACGGTGCGCATCTACATCGGCAACGGCGGGCCAAACCTGGTGTCGTCGTTCCACGTGATTGGCGAAATCTTCGACCGTGTCTACGCCGAAAGCGCCATCGGCAGTCCCCCGCAGACCAATGTGCAGACAACCCTGATTCCCGCCGGCGGCGCGGCGATGGTCGAGTTCAAACTCGATGTGCCGGGAACGTACCTGCTGGTTGACCACAGTATCTTCCGCATCGACATCGGTGCCGCGGGCCAGTTGAAGGTGGAGGGAACCGGTCCAGCCGGGATCTTCGAACCGATCAAGCCGGGGATGCCCGGAAAGCACTGATGCGGCTGTCGCGCCACGCGCGCTACGCCCTCCGGGTGGTGCTCGACCTCGCAGGGCACCCCCGGGGGCGCTCCGCCGAGATTGCCCGGCGGCGCGCCATTCCGCCGGCCTATATGCCGAAGATCGTGCAGCGGCTCACTCGGGCGGGGATCGTGCGCACGTTCCGGGGGACCGGCGGCGGGGTGGAACTGGTCAAACCACCGGCGGCGGTGACGCTGCGCGAGGTGATCGAGGCGGCGGAGGGGCCACTGGCCATCACCCTGTGTGCGCTGCTGGAGGATTGTCCGTGCGTGCAGCCGTGTGCGGTGCGTACGGCCTTGGCCCGCGTGCACCGGGCGGTGGCACGGAACTCTCAGCGGTTAGCTTGGACGCGGTGGCGCGCCGGTCTCGAGCTTCCTGACCGGCGTCGGCGGGTTTGGATTGGCAAACTCGCGTCCCCAGTAGCAGTCGTCGCACAGCCGGATGACCGCGCCCTCCTTCTCTATGCACAGGTGGATGCAGCGATTCGTCTGGCAGTCGTCGCAGAGCAGGGTCAGACCCTGTTCGGCCAGCTCGCGCGTAACCCGGGGAAGGCCGCATCGCGCACACGTATCGATGGGCTTGTAGTCGGGTACCGGCATCGTCGTCCCCTCCCGGCCCCAGCATAGGCGCGCTGGGCCCATTCCCGTATCAGCCGAAAAGCGCAAATCCGTATCAGGCCCCGGCCCGATGTCCCCGCGCCGCCTCACGGCCTATCGTGACAGCCGGGGGTGAGTGCCGTGGGACGGATCCTCGTCGCCGTCGACCTCTCGGAGTCGTCGGCGCTGGTCACAAGCCGCGCGGTAGAGCTGGCCCGCTCGATGCAGTTCGAGTTGATCGCCCTGCACGTCTACGATCCCGATGTGCTGATGCAGACCCTCGCCGATTCCGGCATGGCCCTGGATCAGTACATCGACGTGCTGCAGTCCGACCTGCTCCGGCTCACGGCGTCGGCTGGCGCGGTGGGCCTGCGGATCCGCGCCGAGGTGACCGAGGGTCACGCCGTCGGCGCCACCATCCTGAAGACGGCGGACCGGATCGGCGCCGACCTGATCGTGATGGGGACCCACGGACGCACCGGGGTCTGGCGCACGATCCTCGGCAGCGTGGCGGAAGATGTCCTGCGCCATGCCGTGCGTCCCGTGTTGATTGTGCCACTGCGGTCGGCGACGGTCCCGGCGCCTGCGGTCTCCAGAGCTTCGGCGAGTTAGCGAAAATCCGGCCTGCGGCCGATGCGCCGGAGGTAGACAGACACGGCCATCAGCGTGAGTCATCCACGTCTCGTCAACGGCCGCCAGGTCGAGGCGGCGCCCTGGCGGCGTCTTCTGCCCGGGTTGCAGCCGGTGCTCTGCGCGCTGTTCCTCATCGCGGGAGCCGGCCTCGAACGCACCGCCGGCGCAGCGGCTTCCCTTCCCATTTACGTCCTTGCCTACATCACCGGTGGCACCGGCAGCCTGTTCACCGCGCTGTCCGTCCTCCGCCGGTTCCGGGTTGATGTCAACCTCCTGATGTTGCTGGCGGCCGGCGGCGCCGCCTGGCTGGGTGAATGGGCCGAGGGCGGGGTCCTGCTCTTTCTGTTCTCCACGAGCAACGCGCTGGAGTACTACGCGATGGGCCGCACGCGGCGGGCGATTCGCGCGCTGATGGAGCTACGGCCGGCGGACGCCTTGGTCCGGCGGGGAACGATCGAAGTGATCGTGCCGGCGGATGCGCTGCAGATCGGCGACACGGTGATTGTCAAGCCGGCGGAACGGCTGGCGGCCGATGGCGTGGTGCGCGTGGGGATATCCGGCATCGACCAGTCGCCGATTACCGGCGAATCCATCCCTGTCGACGTGGGCCCCGGCTCGTCGGTGTTCGCCGGCACGATCAACCAGCGGGGCAGTTTGGAAATCGAGGTCACCCGCGATCCGCACGACAGCACCCTCGCCAGGATCATCACCATGGTCGAGCACGCGCAGTCGGCGCAGGCACCGACGCAGCGCCTGATCGATCGATTTGGTCAAATCTATGCCGTGGCGGTGATTGCGGGGGCGATCGGGGCCTACTGGGTGTTCACACTGTTGGCCCAGCCGGCCCAGACCGCGCTCTACCGGGCCATCACCTTGCTGGTCGTCGCGTCTCCGTGCGCGGTGGTGATTGCCGCGCCATCTGCGGTGCTGTCCGCGATCGCTGCGGCCGCACGAGCGGGGGTGCTGTTCAAGGGCGGGGCGCACATGGAGCAGCTCGCGCTCACACGGACGGTCGTGTTTGACAAGACGGGCACCCTCACCGTCGGACACCCCGCCGTCACGGACGTCATCACCGAAGACGGCGTGGAGAGCGACTTCCTGCTGGCTCTGGCCGGGACCCTGGAGAGCCGGTCCGAGCACGCGCTGGCGGAGGCTGTGGTGCAGGCCTGCCGCGCGCGTGGCGTGGCCTTCGGCGTCCCCGACGAATTCGAGGCGGTCACCGGGCGGGGCATCCGGGGCCTCGTCGGCGGCCGCCTGATCCGGGCCGGATCGGAACAATTCATGCGCGACGAGGGCATTCCGCTGTCTGACGGCTTCCGCGCCGAGCTGGTCGCGCTCCGGCACGAGGGTAAGACGCCGATTGTTGTCGCCGGTGAACGAACCCTCGGAATCGTGGCCGTTGCCGACACCCTGCGGCCGCACGCGGCCCACGCACTGCGGATGCTGCGCGACCTCGGCATCCGGAGACTGGTATTGTTGACCGGAGACCACTCCGATGTGGCCCGGAGCATCGCCGCCGAACTCGACATCGACGAGGTCCGTGCCGGGTTGCTTCCTGACGAGAAGGCCCTTGCCGTGGGGACGTATGCCGGTGACGGCGTCGTGGCCATGGTCGGCGACGGCGTGAACGATGCCCCGGCGCTGGCGACCGCGGACGTGGGGATCGCCATGGGCGGTGCCGGCACCGATGCGGCGATGGAGACGGCGGACGTGGTCCTGATGGGTGATGACCTCCGCCGGCTGCCCTACGCCATCGATCTCAGCCGCCAGACCCGGCGTGTGATGGTGCAGAGTCTGACGTTTGCCTCGCTGGTGATCATCACGCTGATCGGACTGGCGCTCGGGCTGGGGCTGCGGCTGGCATTC
>DASXUC010000025.1:0-35034 GCA_036505015.1 bacterium | reverse complement strand
GGCCAAATCGTCCAGATCATCGTAAGGTTCGCGCTTCCCGACGGTCTTGCGGACTCCAGCAGCTTCCTCAAGAAGCTCGATAGCAGCCTTGGTAAGGCTGATGCGCCTTTGGGCAGCGCGGTCCTGGATCGCCCGCTTGAGACTCGGTGAAAGGCCTCTGAGAGTCAGCGTCTTCACGGTAGTCTTCCTCGTCTTGAATCAGAATGATTCACTATGATTCAATGTTGCATCAATCCAAACATAGCGTCAATAGTGAATACACCCTTGTTGGGGGGCTTTCGGGATTGCTTCGGCGGGCCGTGGCCGCCTCGCAATGACAATCAACCCCTCACCCTAACCCGCTCCCCCTCGAAGGGGGAGAGGGCATGCTCCAGGTAAGGGGATACAGACTACCGGATGTAGGCGCGGAGGAATTGCCAGCTTCCCGTAACGACGTTCGGGACGTCGCGGAGCTTCTGGTTCTTCCACTGCGACTCGCTCCAGATGAGGTGGGGACGAAGATCTAGTCGCGGGCTGTTCGTGTCCAGGCGGCCGCGGAGGGTGCGGACGTAGCCGGTCATGGACGCCGAACGCCTTGGCGTCAACGGAGCCTTCGGGAATGGTCTTCGGCTTTGGCGTCGTGCCCAAGCCGAGGTTCTCGCTCCAGGTGAAGGGGTGCCGTTGAAAACGGGATTATCCAGGAGATCTGGCGTAGAAAACTGCCGGGGATACTCTGAAGCGCTTGCCCAATCGCTCGATGTGTTCACGCGAAAGCTTTCGCTTCCCTCTCAGAATGTCCGAGACTATCGGCTGACCGCCCAGATCCTCCGTAAGGTCGTACTGGCTCAGGCGATGTTCTTCCATGAAGAAACCGCAGGACTGCCTCGGGGGTGACGGATCCGATCGGAAATTCTGCCTTCTCGTACTGCTCAACGAATGGAATGACGGCGCTGAGGTACTTTCCAGTGGCTTCGTCGTCGGCGGCGTCTAGAGTTCCCACCTCCCGTTCGCGCATCAAGATGCGAATCGCTTCGCTGTAGCTGCGGTGCATCTTCTTTGTCTTGATGGGCTGCGGCGGCAGATGAAGATAGAGCCACCGCAGCAGTCCTTCGTCTAGTGGCATGCTCAAGGGCTTAAGCTTCTTCTCCAGGGTCTTAGCGGTCATTCCGTCCTCCACCGCCGTTCATCGTACTCTTTGTGTGTGAGCACGTACTCCACAGGTACAGGCTGTAATGGATAATCGACGACCGCCGGACACACCGTGCCTATCGGCACGCGCTCCTCGCAATGACCAGAGAAAGGTGCCTACGGCGCGCGCTCCTCGCAATGACTGAGCAGGTGGCTGCCCCCGGCTACCTGGCTCCCTGGCTGCCCGGCTACCTGATATAGGCGCGGAGGAATTGCCAGCCTCCGGTGACGACGTTCGGGACGTCGCGGAGTTTCTGGGTCTTCCACTGGGACTCGCTCCAGATGAAGGGCTTGCCGTTGAAGACCGGCGTCCCGTACTTCATCCAGAAGACCTGCCGGGGGCGGTTCATGTTGAAGCGGCCGCGGAGGTTTCGGGCGTAGCGGGTCATCGACGCGGTGATAGCCTTGGCGTCAATGGAGCCCTCGGGGATGGTCTTCGGCTTCGGGGTCGTGCCGAAGCCGAGATCCCAGCGGCCGTAGATCGAGAGCGGCTCGTTCGGAGCGGTGTAGGTGATCAGTGCCTTAGCCGTTTCGATGTTATTGACGGTGCCCATCCGAGCAAGGAACTGCGCGCGGCGCATGGGGCGGTTCTCGACTGCCTGGAGCTCCTGGCGGATCTGGAGCGAGGCGGGGAAGTTGACCTGGATGATGACGTGGGGCTGGAAGAGCTGGTGATCGTACTCCTTTGAGGCGTTGGCCGGCCTGGTGACCACCTTAACCACGCCCTGGGGGCTGGACTTCCAGTACATGACGGTCTTCCACGACGACTCGATCAGGCCGATCTCGCGGGTCTTAGTGTCGACGACGCCGTAGCCGTTCATGTAGGTGCCGGAGAGTTCCAGCGTCGAGAGGCGGTAGAACTCGTCCAGCGAGCCGGCGAACTGCTCGGCCATGGTGGCGCGGAAAAACTGCCAGAGCGCGTTGATCTTGGGCGTGTACCGCGCCGAGTAGAGGGTCGTCTCATTGAAGATGATGCCTTTGTTGTTGTAGCCGAAGTCGGTATCGCTGCCGATGTTGCCGGGCGTGAGCGCGTTCACCGTAAGGAAGGATCCGTTGATCCAGTAGGTGGACGCGGCGCTCTGGTCCAGGTACCCGAACCAGGAGTTGTGGGTGAGATAGATCTCAGCCGGCGTCCGTTTGATGAACGCCGAGCAACGTGTGCTGGGCGGCGGCTCATCGTCGACGACGTACATGAGGTCGGCCAAGGCGTTGATGAAGTAGACATCGAGGAACGAGATGGCCGGCTTCTCGTAGTTGAGGACGAGCTCGTTGGGCTGGAAGGTATTGAGGGTCGGCAGCCAGGTGCCGTCAAACTTCAGCGCCTTCGGCTTGTCCAGGGAGGCGCCGTGGTAGATGCCGAGGAGCCGGAAGACCAAGCGCGTCAGCCGATGGCGGACCGTCCGGTCTGTGGTCTTGGTGATGTAAGAGAGCGTGTAAGTCCAGTTCTTGGTGAGGGCGTCGTAGGAGTCATCTAGCTCGACCTTGCTGGGCGGGATGGCTTTCGGCGTGCCCGGATCCACCAGCGCGTAGGTGTCCCAGAGGTTGTCGCGCGTTGGGACGATCAGGTTCTTCTGGAGTCTGCCCTGGATGAAGCCCGCCTCGTACTCCGCCTTGAGGTCGTTCGGATCGTTGGAGACGACACCGAAGTTGTAGATGTTGTCGACCTTCTCCAGCCAGCCGGCGGAGTCGCTGTCCAAGCGGTAGATGACGGGTTTGAACGACGGCAAAGTAGCCGCAGATGACGGGACGCCGGGCGAGACTACAAGGCCGATCAGCAAGGCAAGAACCAGGGTTGCGATGGTCGAGGGTTTCATGCTGCCTCCCAGACACGCAAGGATGAGACCGGAAAGGGGATTGGCTATGGCGAGGGCGTCCCCTGCTTCGGACAATTCTGGGATTGCTTCGGCGCCTACGGCGCCTCGCAATGACTACAGAAGGAAGTCGTCGAGGAGGACCACACGGCCGGGAAGCTTGGCCGATTTCCAGCGCGCGTCGTTGGTCACAATTATCTGTGCTTCGCCTTCGAAGAGGGAAGCAACAATCAAGGCGTCTGGAAGAGGCAAGGAAGTTCTGCCTCTCAATTCAGCCGCCGCGGCTGCCGTTCCCGAAGTTATGTCCTGGACTCTGAGACCCGGCAAGGCCAGCAGACCCTCCTGAATTGCGTGGGCTGCATTCGCGTCGCCCTTGGTCCAAGGACCAGCGAGGACCTCGGCAATGGAAACGGCTGAGATGATGAGTCGTCTCCCGGCTGCCGCCGAGCCGAGTATCCTCGTAGTCAGCTCAACGTATGGCGAGACGTTCTCGAGGTGGTAGATCAGTACGGCGGTATCGACACCGACGAGGCTCGCGCTACCGAGAACACGATCCAGACTGCGGAGGTTCACTCCTTCCAAGACTGACGCTCGCCCCTAACATAGGCGTCGATCTCTTCGCGGGTTTTCCCGTAAAGGCCCTTTCCTGCACCACGAAGTCCCTCGGCATAGCGCTGGGCTTTCATCAGGATCGCCTCGTTGTCTCCGCCAACGATCACAAGCCGATCGCCCGGCTTGATACCGAGGTGCTTCCTAACCTCCAAGGGAATCACGACCTGACCTTTCGTGCTGACCTTGACCGACTTGCGTGGCATCCCAGGGTATCTCCTCAAATGGGTTCCTCGGCCTTCTTTCTTACCATGATATTTCGTTCTACTTTGTGAAACAAGTAGGAATTCTGGGGCAACCCAATTTGACTCGACGTCCTCCTATAACCCTTACAATACTATAAGAGTTTTGGATGTTGACAGAGTTTCCAAGGTGAAACCATGGTGAAGAAAGTGCTCGACACCAACAGCGTAAGGGACCGGCTGGGCGAGATTCTTGATGAAGCCCACTACCATGGCAGCGAGTTCGTGATTCAGCGGCGGGGCAAGCCGCTGGCGGCGATCATTCCGTACTCGTACTACGAACAGCTAGAGCGAATGCGTGCGGATGCATTCAGGGTCTTCCACGAGATCTGGGAAGCAAACAAGGATGTCGATCCTGAGGAAGTCGGTGAGATCGTCGACCGGGAGGTCCACGAGATGAGGCGCGAGCGCCGCGAACGGCAGAAGAAGCCAGGAAACAAGTGACGCGTCGCGTACTGCCTGACGTCCAGGCCCTCGTTCAAGCAGCGATCTCTGCCAGAGGCGCAGCGGCGGTCATCATCTCATCCTGGGAGCGGGACGATACCAGGCTCATCACCTGCGAGGCAATCGTCGCAGAGTATGAAGGAGTCATGAGGCGGTCCCACATTCTCCGAGAATACGCACACATCACGAATGAAACGATTACCGCTACCGGAACTGCGCTCCGGGAGCGATCAGTCTTCGTCACCGTAAGTGAGGTTCCGCGTGTTGTGACGGAGGACCCTGATGATGACATTGTTCTCGCATGCGCTGTCGCGGGAAATGCGGATTACATCGTCACTCGGGACCAGCACTTGCTGGCGCTGGGAACTCATCGGGGTATTCCGATCGTCTCCGCAGAAGCTCTCGCCGCAATTCTACGGGGACAGGTTTCAGAACCGGTTGAGTTTACCTACGGCGGAGACTCCTGGGAGACTCAACGAGCTCTTCGCGAGTCGGCCTCACAGATCAAACGTGGTGAGGTGAGTAGTCTAGACGAGCTGAGAGCCATCTACAAAAGGAAATAACGATAAGCGAGATTCGAGGTTGCTTCCCGCCACGGCTGCTCCGCACCCTCGCGGCTTCGGTCCCACACCTAGGGCACGCGCTCCTCACAATGACAAACGAAGCGGTTCCTCGCAATGACAACTGGAAGCGGCTAATCGGCGTGGAAGGCGGTGAGGCGGGCGGCCTCGTCTTCGACCTCGCGCCGCACCCCGCGGGAGAGGCGGGAGAAGGGCCACAGGCGCACGCGTCCCTTCTCGTAGGTCCACCCTCCTGCCACCGCGCCGTCGACGAGGAAGGTTCCAATCGACTGCGGGTTCTTCGTCGTGAAGATCAGGGGCCGATAGCGCTCCGGCAAGATCTGGGTGCGCCGGGCGTGGACGAGGAGGTTGGCATCCCAGGTCGGCAGGAAGCGCACAGGCGCCGGGGTATCGGGATCGGGCAACACGGCTTCCGGCAGGTCCAGGAGGTCTCTTCCCCGCTCGTCGCGGAAGCGGCGGAGGCGCATGCGCGTGATCACCAGTTTGACTGTCGCCGGCGGGAGACCGGCCCAACTCGCGATGTCGCTGATGGACGCGGGGCCGAAGCCGCCCAGATAGCGCCGGACGAGGTGGCGGAGTCCTTTTTCCTCGTTTGCGCGGGATGGGCCCAGCCATTTGTCGGCTAGACCGAACATGTCGGCTTTCCTCCGCTCCCAGGTGCCTGACGGTGGAACCCGGACGAGATCGACCCACATGTTGGCGCTGGCGGCGGGGACCGGCGGATACCCCTCGGCCTTGAGCATCTGCTGAATATCAGTGGCTCTCCGCGGACCGTCGGCGAGAAACTCTCGGACCCTGGTCGTGACCGCATCCACATCGACACCTTCGAGAGCTTTCCGCTGGACACGGAGCCACCACTGGCGCCGTGCCTGTCGCACCCCGGCTGCCAAGAGATGGAAGTCACGCGCCGAAACGATGTGGATCGTGACCCGCATCAAGGTGGCCTGGACCGCGCGGCGCTGGTCCAGCGCCTTCGTGAGCCTCTCCCGCTTGAAACCGTCCAGGCGGGTCCAGAGGCCGATGTAGGCCGACGGCGCGTATTGGGTCTGGAGGCCGGCGATCTGCTCCAACGCTTTCACCAGAGGAAGATTCGAGCGCTCCAGGAGGAGTTGACGCGCCAGCAGGGCGCGATTGAGTTGGCGAGTGGAGAGGGCTTCAGGCATCATACTTAGCTAAGGATAGTTTCGAGACGAATAGGGGGCAACCTCGGATGAACGCCATCGAGGAACTCAAGGAGCGGCTGGGAGGGAAGGTCTCCACGGCCGAATCGGTCCTGGAAAGCCACGGCCGGGGCGAGAGTTACCGTGAGACACATCCACCGCTGGCGGTCGTGTTTCCCGAATCCACGGAAGACGTGCAGGCCGTGATGGCCTGGGCCACTGAGCACGCGGTACCGGTGATTGCCGTGGGGGCGGGAACCAGCCTGGAGGGACAGACCGTCCCGCAGGGACCAGCCGTGAGCCTGGACCTCTCAAAGATGACCCGGATCCTGGAAGTGCGTCCGGAGGATTTCCTGGCCGTCGTCGAGCCCGGTGTGACCTACCAGACGCTCAACAAGGCCCTCCGCACTCAGGGCCTCTTCTTCCCCGTGGACCCCGGCGCGGATGCCTCGTTAGGGGGGATGGCCGCCACGAATGCGTCCGGGACGACGACCGTGCGATACGGCGGCATGCACCAGAACGTGCTGGCGCTGGAAGTCGTGCTGGCCGGCGGTGAGGTCATCCAGGTCGGCCGCGCGGTCCGCAAGACCAGCAGCGGGTACGATCTGAAGGACCTGTTCATCGGTTCCGAGGGCACGCTGGGGATCATCACCAAGCTGAGCGTGAAACTGCACCCGCTGCCGGTGCACATGCACACGCTTCGCGCGTTCTTTGCCACGGTGGACGCCGCGGCGCAAGCAGCGTACCTGTTGATGGCCAGCGGGCTCCCATTGGCCCGGGTCGAACTGGTCGATGACCGCGGGATGAAGGACATCAACTGGTACCTGGGGCGGACATACCCGGAACTCCCCGCCCTCTTCCTCGAATTCCACTCTGCGACCCGCCGCGGGCTGGAGGAGGAGTCGGCCGAGGTGCAGAGACTGGTGCGCGAAGCGGGCGCGTCATCGGTCGAACCGGCCGTGACCGCCGAGGAGCGCACCGCGCAGTGGGAGGCCCGGCACCAGCTGTACTGGGCGTTTACCAAGCATCATCCCGGCAGGCTCTACATGCTCACCGACGCGGCCGTGCCGTTATCCCGCATGCCCGAAATCGTGGCGCTGGCGCATCACTTGCTGTCCGAGATGGAGCTGGACGGGACGGTGGTCGGCCACGTCGGCGATGGGAACTTCCATACCGTCATCGCCGCCACGCCGGCGGCCTACGCACGGACGCAGGCATTCGCCGACCGCATCGCGGAGGCGGCGCTGGCCATGGGCGGGACGGCCACCGGGGAACACGGTATCGGTGTCCGTAAGAAGAAATACCTGGCCCTCGAACATCCGTCCTCGACGCCCTGGATGCGGCAGATCAAGCGCTTGTTCGATCCGAAGGGACTGTTGAATCCGGGGAAGGTCGTGTGATTCTTACCCTGCGCTGATCGCTCTGGTCAGCAGCACTGTCAGCATGAGCAATGACGAGCTGACCTGCAACATCATCAGTACCTTGGCGCCCTGGGTCGTCGGGATTTCGATGGTCGGTCCGTACGTGGAACTGGTGTTGAACGACAGGAAGAGGTAGTCGATGATCGTGCGCGGGCGCTCTCCGGGAATGTTGAACGAGCCGCCCGGGATCGTCTTGTCCAGGAACCAGTACCAGGCGGCAAAGACGAAGATCGCCATGAAGTAGACGGAGATGACGTCCCACAGCGCCAGCAGGGGCTGTCCCCGGCGGGTGTGAGCCGTGAGCAGGATGGCAGACAGGTTCACGATGAGGTGCACCAGAGCGAGCGATAGATAGACCACCACTGCCCAGACGCTCAATCGGCGTCTGGATCCAAACGTCGAAACGACGGCTGCGATGCCGAGCAGCAGCAGTAGAAGGCCTCCCACAGACTCAAATGTGGCAATCGCGGACCGCGCGCCGGCACTCAGCACCCCGCTGCCGGCCAAATTGTCGACAACCAGATGATCGAGCATCTGGATGCCGACCACGACCGCAAGCAACTCGAGCCGCTGCCATCCGCTGGGAGGGAATCTATCGGTTGCGCTCATGTTCTCCAGAGTCCTGGTCCGCGAGAGTCGACAGCAGAGCGACGACGCGCTTGCGCTCGGCGGGCGAAAGATCATCCCACTTCTGCAGGTATTCCCAGATGTGCTGGATGTGAGGATTTTGCGCGCGGACGCTCCGAAGCACATGGGTCGCCACAATCCCGGTCAGCGCAGCGAGCGTACTGATCCCCACCAGCATCACGCCAATGGCCACGATCCGGCCCCACACGGATTGGGGCACGAAATCGCCGTAGCCCACGGTGGTCACGGTCACAATGCTCCACCAGATGGCATCCCACAGCGAGCCGACGTCAGGCTCGATGAGCCAGACCGCGAAACCGCCGAGGACGACCAATCCGGCGGCGAATGCCAGCACGTACGCGGCGCCGCCGTTGCCGAGGATGGTCTTCGCATCCTTGCCCACCCGGTAGAAGGTGGCTCCCACGCGCATCAGGCGGATCAGTCTGAACAAGCGGAACACGCGAATGAGCCGGCCGGGATCAAAATCGTTGACCAGGTCGAGGGGAATGACCGAGATCAGTTCGGGAATATTGCTTCGCACAAACGCCCGCTTGTCTTTGGCCAGCAGCAGGCGCACCCCGTAATCGAGGAAAAAGACGACCCAGATCGCCAGATTGATCAGTTCAGCCGTGGGATCGTCCGGCTGAGCCAGGGTAACGAGGACCACGATGGCCAGGAGGGCCATCAGGAACTCGTACGACCACACCAGCCAGCGCGGCATGGGGGGTTGTTCGCGGCCCCAGAGTTGCTCCCTGTTACCTCGTCGATGCACCGAAATGCTATGTTACGAAAAGGTGACAGACAGTGTTCGGACGGCTGCCGCTGCTGACGCGCTTCACGCTGGTGAGCCTGACCGTGACGATCCTGATCGCGGTCGGGTTCACGTTGCTGATCTACCGGCAGATCGAGCGGGAAACTCTCGAGAGCGCCGCGGAAACCGCGGCGGACGCGGTCACCTTCATCATCTCCCCGGTCGTCTCGGCCAAGGACTTCAGCGGCGCGACGCCCCAGAACATCAAACTGTGGGAGGAGCGCGTCCAGCGGATCCTCGGCACGGCCAACATCGTCCGGGTGAAGGTCTGGAGCAAGAAAGGCGAGGTCATCTACTCCGACGACCCGTCGATCATCGGCAAGGCCTACCCGCTGAGCGATGAGCACGAACTGGCCGAGGCGCTGGAGGGCGAGACCGAGATGGAGGTCAGCGACCTCCAGAAGTCTGAGAACGTCGCCGAGCGCCACTTCGGCCGGCTGCTGGAGGTCTACATCCCGATCAAGCCGCCGGATTCGAACCAGATCGAAGGCGTCTACGAAGTCTACACGAGTTTCTTGCCGCTGCAGGCGCGCATCAATCGACTGGAACGGGCGGTCTGGACCGGCTCCGCGATCGCCTTTACGCTCCTGTTCGGATCGCTGTTCCTGCTTGTCCGCGGCGCCAGCCGGCAACTCAATCAGCTGGCGTCGTTCACGGAGCTTAACCCGAACCCGGTCCTGGAAACCGACAGCGCCGGCCGGCCGACCTACGTGAACCCGGCCACGCAGCGCGTCTTCCCCGACCTCAGCGCCGGCCAACCCGCCGAGCTCGCATCGGCGCTGAAGATCGCCGGGACGGCCATGCCGTCGAACGTCCCCTCGTCCCTACGGGAGTTGAAAGTCGATAACTCGTACTTCCAGTTGATCAGTTACCCGACTCCGGAACGGCTCATCCGGTCCTACGTCGTCGACGTCACGGAGCGGAAGAAGGCCGAGGAGAACACCCTGCGGTACCTGCAGCGGCTGTCCGTGCTGCGCGAGATCGACCTGGCCATCACCTCCAGTCTCGATCTGCGGGTGACGTTAAACGTGTTCCTGGATCAGGCCAGCGCCTACCTCAACATCGATGCCCTCGACGTGCTGCTGCTGAATGCCAGCACGAACCAGCTGGAGTTCGCCGCCGGCCGTGGATTCAGATCGCGCGGCATCGAGCAAACGCGGGTGCGCCTCGGCGAGGGACTGGCCGGACACGCGGCCCTCGAGCGCCGGGCCATCAGCATCGCCACCCTCGACGCGGCCGCCCAGGACTTCACCCGGCACAAGGCGATCGCATCTGAAGACTTCGTCTCCTACTTCGCCGCACCGCTGATCGCCAAGGGTGACGTAAAGGGCGTGCTGGAGATCTTCACGCGCAGGCCATTCACCCCAGACCACGACTGGATGGACTTCGTCGAAGCGCTCTCGGGGCAGGCCGCGATTGCGGTGGACAACAGCAGCCTCTTCGACGGCATGCAACGCGCCAACCTCGAGCTGACCCTCGCCTACGATTCGACCCTGGAAGGCTGGTCGAGGGCGCTCGATCTGCGCGACCGCGAGACTGAAGGACACACCCAGCGGGTAGCGGAGCTGACCGTGCTCCTGGCCGAAGCGATGGGCATCGGCGGCGTCGATCTGACCAACATCCGGCGCGGCGCGCTGCTGCATGACATCGGCAAACTAGCGGTCCCCGACAGCATCCTCTTCAAACCGGGGCCGCTGACGGACGAGGAATGGACGGTGATGCGGCGCCACCCGGTGGCCGCGTACGAAATGCTGTCCAGCATCACCTACCTGCGTCAGGCGCTGGATATCCCCTACGCGCATCACGAGAAATGGGATGGGACCGGCTATCCCCGTGGGCTGCGCGGAGAGCAGATTCCCGAATCCGCGCGGATCTTTGCGATCGCCGACGTGTGGGACGCTCTGCGATCCGACCGCCCCTACCGCCATGCGTGGTCAGAGGAAGAAGCGCGCAAGTACCTCCGCGAACAGAGCGGCAGGCACTTCGATCCGGCCGTCGTCGAGGCGTTTTTCGGACTACAATTGGCTACGTGATCCCCCGTCCCGAACCCGGCGAGCGAGCCAGGGTCATGATCCCTGTCCCCGGCGTCGAGCCAGCGTGGGACCTTCCGGTCACGGTCGTCCGCGGGATGGAAGACGGCCCGCGATTGACCGTCACCGCCGGCATCCACGCGGCCGAGTACCCCGGGATTGCCGCGGCGATGCGGCTGGGGCGGGAGATCGAGCCGGAAGAACTTCGGGGCACGCTCGTCACCGTCGCGCCGGTGAATCTCCCGGGCTTCTTCGAACGCTCGCTCTACATCAACCCGCTGGACGGTAAGAACATCAACCGGGTATTTCCCGGACGAGCCGACGGATCGCCGGCGGAACGGCTGGCCAGTTTTTTGATGTCGGAGATCATCGCCGGCAGCGACGCATTCGTCGACCTGCACGGCGGCGATCTGGTCGAAGCCCTCGTGCCGTTCGCGCTCTACCAGACCTCCGATGGAGACAACGTCGAGGTTCACTCGCGGGAGATCGCCGGGGCGTATGACCTGGACTACATCATCGCCGGCGCGCCCGGCACCGTGTCGGGGGCAGCCTACGCGGCGGTGGCGGCCGCGGGGATACCGGCGATCATCGCCGAGGTCGGCCAGCAGGGCATCTACGACCAGGAGTCCGTCGCCCGGCATCTGCACGGACTGCGCAACGTGATGATCCGCCTGGGAATGCTTACCGGCGTGGTAGAGCGGAAGGTCCGGCCGACGTACCTGACGGGAACGAAGTGGCTGTTCACGGACCGGGACGCGACGTATCACCCCTCGGTAGAGGTCGGCGAACAGGTCACCGAAGGACAGACCATCGGTGAACTCCGGGATCTGTTTGGCGAGACCCTGCAGGTCCTCAACGCGCCGGCGACCGGTCCAGTGCTGTTTTTGGTCACCGCGCTCGCGGTCAAAAAAGGCGATCCGCTCATCGGAATTGGGATCATCTAGCTGCATCTAGCAATGAAGCTCAAGGAATGGGGCGCGTTCTGGCTGCTGGGGGTGATCTGGGGGTCGTCGTTCCTCTGGATCAAGATCGCCGTCGCCGACATCGGACCCATCACCCTGGTGGCGTTCCGTCTGCTGTTTGCGCTGCTGGGGCTGGTGGTGGTGCTGGCGCTGCAGCAGCGGCGATTCCCGCGGGATGCACGGACGCTGTGGGCGCTGGTCTTCATGGGCGTCTTCAACACCGCGATCCCGTTCGCACTCATCTCCTGGGGAGAGACGCGAATCGATTCGGCCCTGGCCTCGATCCTGAACGGAACCGTGCCGTTGTTCACGATCGTCATCGCGCACTACTGGCTGGCGGACGAAAAGATTTCGGCCATGCGCGTGATCGGCCTGATCATCGGGTTCCTGGGAGTCGTGGTGTTGGTGAGCCGGGATTTCGGGCCGCAGGGACTCCATTCCAGCATCCTCGGCCAGGTGGCGGTGCTCGCCGCCGCGATCAGTTACGGGATGTCGGCCACGTTCTCACGCCGGCACCTGCGGGGAGTGCCGCCGGCCATCCAGGCCACGAGTATCGTGTTCGTCGCCGACGCGCTGGCGTGGGCGTCGGTGCCGATCGCCGAACACCCGGTCATCTTTCCGCGCCTGCCCATCACCTGGTTCGCCCTGGCGTGGCTGGGTCTGCTGGGATCGTGCATCGCCTACTTGCTGTATTTCTACCTGCTCAACGCCGTCGGGGCGACGAAGTCGACGCTGGTGACGTACGTGTTCCCGGTGATCGGCCTGCTACTGGGGATCATCTTCCTCGGCGAGGCGGCCGATTGGCGGCTGCTGGTGGGATCGGCATTGATCGTCGGCGGGATCGCGGTGGTGAACCTGCGGACGCGACCGAGGCGACAGGTTGTCGCGACGGTCTGAGTTCTTCGCCGGGGCAAAAGCCGAGCTCCCGATCCTGCTCGGGGTCATCCCGTTCGGCCTCATTTTCGGGGTCGTCGCCTTGCAGTCGGGAGTTCCGGCTTGGCCCGCGATGGCGATGTCCTCAGTGGTCTTTGCGGGGTCCGCGCAATTCCTCGGGGTGCAGTTGTTTGGCGTGGCGGCGCCGCCGCTGGTGATCGTGCTGACCACCCTGATCCTGAATCTCCGGCACCTGCTCTACGGCGCCTCGCTGGGACCCTATCTGAAGCCGCTGCGGCTTGCATGGAAGTGGGGCCTGGCGTATTTGATGACCGATGAAGCGTATGCGGTGGTGATTACACACTACACGCGAACACGCGAACAGGCGAACAGGGAACAGGGACCTGAGCCGGGGGCGCGGGATCGCGGGATCGCGGGATCGCGATACGGACACTGGTTCTTCCTGGGAGCCGGGGTGACGCTGTGGGTGGCGTGGCAGGCGAGCACCGCGATGGGCATGCTGCTGGGCGCGGAAATTCCGCAGCGCTGGTCGCTGGAGTTCGCGCTGCCACTGACGTTCATTGCCCTGGTCATGCCCACACTGACCGACCTGGCGGCCGTACTGACCGCGGGAACGGCCGGCGTCATTGCGGTGGTCGCAATCGGACTCCCGTACAAACTGGGCCTGATGCTGGGAGCGCTGGTGGGCATTGTGGCCGGACTGGTGGGTGAACGTGGGTAGCGCAACCGCATCGCCATGAACCCGAGCGAAGCGAGTGGTTCATGGGTTTGGTTGACGATTCTTGCCATGGGGGCGGTCACCTATGCGCTCCGCGCTTCCATGATCCTGCTGATGGGACGAATTGAACTCCCCGCTCTATTGCGTCGTGCCCTGCGACTCGTCCCCCCCGCCGTGCTGTCGGCCATCATCCTTCCCGAACTGGTCCGGCCCAGTGGGCAGCTTGACCTGTCGTTGGGCAACGAACACTTGTTCGCCGGCGCCTTCGCCGCCATCGTGGCGTGGCGGACGCGCAATACGTTCCTGACCGTCGGGGGAGGACTGGCGGCTCTGTGGATCCTCCGGGCATTGTTGCGCTAGCGGCAGAGTGGGAAAAACGTTTGCACTGCTGTGGCCTTAGGCGGTGTCAGGCAATTCCGTCGGGAGAACGGTTAGCTGTTCGCGCTCCGATCCGCGCACGATTTCCACCGCGAGCGCTTCCCCGACCTGATGGCGGCCCAGCGCGCGCTGCAGGTCATCTGGATGAGTGATGGGCACGTCCCCGACCCGCACGATCAGGTCGCCTGTCCGGATCCCGCCCCGCTCCGCAGCCGTTCCCGCGTGGACCTCCATGACGCGCACGGCGGTTTCTTTTTCCAGCCGGTGATAGACGGCGATGCGGCGGTTCACCGGCACCATCTGGCCGGAGACCCCCAAATACGACCGGCGTACGCGTCCTTCCCGGATCAACTGGAACGCCACCCACTTCGCGGTGTTCGCGGGGATCGCGAAGCAGATGCCCTGCGAGCCGGCGATGATCGCCGTGTTGATACCCACGATGTTGCCGCGGAAGTCCACGAGCGGTCCGCCCGAATTTCCGGGGTTCAACGCGGCGTCGGTCTGCACCACGTTCTCGATGAGCCGACCGGTCTGCGCGTGCAGCGACCGGCCGAGCGCGCTGACGACCCCGGTGGTCACCGTCGCCTGAAACCCCAACGGGTTGCCGATGGCGATGACGAGCTGGCCGGCGCGCAGCCGGGTCGAATCGCCGAACTCGGCACAGGGCAGCGACTCGCTGCCGTCCACCCGGATCACCGCCAGGTCGCTGTGCGGATCGTTGCCGATGATCCGGGCGCCCAACGTGCGGCCGTCCTGGAGGCGCACCTCGATGCGTTCGGAATCGCTGACGACATGGCTGTTGGTGAGAACGTACCCGTCGGGGGTGATAATGACGCCGCTGCCGGCCCCGCGCAGTTCTTCCATGCCGCGGCGGCGCAGGCGCTCGGGGGCGCGGCGGGCCATCCCGACGCTGACGACGGCCGGGCCGACCCGGTCCACCGCCTTGATGACGGCCTCAGAGTAGGCGTCGAGGGCCTCGGCCTCGATGATCTCGAGAGGCATCGCGGCCTGGGCGCCATCGATCTCGGAAAGCATCTGCTCAAAACGCACGGATTTCCCTCCTGTTACTACACTTAACGCCGGCCGCGGACCGGCTATTTCCGCTCGGGAGGTCGGACGCCGTAGTAGAGGCCGCGTCCCATCAACCCCTCGGGGTCGTGCGCGACCTCCAGCCCGGCGCCGCGGAAGGCATCGAGGTACTGTTGGTGTGAGAACAATCCGAGTTCGTGCTCTTCGGTGAAGTGCTCGATGCCTTCGGGCGTTCCCACCAGGTAGTGGAACTTCAGCGTCGTGAGGTTGTCCCGCCGTTCGCTGGTATTGATGCGCGCGATCTTCAACGCGGGGTCATCGACGAAGACCGCCCCGATATGGCCCGGCTCCCAGCGCTCGGGCAGGATCCACGGCTCGACGATGATGAGGCCGCCGGGCACCGTGTGACGTGCCATCGTCGCCAGCGCCTGCCGCAGCCGGGGTTCAGTCTTCACGTAGCCGATCGAACTGAACAGGCAGATCACGGCATCGAATGAACGCGGGAGCGAAAAGTCCACCAGGTCCCCCTGATGCAGCCGCACACCCGGAACGCGCTGCGCGGCGAGGGCCAGCATCTGCGGATCGAGATCGAGTCCCTCCACCTCATACCACCGTCGCAGCTCGACAAGATGCGCGCCCGTTCCGCAGGCGAGATCGAGCAGCGCTTTCCCTGGGCTGCGTTTGTGCGCCTGGATCAGCCCGTGCAGGCGGTGCGCTTCGGCCGCGTAGTCCTTGCCGACGGCGGCGTAGATGCGGTCATAGAATTCGGCGGATTTGGTGAACGTTTTAGGCTCCTCGCAATGACTCAAGGAACGCGTCGCTGAACGTGCCCGAGAAGACTTCCACGGCCGGGCCGGCCATGCGGATGGACCAGTCCTCGGCCACGGAGACTTGCAGGTTGCCACCGGGCATCTCGATGGTCAGGTCCCTGCCGGTGAGTCCTTTCCGCACCGCGGCCGCCGCGACCGCACAGGCGCTGCTCCCGGAGGCCATCGTCACGCCCGCTCCCCGCTCCCAGATCAGGATGCCGACGCGCCGGGGCGATCGGACTTCGGCAAACTGAACGTTGGTCCGGTTCGGAAACAGGGGGTGATGTTCCAGTGGCGGGCCGAGGGTATTGAGATCCACGTCAAGTAGATCGGGCACGAAGACCACGCAGTGCGGGTTGCCGACCGAGACGGCGGTGATCGTCAGCGAGCGGCCGTCGACGTCGATCAGTTCGTTGACGACTTCGCGCGGCGGACCGGCCACCGGGATGCGCTCGCTGGCGAACGTCGCCGTGCCCATCTCGACCGTGATCAGGCGGACGTCCCCGTCGCGCACGTCAAGCGTAATCCGCACCACCCCGCCCGGAGTCTCGACGGTAAACGCGGTCTTCGGCGTCAGGCCGTGGTCGTGGAGGAATCGCGCGAAGATCCGCAGCCCGTTGCCGCTCTTCTCCGCTTCGCTGCCATCAGGATTGTAGATGCGCAGGCCGAAATCGGCGCGCGCTGATGGGGTCAGCGCCAGGATCCCATCGGACCCCGCGCCCAGATGACGGTCGCAGATCAGCCGGATCGCCCTTGGGGTGAGGGGAAACGAGAGCGCCGCCGGATCGACCACGACATAGTCGTTGCCCAGGGCGTGGGACTTGATGAACCCGTTGGTCGTTGGTCGTTGGTCGTTTGTCGGTCCGGATGACCCCGGCCCCATGTTCGCGTGTTCGCCTGTTCGCGTGTTCGCGCCTGTCATGGCTTCGGTGGGGCGAGGAGGTTGGCGTCGAAGACGAACTGGGTGGCGGCCTTGGCCTGATGCCGCGCTTTGGCAATGGCGACGAGTTCCGCCACCAGCGCATCGAACGGCAGGCCGGTCGCTTCCCACAGGTAGAACGCCAGGGAGCCGGGCATTGTATTCAACTCGTTGATGTAGAGCGCGTCGTGCCGCGGTTCGTACAGGAAGTCCACGCGCGCCACGCCGGAGGCGCCGGTCAACTCGAACACCTTCTCGGCCAGCGACTGCACCCGGCCCGTCAGGTCGGCCGGAATCGGCGCGGGGATCAGCCGTTCCTGGCCGGCCATCCCCGCTTTGCCGGCCTGCCGTGAACCACTCGCGGCGCTCGGGTTCACGGCGTGCTTGCGTCCCGCTTTGGCGCCGCGGCGGTACTTGTCGTCAAAGCTGAGCACCGCGCTGCTGGAGACCTGCTCGCACACCGACACCTTGATCGGCGGCCCCATCACCGAGCAGTTGACCTCGATGAAATCCGTCAGCGCGCGCTCGACGAGCACCCGGTCATCGAGGACGAGCGCGGTCTCGATGGCCTGCTTCAACGCCGAGGGGCCCGAGCAGCGGGCCACCCCAATACTGCTGCCGAGGTTTACCGGCTTCACCATCGCCGGGTAGCCGCAGAAGTCCACCACGCGGGCCAGGAAGCCATCGCCGTGGGCCTCCCATTGGTCGCGGGCGACGCTGATGCAGTCGATCACGGGTAGCCGGGCGGCCCGGCACAGTGCCTTCGTCCGCACCTTGTCCATCGCAATCGCCGATGCCACGACCCCAGAGCCGACAAACGGGACATCGGCCACCTCGAACAATCCCTGCAGCGTGCCGTCTTCGCCGTACGTTCCGTGAATGGTGGGAAAGAACACGTCGGCCCACACGGCCGGGGGACGGCCGAACAACCGGCTTCCCGCCTGCGGGCTGGGAATCAGCTCGCGAATGGCGCGGTCCGGGCTCAGACTGACACGCGAGACGTCGCGCAGGCGGCTGAAATCCACTCCGCGATCGGCGTAGAGCTTGAGGTTCTGCAGCGGCCGCCCGGCATACCACGCGCCGTCCTTGGTGACGTAGATGGGGAGGACCGCGAAGCCCGCCACGTCCAGCGCGTCCATGGCTTGATGGCCGGTGATCACCGAGACCTCATGTTCGACGGACCGCCCGCCGAAGATGACCGCGACGCGCTCAGGACTCGGCATAGAGGTCGGGAAGGTCGTTCTCAAACAGCACGGTATCGCCTGGTTTCAGAATACGCTGGAGCACCAGCGCCGCCTCCTCAAGCGTGTCCACGGTGGTCACCTGCGCGGTGGGGAACGCGGCGTCGTCGAGCCCCGTACGGATGGACCGGGTTTGCGCCGGACCCACCAGCACGACGTGATCGCAGGCCGCGGCGGCCTGACGGCCAAACGCGCGGTTCGCATCATCCTGCACGGGTCCCAGCTCCACCATCCCCGGGGTGACGAGGATCCGGCGGCCGCCAAACTGTCTGAGCACCTCCAGCGCTTCGGCGGCGCCGTCGGGGTTGGCGTTGTACGCATCGTCGATGACGGTGACCCCGGCCGCGCCGTCGAGCAGCTGCAGCCGGTGGTCGGGCGCCTGCAACCGGGCGATACCCTCGGCGACGTCCTGCAGCGACAGGCCCAACTCCAGGGCCACGGTCGCCGCGGCGAGGACGTTGAGCACGTTGTGCCGCCCCAGCAGCTTGGTGGCAACCGGCAGCCGCGTCCCCGATGCATCGACCAGCGCAAACGACAGGCCCCCGGGACCGTGCGCAATGCCTTCCGCCCGAAGCCGCGGCCGGTCCGACGGCGCAAGGCCATAGCGAAGCACCTTCACGCGGGTCGTGCGATCCGCCAGCGCGCGGCACCGAGGATCGTCGGCGTTGAACACGGCCACGCCGTCCGCGGGCAGGGTTTCGATCAGCTCGTACTTGGTGGCCGCAGTGTTCTCGATCGTGCCGAACCACTCCAGATGCTGGGGGCCGATCGCCGTGAGGATCCCGATGCGCGGGTGCACCAGATCCGCGATCTCCTTGATTTCCCCCTTGCCGTACGCCGCCATTTCTACGATGAACACGTCGTGGTCAGGCTGCAGCTGCTCATTGATCACCCGGCAGACGCCCATCGTGGTGTTGTAACTGCCCGGGGTCATCAGCGAGCGGTAGCGCGCCGAGAGCAGCGCGTGCAGGAAGTGCTTCGTGCTGGTCTTGCCGTAGCTCCCCGTAATGCCGATCACGATGGGTCGGACCGTTCGCAGCCGCTCGCCGGCGGCGCGCAGAAACCGGCCGTTGATCGCGCGCTGCACAGGGACGAGGAGCGTGTTCGCCGCGGGGATCAGCACCGCGGTCGTCAGCGCAAACGCTGCGGCAAAGAGATAGCTCCACGCGGTGCCGGTGCGCACGATGATCAACACCGCCTCGGCCATTTCCACGGCCAGCAGCACGAGGGCGCCGGTGAAAATCCGGACCGCGCGGCCGGTGAACACCAGCGGCTTCTTCGGCTTCAGATCGAGCGGGCGGATGAAGCGGACCGGGTCGGCGAGCAGCCATCGCCACAGCCGCCGGTTCACGTAACTGTGCTGCTGCAGCATGTGCAGGAGGTGGCGCAGCTGCCGGACTCCCCACACGGCCCAGAGCAGCAGGAGCGCGGCGAGCACGAGCGCGCGGGCGAGGTCGGCGGTCACGGAAGATCGTCCATCCCCGGGTCATCGCGCAGAAAGCGCCTCACGATCAGCCGGAACTTTCCGAACTGATCCAGGAATGGATAATGGCCGGCCCCCTCGATGAGCGTCATCGACGCCGTGGGGATGAGACGCGCCATCCGCCGCCCCACGGCGGGAGGAGTCTCCGTGTCGCGGTCTCCCCAGATCAGCAGGGTCGGGGCCTGAATCGCCGGCAGCAGCGGCGCGAGATCCTCGGTGACGACCTTCACAAACGTCGGACGCATCGGCCCGGCCTGCGCGTAGTCGGGCGAGGCCACCTTGCTGTACAGACGGGTCTTCAGCGCGCGGCCGCGCGATCCGAATCGGCCAAAGACTCGGCCGGTGCGGGCCACGGCCGTCCGGAGATAATACCCGACCGACCGCTGGGGAACGAGACCGGCGCTGCTCACCAGAACCAGCTTGGCGACCCGCTCGGGGTACCGAGCCGCAAGATCGAGCGCGATCCGTCCACCAAAGGAATGTCCGATCAGATGTGGATGCTCGATGCCGAGGCGGCGCATCACGTCCAGCAGGCAGGCGGTATAGTCCGCCGTTCCCCACGCCTGCGGCGGCAGTTCGCTGCGGCCGTGACCGGGCAGATCGATCGCCGTCACATCATACTGCCGCGCCAGGTCGTCGTGCACGAGGGCCATGGTCGCGCTCGACGCGCCCCAGCCGTGCAGCAGCACGATCGGATGGCCGGTACCGGACCGGCCGTACCACACGCGGGTGCCCGCGACGTCAAGCGTGTCCATCGCGGGGGTCGGCAGGCGCAGTTCGCTGCTCTCCACGAATCCTATCCTATACCATGGCCGCACCTCCCCCGCGGATCACGAATTTCCTCATCCTCCCCCACCCGCGGGAACCCCGCATCCTCCTGACGGAAGATGCCGGACCCCCTTCGCTGCCGTCGGTCGAGGAGACGGAACGGCGGCACTGGGCCAACGTTGCGCCGCTGGTCGGCCTCGTCAAGGAGCGGCTTGGCCTCCGCGCCACCGTGCTCCGCTGCGGCAGGTCACGCGTCGATCGCGGGGCAGGCGTCGGGACTCGCATCTACGTCATGGAGATCCACGGCGGGGCCGAGGCGCCGCCGGGAACCCGGTGGGGCGACGGATCCGGCGCGGCCGAGTCCCTCGCCGATCCCGATCTGCGGTCCGCGGTCGCGGCGTGGTCTGCGGAGCGCTCAGGCGGGCGGATCGACGAGAACCGCCAGGCCTGGGCGCATCCGGGATGGTTCGCGACAACCAGCCGGTGGATGCGCCGGGAGATCGTGGCCCGTGGGATGACGGTGACGGGCGCCATCCAGCAGGTCCGGGCCTGGACGATTTCATCCGTGTTGAAGGCACCGACGGCATCGGGGGATGTGTTTCTCAAAACGTCCGGAACGACATTTCCCAGCGAGGCGCGCGTGACCCTGGCGCTGGCGCGGGTCTTTCCGTGGCGCCTGCCGGGGATCGTCGCGGTCGATCCCGCGCGGTCCCAGCTGCTGATGCGCGATCTGGGCGGCACCAGGCTGGATCGCAGCGCCGACCTGGGGCAATGGAAAGCGGCCCTCCGCGCATACGCGGGCATGCAGATACAATCGATTGGTGCGATCGACGACCTGCTCGCCGCCGGGTGCCAGAACCGCCGGCTCGCGGGCCTCCATGACCGGATCGACGCGGACCTCGCGGACACCGCCGCGATGATGCCTGACGATCCCGACCCGCTCACCGCCGACGCCCTCACCGAGGAGGAAGTCGACCGGGTCCGGTCCCAGGCGGGACGGCTGCATGACGCCGTCGACACATTGGCGCGCGGCCCGGTTCCGGAAACCCTCGACCACGGGGATCTCCACGCCGGAAACATCGTCGAGACCGGAAGCACGATGCGCATCTTCGATTGGTCGGATGCGTGCATCGGCCACCCGTTCTTCAGCCTGCTGACCTTTCTCGACTTTCATGCGCCGCCCGGCGGGGCCGGGGGACGGCAGGCGTTGGAAACCGCGTACCTGGAACCCTGGACGAGCTTCGCCCCCATGCCGGCCCTGCGCGACGCCCTCGCCGCCGCCACGCCGCTTGCCGTCATGCATCAGGTCAGCAGCTATCGCCACATCCTGCGGACGGTCGAGCCGGCGCTGCGCTGGGAGTGGGCGTCGGTCGTGCCGTACTTCCTGCGGATGCTCCTGCGCGGCGGCCGCTGAAGGGCGGACCCGCTGGGGGGAGAATAATCCGTGGGCCGAATGCGTTGAGCACACCAATGTCCCAGAAGCACATCGAGATCATCCTGATGCGGCAACTGGCCAGCTACCTGGCGGTGCCGATCTTCCTGGTCGACCCCGACGGGAATCTGCTGTTCTACAATGAGCCCGCCGAATCGCTGCTGGGCCGGACGTTCGACGAGGCCGGCGAGATGCCGATGAGCGAGTGGTCCACGATCTTCAAGCAGACCGACGAGCGCGGTGAGCCGCTGCAGCCGAACGAACTGCCGCTGGTGCAGGCGCTGCAGAGCCGCCGCCCCGCCCACCGCGCGATGCGCATCACGGGCCTCGACGGCGTGTCCCGGCGGATCGAGGTGACGGCGTTTCCGCTGGAAGGACAGGGCGGCCGCGTGCTGGGCGCCGCGGCGCTGTTCTGGGGACTGGATCACGAATGAAGATCACGCTGTGGGGAACGCGCGGTTCGCTGCCCAGCCCGGGACCGGAGACCGTCCGCTACGGCGGGAACACTTCGTGCGTGGAAGTCCGCAGCGACGACGGGACCCTGCTGGTCCTGGATGCCGGCACCGGCATCCGGCGCCTGGGGAACGCGGTGGAGCGCGACATCACACGGATCGACATTCTCCTGACCCACCTGCACATGGATCACATTCAGGGATTCGGATTCTTCGGCCCGCTGTACCGCCCCGGGCTCGAGGTCCACGTCTACGGCCCGCCGTCGACGACACACGATCTGCGCACGCGGCTGACGAAATACCTGTCCCCGCCGCTGTTCCCGGTGCGGCTGCGCGACATTCCGGCGAAGTTGACCCTGCATGACGTCCCGATGGGGGCGTTCAACGTCAACGGGCTGCGGGTGGAGACGGCGCTGATCTCGCATCCGGGGCCGACCGTCGGCTACCGGATCTCCGATGCCCACGCCACGCTCGCGTACCTGCCCGATCATGAGCCCGCGATCGGCAACGCGCGGTTCCCGCTCAGCGCGGATTGGACGTCCGGGGCCGATCTGGCCGAGGGCGCCGACATGTTGATCCACGATTCACAGTACACGGCCGAAGAGTATGCGCAGCACATCGGGTGGGGCCACAGCGCCGTCGAGGACACGGCCGCCTTCGCGGGTCTCGTGGGGGCGAAACGGCTGCTCACCTTCCACCATGATCCCGGGCACTCGGACGAGATGGTCGACAAGATGATGGAGCAGATCCGCGGGCGGGCCCGGTCCTACGAACTGATCCCCGGACGCGAAGATACGACCTTGCTGATCAACGGCGCCTCCTGACGGGCGCAATGGCTTGGACGAACCGGGACGGCCGTCTCATTTTGGTCGCCCGGGGGCTGCGCACATTTGCCTACGGCTTCCTCAGCGTGCTCCTCGGCGTGTACCTCGAGCAGGCCGGATTCGCCCCCTGGCAAGTCGGCGCCGTCCTCACCGCTACACTCACCGGCTCCGCGGTGCTCACAGTGCTGTTCTCAATCTACGCGGACCGTCTCGGCCGCCGCCGCATGCTGCGCGCCGCCGCGCTGCTGATGGCAGGATCCGGCATCGCGTTCGCGCTGACGGACCGCTATCCGCTGCTCATCCTGGCCTCGCTGACGGGCACGATCGGCGCGACCTCCGGCGAGGTCGGACCGTTTCTCTCGCTGGAGCAGGCCATCCTGCCCCAAACCACGTCCCCAAATCAGCGGAACAGGTTGTTTGCCATCTATAATACGGTCGGCGCGTTAGCCGGGGCGGTGGGCGCGCTGTTTGCCGGAACGCCTGTGCTGCTGCAGCGGGTCGTTGGGTTGACCGGCGACGCCGGTTTCCGCGTGATGTTCCTGATCTATGCAGCGCTCGCCGGGTCCGTCTTCGTGCTGTTCTCGATTCTTAGCCCTGACGTGGAGCTGGCCAGGACAGCCGGCCAGCCCACCATCTCCGGGTTAAGCCGCTCGCGGGGAACCGTGTTCAGACTCTCTGCGCTGTTTGGCCTGGATTCGCTGGCCGGCGGCTTCGTGGTGCAGAGCCTCATCGCGTTCTGGTTTCACCTGCGCTGGGGCGCGGGGCCGGAGCTGCTCGGACCGATCTTCCTGGGTGTGGGGCTGTTGCAGGGAATTTCCTTCCTGGTCGCGGCGCGGGTGGCCGACCGCATCGGCCTGATCAATACGATGGTCTTCACCCACCTGCCGAGCAACATTCTGCTGATGGCCATCCCGCTGGCACCGTCGCTGCCGACGGCTGTCGCATTGACGCTGGCCCGCCATGCGCTTTCGCAGATGGACGTGCCGACGCGGCAGAGCTACGTGGTGGCCGTCGTCGATCCCCAGGAACGGACGGCCGCGGCGGGCGTGACGAACGTCGTGCGGAACGTCGCTCAGGCGGTCACGCCGGTGCTGTCGGGCTACGCGATGCAGGTCGTCTCGCTGGGGCTGCCGTTCTTTATCGGGGGCGCTCTGAAGATCGTGTATGACCTGATCTTGTATGGGATGTTTCGCCGCATCAGGCCGCCGGAAGAGGATCCGAGCGTGTCGCCGTGATGCGAGGAGTCATTTTCGATCTTGGTGGCACGCTGACCGCGCGTGTGCGATTGGCGCCGGAAGACATGGAACGCGCCAATGCCGCGTCGCTGCGGTCGTGGCTGCGCGACCGCGGTTTTCAGATCGACGATGGCGTCGCCGGGGCGATGGTCGCGGAACGACGGGCCAGGTTCATTCAGCGGGCCGCCGGGCCGGAGGAAATTCGCGCGGCGGAAGCCTTGCTGCCCGTCCTGGGGCACTACGGTCTGCCGACCGGCGAAGAGTTCGCAGCGATGGCCGAGCGCGCATTCTTCGAACCCGAGCTGCACGAGATGCGCCTCTTGCCGGGCGCATTAGCACTGCTGGATAGCCTCGCCCGGCGCGGTGTCCGCCGCGGTCTGGCCTCAAACGCGTCGTCGCATTACCTCATCACGGAATGCTGTCGCCGGCTCGGGCTCGATCGGCGCCTCGATCCGATCCTGTCCTCCGCGGCGGTGGGCTACGCGAAGCCCCATCCGGCGATCTTCGAAGCGATCCTCAACGCGTGGGACGCCGCACCCGCCGATGCGGTGATGGTCGGCGACACCCTGGCCGCCGACATCGCCGGAGCGCGGGCGCTGGGGATGCGCTGCATCCTCGTCACCGGCGAACACGCGCCGGATGAGCCAATGCCGACAGATGCGCTTCGCCCGGATGGCGTGGCGATCGATCTTCCTGCGGTCGGCGTGATCCTCGACGCGCTGATGTCAGGATGACGCGCGCGCGAGCGCCTGCTCGAAGTCGGCAATCAGATCTTCTTCGTCCTCGACCCCAACGCTGACACGAATCAGGCCGTCGGTGATGCCGGCGGCGGCGCGGACGTCCTTGGGCATGTGGACGCTGGAGAGACTCGCGGGATGCGACACCAGCGTCGACACGCCGCCGAGACTGGTCGCGCGCTTGCCGACCCGCAGCGCCTCGAGCACGCGCACGCCGGGGTCATAGCCGCCGGCCACCTCGAAACTCAACATACCGCCGAATCCGCGCATCTGCCGCTTCGCCACCTCGTGCCCGCGGTGGCCGCTCAGACCAGGGTAATGGACGCGCTCAACCCGCGCATGGCCGGCGAGGAACTCCGCCAGCCGCTGGGCGGAGCGGTTCTGGCGATCCACCCGCAGGCCCAGCGTCGACAGCCCCCGGGTGACCAGCCAGGCGCCGAAGGGATCGATGGTCGTGCCGAAGATGCGGGCATGGCGTTTGGATCGCTGGATGAACTGCTGCGACGCGGCAAGCACACCCGCGGTGACGTCGTGGTGGCCGCCGAGGTATTTCGTCGCGCTGTGCACGACGGCATCGACCCCCAGCGCGATCGGGTTCTGATTGTAGGGCGTGGCGAAGGTGTTGTCGGCGATCGTCATCGCCCCGCGCCCGCGCGAGAGCGCGACGACGCCGGCGATGTCCGTCACGTCGAGGACGGGGTTGTTCGGCGTTTCGATGTACAGCAGACGCGTGGACGGACGCAGCGCGCGCTCGTAGGAATCCAGCTCGGTGTCGGCCAGCAGCGTGGTCTCGATCCCGTACCCGGGAAGGATCTCCGCGAAGAGTTGATAGGCGGCCTGGTAGATCGCGCGCGGGGCGACAGCGTGGTCGCCCGGATGCAGGACCGTCATCACGGCCGACGTGACCGCGGCCATACCCGACGACACCGCCAGCGCGTCTTCCGCCTCCTCCAGCAGCGCGACCTTCTCCTCCAGGACGCGGGTGGTGGGGTTCGCCCAACGGGAGTAGATGTATCCCGGCGGGATCTCCTGGCCGATCCGGATGCCCTCTTCGGCCGTGTCGTAGTAGAAGGTCGCCGTCTGGTAGATCGGCGGGACGACGGATTTGTGCGCATCGGTCATCTTGCCGCCGTGGATGGCCTTGGTGGTGAATCCCCAATGAGTGCTCATCTTTGACCTCGTGAATCGTGAGTCGTGAACAGTGAATCGTATTCGATACGATGACGCGATTTCTTCCGCGGAAGGCGGGCTCATGATCGCTGTCCAAAGTATGCGCAGGTAGTGTGTATGCGTCGTTCCGAGTCACGAGTCACGAGTCACGAGTCACGAGTCACGATGAAGTTCGGGGCGCACGTCAGCATCCGGGGCGCGCTGCACCTGGCCGTCGACCGGGCGGTGAAGATCGGCTGCGAGTGCCTGCAGATCTTCGTCGGCAGCCCGCGGCAGTGGCGCGAGGTGGCCTACGCGGACGAGGATCTGGACCTGTTCGTCCGCAAGCGCCGCGTCGCGGGGATCGATCCGCTGGTCGCGCACTGCGCCTATCTGATCAACCTCGCCGCGGGCGATCCGCAGATCTACCGGCGGTCGACGTCGGCGTTGATCTACGCGGCGCGGGCGATGGACCGCCTGCGGGGGCTGGGCGCGATCACGCACGTGGGAAGCCGCGGCGAGCGCCCATGGCCTGAGGCGCTCAACCGGATCGTGGCGGCGCTGTCGGTGGCGCTGGAGACCACCGACCGGACGATGATCCTGCTGGAGAACAGCGTGGGCGCCGGCGCGTACGTCGGCAGCTCCTTCGAGGACCTGCGGGACATCCTGGCGGCGATGCGGTGGCACCGGCGCATCGGGGTGTGCCTGGACTCCGCGCATCTGTTTGCCAACGGCTGGGACATCCGCACGCGCGCAGGCGTGGATGCGGTGGTCGCCGCCTTCGACCGCACGGTTGGCCTCAAGCGCTTGAAAGCCTTCCACCTGAACGATTCCAAAGGCCGTCTGGGATCCAAGCTGGACCGCCACGCGAATATCGGTGAAGGGTTCATCGGCCGCGCCGGATTTCGCGCGCTGGTGAATCACCCCGCATTGGATCACCTGCCGGGCTTTATCGAGACGCCGGGATTCGATCACGAGGGACCGGATAAGAAGAACCTCGATGTCTTGAAGCGACTCCGTAGGCAGTAGGCAGCTAGGTTGGTGACGGTTCGGTGGTCGGAGATATGCCCAGGAACAGGGTCTCCAGCGCCAGGCGCGGGTGTACGTTGCGGCGCAGGGCCTCCTTGGCGTCGGCGATGGCGATGATGCGGGCGTTGAGCTCCGCGGCGTCGATCGCCGGCGCCAGCGACACGATCGTCTCCTTGCGGTCGAGGTTCACCAGCAGCGCTTCATCAGGCGTCTCCTGCCAGACCAGCAGGTCACGGTACCAGAACAACGCAATGTCGAGCAGTTCGGGAAGGTTCTCCTTCACCTTCGCCAGTTCTTCGGCCGCGTCGAGACGATCCAGTGGATCCGCGCGCTCGAACCGCTGCAGCAGATCGAGCATGCGCTCGCGCATCTGCAGTGCATCGTCGGACGTCGCCCAGGTCACGGCACGGCCGAGCTGGCCGCCGGACAGCGCCGCCAGGAACCGCGCCTGACCGGCGTGGACTCCGTGCCGCTCGATCAGCGCCTCTTCGATCATCGCCGTCGGGATCAGCGAGAACCGCACCAGCTGACAGCGCGACACGACCGTCGGCAGCATGGGGACGGTGGACTCGGCGATCAGGATGACGATCACCGCGGGCGGCGGTTCTTCCAGCACCTTCAGCAGGCTGTTCCCGGCGGTCGGATCCATCCGATCCGCATTCATCAGGATGTAGACTTTCGTACCGCCGTCGAGCGGCGGGTACACGACCTCGTGCCGCAGCGCCCGGATCTGGTTGATCCCAATGAACGTCTTGGTCGTGTCTTCAGGATCCAGCAGCAGCCCCCGATCGACGTCGATGATCCTGACGTCGGGGAACTGGTCCTGCGCGATGAGCCGGCAGGCCCGGCACTCGCCACAGGCATCGCCGTCGGCGGGGCGCGCACAGTTGACGAACTGGGCGAAGGCCTTAGCGGTCTCGAGCCGTCCGACGCCGGGAGGACCGACAAACAGGTACGCATGCGAGAGGTGTTCGCCTCGCGCGGCAGAGCGCAGCAGCATCACGGCGTGGTCCTGATCGACGAGATCGCGGAAGGCCATCGGCGCGGAACTAGATGCGATCCATCCTTTCGACCTGCAAGACGAACACGATTGCCCCGCCGACTTCCACCTTCACCGGATACGTGACGTACGAATCGACCGGTTCGACGACCGGCGGCATGGGGCTGACGAACTTTTCCCGGCGCTGGCAGATCCGCTGGACGGTGGCCAGCACCGCGCCGACCTGGCGGTCCTCCACACCGGTGAGGATCGTGGAGTTCCCCTCGCGCAGAAAGCCGCCCGTGCTGGCGAGGATTGTCGCATGGACGCCGTCTTCGGTGAGGGCATCGATCAACCGTCCCGAGTCCTTCTCCTGCACGATGGCTAGGACGAGCTTGATGCCCGCCACCCCCTCGCGCGCAGGAACTCGTCGACAATCCGGACGATGTCGCCGTGGACGTCGTGCACGTCACGCGACGCATCGACGACGCGCACGCGGTGCGGTTCTTCTCGCGCTAGAGAAAGGAATCCTTCCCTCACCCGCTGCTGGAAGGCGACGCCTTCCTGCTCCAGCCGGTCGCCGAATCCGCGCCGGCCCTCTTTGCCGTCCGTCTCGCGGGCCCGCGCCAGGCCCACCTCGGGATCGATGTCCAGCAGCAGCGTGAGATCGGGCCGCAGCCCCTGCGTGGCCACCGTGTTGACCGCGCGCACGACGTCGACGCCCAATGCGCGGGCGTGCCCCTGGTAGGCCAGCGAGGAGTCGACGAACCGTTCCGACAGCACGAGGCGGCCGGCGTCCAGCGCCGGTTCGACGATGTCCGCCACGAACTGGGCCCGCGAGGCGGCGAACAGCAGCATCTCCGTGTGCGGCGTCATCGCGGCATCGCCGAGCAGGACCTGCCGGATGCGCTCGCCGATGACGGTGCCGCCCGGCTCACGCGTGTAGAGCACGTCGGTGATGCGGCTCAGATGGACGTGCAGCAGCCGCGCCTGCGTACTCTTGCCCGAGCCGTCCACGCCTTCGAAGGTAATGAACAATCCACGCACTTGACTAGGCCCATCAACGCGGAAAGACGACGACGCGGCGGAACGGCTCTTCGCCGCGGCTCTCCGAGGCGAGGCCGTAGCGCTGGATGAGCTGGTGCTGAAGCCGGCGGACGTAGGAGTTCTGCGGAGAGAGTTCGACCGGTTGGGTGGACTGCAGGGCTTCGGAGATCGCCTCCTCCACCTCCCGCAGCGCGACCTCCTGATCGTCTTCCTCGCCTTCGACCTCGAAGATGCTACGCAGGAACGACTGGATCTGGCTGACCGTGTTGCTCTTCAGCACGTGCATCGGCTTGCCGCGCCCGGCCGCCTCGCGCAGTTTCTTCGGCTGCCGGCGTTCCTGCGACTTCAGCGTGAGCACGATGTCGGCATCGTTGAGGTTCTCCGCGACGTACGCGGGCACCCGGAGCTCCTTGATCGCACGCTCCAGCCGGTTGCGGCTGACGGCATAGGGATAGATGCGCGCGATGCGCCGGCCGGGACGCGCCGCGTCTTCGGACGGCGGCGGGGCCAGGGGCCCTTCGGCGGCCCACGTCGGCTGGCGGACCGGCGGGGCCTCAATCTGCACCTCGCCTGCTTCCGTGCGGATGCGGGTCTCCGGCCGGGGGGCCACGCCGCGCAGGAAGCGGTCGACCACGGCGGCGACATCGTGGTGGACGGCCAGGCGGTGCTTCTCGACGATCTCGATCACGACGTCAAACGTCGGGGGCGCCTTGCGTTCCAGGACGGTCTTCTGGGTCCCGCGGCGGCGGGCTTCCTCATCGGACAGGGTCACCGCCTGGATGCCGCCCACCAGGTCGGACAAGGTCGGGTTCTGCAGCAGGTTGTCCAGCGTGTTGCCGTGGGCCGTGGCGATCAGCTGCACGCCGCGCTCGGCAATGGTGCGGGCGGCGAGGGCCTCGGCCTCAGTCCCGATCTCATCGATGACGATGACCTCGGGCATGTGGTTCTCGACAGCTTCGATCATCACGGCGTGCTGCAGTTCCGGGTGCTGCACCTGCATGCGCCGCGCGCCGCCGATGCCGGGGTGCGGGATGTCCCCGTCGCCGGCAATTTCGTTGGAGGTATCGACCACGACGACGCGCTTATTGAGCTCGTCGGCCAGCACGCGCGCCGACTCGCGGAGCAGCGTCGTCTTGCCCACCCCCGGCCGGCCCAGCAGCAGGATGGACTGGCCGGATTCGATGACGTCACGGACGATGTCCACCGTGCCGACCACCGCGCGGCCGACGCGGCAGGTCAGCCCGATCACTTCCCCCTGACGGTTGCGGATCGCCGAGATGCGGTGGAGCGTGCGCTCGATGCCCGCGCGGTTGTCCTTCCCGAACGCCCCCACGCGGGTTGTCACGTAGCGGATGTCGTCCGGACTCACGTAGCCGTCGTTGAGGTAGATGACGCGTCCGGGAAATCTGGCTTCCGGCCGCCGGCCCAGGTCGAGGACGACCTCCAGCAGGGTCTCGAGGCTCTGCTGCGTCTCGAGATCCTCCCGCAGATGGCCGGGGAGCACCGTCAGCAGCAGGTCCAGGTTGTCGGTGATTTGAATCTGTCGCGGCGCCACGCGTGGCTTCCCTCCACCATGGTCGCGGTCAGGAAGCGCGGCCAGGTTGCCCTCGATGGGGTGCGAAGTCCGGCGAAATGAAACGAGGGGAACCTCGCGGCTCCCCTGCCGTCGCAACTGTGCCTCGCGGGAAAATTTCGGATCGATTCGGTAATGACCGATGTCAGTGAGACGCTGAGGACTCGGAGCGCGTCGTTACGATCGTCGGAGTGAGTCCCCGCATATCCTTGCAATAGTATATACTACGCGGATCTCAGCTTACCTCCAAGACCACACAACTCAGGTAGGCGGTCTCCGGCATCGCCGGGTGCACCGGGTGGTCTCGAGCCTGGGTGCGGGTCTCAATCACCCGCACGTCGCGGTGGGCGTCCGCGGCGGCCGCGGCCACGATCTGCAGCAGCAACGCCTCGCCCACGTGGTATGAGCAGGAACACGTCACCAGGACGCCGCCCGGCCGCAGCAGCCGCAGCGCGCGGAGGTTGACCTCCTTGTAGCCCGCGCTGGCCCGCTCGACGGCCTCCCGGGTCGGCGCAAACGGCGGCGGATCGAGGATGACGACATCGTAGGCCGTCTTCTCCCCTACCAGCCGGCGCAGCTCGTCGAAGGCGTTGGCCTCGACAAACTCACAGCGGTCCTCGACGCCATTGAGCCCGGCATTCGACGCGGCGAGATGGACCGCCTCGGCGGAACTGTCGACGGCGGTGACCCGCCGGGCTCCATCCAGTGCCGCGTGGATCGCAAACGCGCCCGTATAGCAGAAAACGTCGAGCACCTCGGCGTCGCGGACGTACGGGGCGAGGGCCAGCCGGTTCTCGCGCTGATCCAGGTAGAATCCGGTCTTCTGGCCGCCGGCGATGTCGACGGCAAAACGCGCGGGGCCTTCAGCGATCTCGACCCGGGACGCCGCGTCGCCTCGAAGCCAGCCGGTCCGTGCCTCCAGCCCCTCCAGCCGCCGCACCGAGGCGTCGTTGCGCTCGTAGATCGCCGCGGGCTGCACCAGTTCCATCAGCAGGTCCGCCAGCATCTCCTTGCGCACTTCCATGCCGAGGGCCAGCGTCTGCAGGACGAGCACGTCGGCATACCGGTCGACCACCAGGCCGGGAAGCAGATCGCCTTCGCTGTAGACCAGGCGATAGCCCGTCGTGTGGTCGACGAACCGCCGCCGGTAGGCGAGCGCGCCGGTCAACCGGCGGCGCCAGAACGCATCATCGATCGCTTCAGGGTGGGTGGTGAGCAAACGCACGGCGAGGCCGGACTGGCTGTTGATGAAGCCACGGCCCAGCCACTTCCCGCGCAGCGTGCGCACGTCGACGATCCCGCCATCTTCGAAATGGCCGTCGGCGCGGGCGATCTCACCGCTGAAGATCCAGAGGTAGCCGGAAGCGACGCGGGATTCCTTGCCGGGTTTGAGGAGGACTGTTGCCACTAGAACAGCGTGGTCTGTGCGGGTTCCTCGACCTTTTGCGGGGCCTCGCCGGGGGTCTTGGGTAGGCGATCCCCGCCGAAGATGTGGATCTCGCCGTAGGTCCCGTCGTAGCCGGGTTTGATCTCGACCTGGCCCTCGCGCACGCGGCGGATGCCGTCGGTGATCCTCGCGGTCGTGTGCTTGGCCAGTTCGTCCAGCGGAACGTCGAGCAGGATGCCGAACTCGCCGCCCAGCCGCGCGCAGAGTTTGAAGTACTCCTCCCGCACCGCGCCGGTCCCCGGCTGCTGGCCCAGCGCCTCGGCGATGATTTCCTCCAGGGGAATGAGGTTGCGGTACGGCACGGCGCCGGTGGGTACGTACCCCTCTTCCCGATCGGCAAGGTCTTCGACGCGGTGCATCACGCCCACGGTCACCGGCCGCTTGCAGACCGGACAGCGATCGCCCAGCGCCTTGCTCTCTTTCGGAGTCAGCCGGGTGTTGCAGTTGCGGTGGCCGTCGTAGTGGTACTTGCCCTCCTCGGGGAAGAACTCCACCGTGTAGAGGAACTTGCTCGTGTCCTTCTCCCGCAGGATACGCATCAGCTCGAAGTAATCGGGCTCCGCTTCGAACACATTGGCCTCGCGTCCCAGCTTCGCCGGCGAGTGCGCATCGGAGTTGCTGACCAGCATCGTGCGATCCAGCTGCGACAGCCGCCAGTTCATCGGCGGGTCGCTGCTCAACCCGGTCTCCACCGCGGCGATGTGAGCCAGCTGGTCTCCGAAGCACTCCGCAAGCGAGTCGAACCCGGAGTTAGACCCGAACAGACTGAACCACGGCGTCCAGACATGCGCCGGGACGATCATGCAGTCCGGCGAGACTTCCATCACGTACTCGACGAGCTTGGTCGACGGCAGGGTGAGCGTCGGCCGGCCGTCCGCCATCAGCGAGCCGAACCGGCCAAGCACGGCGTTGATCCGTTCGACGATCTCCAGCGACGGCGCGAAGATGACGTTGTGGATCTTGCGCAGGCGGCCGCCCTGCGGGTAGATGTTGCTGACCTCGACGGTCAGCATGAAGTGCATGCCCCCGAAGGTGTACAGGCCCCGGTCGTTGGGCTTCAGCTTGAGCTTGAGTTCGCGGAACCAGATGGGGTGGGTGAAATCGCCGGTGCCGACGATGGTGATGCCCTTGACCTTGCACCACCGGGTCATGTTCTCCACGTCCATCTCCCGGCTGGTAGCCCGACTGTACTTGGAGTGGAGGTGGAGGTCGGCGATGACCCGCATGGCTAGGTGTTCATCCCACCGCGGACCCCTTCCTCCCACAGCGCGCGCAGCCCCACTTTGGCCAGGGAGTACGCCATCTTCGTGAGCGGTCGAGCGCGGGAGCGGCCGAGCGCCTGGCGGAGGACCGGGAAGAATAAGCGCGACTGATACGCGGTGTCGCCGTGGGCTTCGAACGTGTGGCGCACTCCGTCGATCTCCCCGATCGCCGCGACGAACGCGTTGAGGTCCGCGTCGGTCATCCGGTTCAGCGCCGCCCGCATCAGCGCCGTGAACCACAATTCGCGGCCGAACCGCCGGCGCCAGCCTCTTTCGTAGCCGGCGAGGGCACGGCGGTCGCCACCCACGTACCCCGCCGCGGCCTGCGCGGCCAGCTGACCCGCAATCAATGAAAAGTAGATCCCGCCGCCGCTGGTGGACTTCACGTGCCCGGCCGCGTCGCCGGCGACGATCATTCCGGGGGCCGCGGTCCGGCGCCGGCCAGACAGCACGGGAATAGGACCGGCGAGTTTCCGTTCCACGACCGCACGGCGAAGGCGCCGCGATGCCACCGGATGCTCGCGGATCAGCCGCTCGAGGTAGTGGATCGGCGCGCGCCCCGCCACACGGGGGTCTACGCAGAGCCCGACCCGGCCCCGCCGCGGCCCAATGGGCATCAGCCACGCAAAGAACCCCGGCGAGGACGCGGCGCCGAGGTAGATCTCCGGACAGTCGTCGCTCTCGAGGTCCACCCCGCTCATCTGGTACTGCAGGCCCATCACGCTCGTGCGCGGCAGGTCCAGGCCGAGCATGCGTGGCAGCACCGGCCGTGCACCCTCGGCGTCGACGATCATCCCCCCGGTGGCCGCAAACGGCTTCCCGCCGCGCTCTCCCGCGACCCGCACGCATCCGTTGACCCTGCCCGCCTCGCGCAGCCGGGTCTCGACGATCAGCTCCGCGCCCTGCTCCCGTGCCCTCGCGGCCAGCCACCGGTCGAAGATGCCGCGATCGACGACGTGCGAATCCGGGACCGCGCGCCGCACACGCGCGACCGCGCCGTTGGGCGCGTAGAACGCGCCCGCCTGCAGCGTGTTGAGGATCAGATGCGACGGAAGGTCGAACTCCCGGAAGGCGTGCAGCTGCAGCTTTCCGGAGCAGTGCATGGGGACGCCGACTTCCCGATGCTCTTCGACCAGCGCCGTGCGCAGTCCGAGTTTGGCCGCGGTGAGGGCCGCCATCCCGCCCGCGGGACCGGCGCCCACCACGATCACGTCATAGTCCGGTTTCATCTCAACTACCTATACGCAGCCGGACCGCCCGGCACCTTGAAGTGTGATATGTTCACATCATGCGCCGAATCGCAATCCTGACCCTTGGTCTCATCCTCGCCTTCCTGGTGCCTGCCTCCGGGCAGCCCCAGTTCAAGCACGGGATCCTCACGATCACACAGGACGGCCGGCGGGTCGTCGTGCAGGTCGAAGTCGCCGACACCCCCGCGGCGCGCGCGCAGGGACTGATGTTCCGGGCGCACCTCGACGAACAGGCCGGCATGCTCTTCATCTTCGAGACCGAGTCCCGATGGGCGTTCTGGATGAAGAACACGCTGATCCCGCTGACGATTGGGTATTTCGACGCCGACTGGCAACTGGTCGGGAGCCGAGACATGAAAGTGGCGCCGGATCCGGAGAAGGGACCGTTCGAGATCTATCAGCCCGAGCAGTCGTTCAAATATGGCCTGGAAGTCAACCAGTGTTTCTTCAAACGCCACAGCCTCAGACCCGGTGCCAGAGCGACGCTTACCCTCACGCAGGGGGCGGCGCCGCG
>DASXUC010000024.1:0-2585 GCA_036505015.1 bacterium | reverse complement strand
ACCATTCACGATTCACCGGGGGACGCGGGTGACTGACAAGAAACAGCGCGAGCAGACAGAGCACGCGGGCGGCTACCGAGTCTACGTCATCGTGTGGTTCTGGCTGCTCGTCTTCACGCTGATCGAGGTCGGCGTCGTGGTAATCGGCGTCCCGCAGTGGATCCTCGTCAGCTCCCTGCTCGTCCTGGCGCTGATGAAAGCCGCGCTGATCATCGCCTATTTCATGCACCTGCGCTACGAGCGGCTGAGCCTCGTCTACATCGTGATCACGCCGCTGCTGCTGGGATTCGTGCTCTTCGGCGCCCTCGGACCCGACGCCCTTCACGTCTTCTTCTCGCGATAACTACGGGTACCACTTCTTCAGCCAGCTCCGCAGCATTGCGGCCTCGGCGGTCTCGATTTTGACGATGCCGGCGGCGAACTCCCGCAGGTCCGGACGGTTCCCCCGCTGCACGGCCAGGGCCGCCAGCCGGGCGCTGTACTCCAGGTGCGCCGCGATCGTGGGCAGGTACGCCCGCTCCAGGGCGGCGTCCTTCAGCGACCGCATCCGCTTCACCGGAGGCGTGAACACCCCGACGTTGCGCCGGCCCGGGGCGGCACCTGCTTCCTTCAGCCAGCCGAGCATACGGCGGACCTGCTCGTTCTTGCGCTCGACGAGCACCTGATTCCACTTCAGCAACTCGACGTGATCGGCGTTCAGCGTCGCGGCGAGCGCGATCTCGACGGCTTCCTCGTTCACCGGGATCAGGGCGCGCAGGAAGGCCGTGTCAAACGCGGCCCCGCTGAGCTTCGACAGGCTGGCAATGGTTGCGTCCGGTGGTGGAGCGGCCGGCATGGCCGCCAGAACGGCAGGGGCGAGCAGTCCGAGGAGCACGACGGTGGCACAGAATCCCCGCATCGGTTCACCTCTCGCGGTTTGCACTGTCCTCCTTATACCCCCGCTCCCTTGCCACGTAGACGACCGTGGGTAAAACCCTTTCGAAGACGATCGTCGAAAAGGAGATCTCCTGATGAGACTATCCACCCTGCTGGTGATCCTGATCCTGGCCGCGGCGGGCATCTTCGCCTATCAGAATGAACCCCTCCTTCGTCAGGTCCACACGGTGGGCGTGCCCGGCGGAACGCAGACGGTCCCGCTCGTGGGGTTCCTGCTGGCGGTTCTCGCGGCGGGAGTAGTGCTGATGTGGCTGATCGATGCGGCGGATACCGCCGCGGCGGTGGCAGGTCGGCGGCGGGCGGAAGCGCGCCTGGCCGAACGCGAGCACGAGATTGCCGATCTGAAGGCCCACGTCTACGACGAGACGTCGCGGAAGATCGACGATCTCTCCCGCAAGCTCGACGAACGGCTGGAGAAAGACCAGGAGCAAACCACCATCTTGCGGCGGACGGGGAGCTAAGTAACCGGCCACGCTCAATCGGCGCCATCGGTACGGCTGTGCTCGGGGGCGGCCACCGCGCTGCGAGTCGGGCGGCTCGGACTAACGTTGCAGGCCTCACGCTTCCTGCCGCGCTCGCCTGCCAAACTTTAGCTACGGATCACTACGGTCTGTACCGCTCTCCGCAGCATCGGTGCAGCGATCCCTCGCCTCACGGCCTGCGATGTGGTTGCCGCCCTCCAATCTCCGCGCGGTGGCCGCCCCACTCGCCGCCGCCCATGCCTGTTGGTCCGTCCCGACTACCTGCAAGCGACCTCCAGTGGGGCTGGTGGAGGGCTCTTGGTCACGTTCGGCCTCACAAAGGGGCGGGGGTGTCCGTAATGGGAGGATCCACACCGGGCGGAGGGGCCCATGAGGACACCCACGCCCCATTCTGCTTCCGGTCATGAGTCAACGCGGCCCTCCACCAGCCGCCCCGAAATCCCTCAGACGCGGGCGGACGCCGGCGTGCGGCGGTCGACAACGTAGAACACGATGAGCACCAGCGGCCACATCAAGTAGGCCGCCGGCCGGCTCACCAGGGCAACCGGGATCGAGAGCAGGAAGACGATGCCGACGACCAGCATGCGGATGTTCACGTGGCGGAAGACGCGCGGGTCGGTGTCCTCGCGGACGAGGCGTGTGCGCGCGGCGAAGTTCCACATGCCGACGCAGGCCAGGGCCGTGGCCGCCTGGGCCGCGGCGAACAAGATGACAGTGGTCGTCGACGCCGGGTAGTCCCCGAACGTGACGATCGCAAACGGCAGGAAGGCCACGCACAGCAGCACCACCATATTCCAGACCAGCAGACCCTGATTCATCTGATTGATGTGGCGAAACATGCGGTGGTGGGTGATCCAGAAGAACGAGAGGATCCAGAACCCGAACACAAAGCTCAGAAAGTCCGGAAGTTCCCCAGCGAGCCGGCCGGGCACTTCCGCCAGGGCCAGGTCGTGCGGCAGATCGAACCCCAGCACGATCAGCGTAATCGCGATCGCAAAAACGGCATCGCTGAAGAGGTAGATCCGGCCCAGGGCGGGTCCCAGCTCTGTTTCCACACCATGGTCGGCGCCCCGCAACCGTTTCATTTCAGTCCCGCACCCGCGTACCGCCGGCTGAGCTGTCCCTGGATGATGCCGATGAGCCCCAGGCTGACGTACGCGGCCGTCA
>DASXUC010000023.1:0-1556 GCA_036505015.1 bacterium | reverse complement strand
CCGGACCGCGTCAGAGACCAGCTGGTAGAAGTCGCGGTCGCTGCTCACGATACGGACCGGCCGGCCCCGGCGCCGGGCGGTGAGCGTCGCGATGACGTCATCGGCTTCGTAGCCGTCAACCAGCAGCGCGCGGCCCCCCAGCCCTTCGATGAACCGCATCGCGTAGGGCATTTGGGCTTTGATCTCGTCGGGATGCTCGTAGTGGTTGATCTTATAATCGGGATCCCACGCGTGCTTGCGCAGGGGCGGGTCGGCGGTGAACGCGACCGCGAGGTGCGACAGCGCGGCGGTGCGGACGAGGGTGAACATCATGGTGGCAAAGCCGTGGAGGCCGTTGGTCGGAACTCCCGCCGGATTCGTGAAGTAAGGGATGGCATTGGCGGCGCGGTACAGCAGGCCGTCGCCGTCGACCAGGTACATCGCGGGTTTCGGGCCTCGGGATTTGGGTCTCGTCACGTTCGCAGGAACGCGAGCAGGCGCTCGTTGACCCGCTCGGGCTGATCTTCCGCGATCCAGTGGCTGCACTGCTGGATGATCTCCACCCGGCAGTTGGGTACGAGCTGGGGATCAGGGGCGGCGAGATCGGACGGGAGGAAGTGATCGTCTTCGCCCCACAGCACCATGACCGGCACAGTGATGGGTGCCAGCTGGGCTGTCGACTTCGTTCGCATGCCCGCCCGGTAGTAGTTGATCGATGCGGTGAGCGCGCCGGGGACCGACCAGGACGCCACGTAGCGCTGGATGTCTTTCTCCGTAAAGGCATCGGGTCGCACCGGATCCGCGGCAAACATCTTCCGATAGGCGGCGAAGTTGTTCCGGCGGAGGAACCACTCCGGCAGAGCTGGCAGCTGAAAGAAGTACATGTAGGAGCTGCGCTGCCGCTGCGCTTTCGTCTGCAGCGCGGCGGCCAGCCGCTGCGGGTGCGGGGCGTCGAGGATGACCAGGCGTTCCACCAGCCCCGGGTGTGCCGCGGCGAACGGCCAGGCGATCTCTCCGCCCATGTCATGGCCGACGACGGTCGCGCGCTCGGCGCCGAGGGCGGGAATTAGCCGGGCCACGTCTTCCGCGACGACATCCTGGCGATACGCGCTGATCCCGCTGGGCTTGCTGGACAGGTTGAATCCGCGCAAGTCGGGTGCCACGACGCGGAATCCCGCGTTTGCGAGGACCGGCATCTGGTGGCGCCACGCGTACCAGAACTGCGGCATGCCGTGCAGCAGCAGCACGAGCGGTCCCAGCCCGGCTTCCACGCAGTGCAGACGCACGTCGCCGAGCGCGACCTCACGGTCCACCGCGGTCACGCCGTCCAGCTGCTCATCCATTCGCCGCCTTCAAGAAGAAGCGGCGGGCGCCGCAAGGCCCCCGCCGCCGCAGTGTTATTCTGTGATCCCGCGATTCCGCGATCCCGCTCCGTGTTACTTGGGTTCGTTCGGCCAGGGCCCCGCGACGCAGGGCGCGGCCCACTCCATGCTGGTCAGCTCTCCGGGGTTCATCGTGTGCCCGGCGGCCACGCGCGTGACGCCGTTGCGGTCCTTGATCGGGCCGGTGAACGGATC
>DASXUC010000022.1:0-6762 GCA_036505015.1 bacterium | reverse complement strand
CGATCGCGTCCCGGTGCATCCTCGTGCCGTAGCCTTTGTGCCGCGCAAAACCATACTCCGGATAATTGCGCGCCAGTTCGAGCATCATCCGGTCCCGGGTCACTTTCGCCACGACCGATGCCGCTGCGATCGCGGCACACGTGGCGTCGCCGTCCACGATGGCCATCTGCGCCACCGCGACGTCCGCCGGAAAACGGCCGTCGATCAGCACCAGGTGCGGGCGGGGTATCAAGCCGATGATGGCCCGCTGGTGGGCGAGGCGCGAGGCCTGCAAGACGTTGACCCGGTCGATTTCTTCGACGCTGGCGACGCCGACGTGGACCGCCAGCGCACGGGCGTGAATTTCCGCGGACAACCGCTCGCGCTCATCCGCGCGCAGCTGTTTGGAATCATTGAGGCGCTCCAGGCGAAAGTTCGGCGGCAGGATCACGGCGGCGGCCACCACGGGACCGGCCAGCGGGGCGACACCCACTTCATCCACCCCGGCGATGAGCTCGTAGCCGAGAGCCCGGTAGTCCCGCTCCAACGCGCCCAGGTCATCGAGCCTGGTCTGTTCCCGGCGCACGCGGCGCTGCCGCATCCGCCACTGCCGGACGAGCGCGCGGACGCCGCGGCGGGGATCTCGCGCCAGGGCGCGCAGCAGCCCGGGAGCCATCTCCTCACGGCCGCGCATCCAGGCGGCCAGAGCGGCGACCGGCAGCGTGCGGATGTCGCGTGGACGTCGCGGGACGGACATCGCCGGCTACCGCGCGAACCCCAGGCGGGGCAGCGGCCAGTAGATGAACAGGGCTTTGCCGATCACGTTGGGCACGGGCACAAAGCCAAAGAACCGGCTGTCTTCGCTGTTACACCGATTATCGCCCAGCACGAACAGGTTGTCAGGAGGGATCTGCTGCGGGCCGTAGTTGCTCGTGCACGAACGGTCGCCGCCGGCGAGGGCGGTGGGATACAGTTCGCTGATCGGCTGGCCGTTGATCAGCACGACGCCATCCCGCAGCTCGACCCGCTCCCCGGCCAGCGCGACCACGCGTTTGACGAAGTCCTTGCCGGGATTCAGGGGATAGTGGAAGACGATGATGTCGCCGCGGCGGATGGGACCCAGCCGGTAGGAGAGTTTGCTGACCAGGATACGGTCGCCCACCTGCAGGGTCGGTTCCATCGATCCCGACGGGATGTAGAAGGCCTGGACGACAAACGTGATGATGACTAGCGACAGCAGGGCCGCAAAGATCCCCGCATCGAGCGTTTCGACGATCGAGGCACGCCACGCGGGCGAGATGGCGTAGATCCGCTTCACCAGCATCCGCCCCACGAACAGGATGGCGGCCAAGATGAGGATGAGGCTGGGGACCGACAGCGGCAGGCGGTCCAAGAACTCCAGGCGCATCAGGTGCTGATGTCCCGCGCTACCGCTGCTCCTTGATGCGGGCCTCCCGGCCGATCTTGCTTCGCAGGTAGTACAGTTTCGCCTGGCGCACGCGGCCCTTGCGGACCACGTCCAGCCGCTCGATGCGGGGGGAGTTGACGAGGAAAATCCGCTCCACTCCCACCCCGTGGCTGATGCGGCGCACGGTGAACGTCTCGCGCAGGCCGCCGTTCTTCCGCGCGATCACGACGCCTTCAAATGCCTGGATGCGCTCGCGACCGCCCTCGACAACTTTGAGGTGCACGCGCACGGTGTCGCCGGGATTGAACACCGGGACGTTCGCTTTGAGCTGCTCCCGCTCGACGGTTGCGACCTTCTGCATCTCCCACATCCTCCCGGCGCCCTGCGCGCCGCACGCTCACGGCCACCAATTCTAGCATACCCGTTCATTGTTCGTCGTTCGTCGATCGAGCCATCGTTAGTCCGAGGGTTCATCCTCCGGCGCCTGGCGCTCGAGGACCTCCAGCATGCGCCGATCCTCGTCGGACAGCGCATCCACGTTGAGCAGGTCCGGGCGGCGCAGCATCGTGCGATGCAGCCGCTGCGCCTGCCGCCACCGGCGGATGGCAGCATGATTCCCGGACAGCAGCACCGCCGGCACTTTCATACCGCGGAACTCGGCGGGCCGGGTGTAGTGCGGATAATCCAGCAGGTCGCCGGCGAACGACTCGACGGCCACCGAGGCCGCATCGCCGACGACCCCGGGGACCAATCGGGCCACGGCATCCACCAGGACCATCGCCGGGAGTTCGCCGCCGGTGAGCACGTAGTCCCCGATCGACAGCTCTTCCGCGCTCAGTCCTTCCTTCACGCGCTCGTCGATGCCCTCATAGTGCCCGCACAGCACAACGAGGTGATCCTCTTCTGCCAGCTGCTGCACGCGGATCTGTGTCAGTCTCTCGCCTTGCGGTGACATCACGATCACACGCGGTGTGGTGTGGGGGGCCCCCGCGCGGATGGCGTCCACGGCGGCGAAGAACGGCTCGGGCTTCATCACCATGCCCGCCCCGCCGCCGTACGGCTCGTCATCCACCTGGCGGTGGCGGTCGGTCGTAAACGTCCGCAGATCCCAGACCGTGATGGCCAGCAGCCCGCGCTCCTGCGCCCGCGCCAGCATGCTCACGCCCAGAGGCGTAAACGCGTCGGGGAAGATGGTCACAATATCGATCCGCATGGTCAGCGCGCCTCGCTACGCATCCCCGCCAGCAGGTGGACCACCATCCGATTCTCCGCCACATCCAGAGCCAGCACGACCGAACTGATGGCGGGCACAAGCAGCTCCCCACCGTCGCCGCGCACGACGTACACATCGTTGCTGCCCGTGCGCAGCACCTCGGCGACGCGACCGAGCCGCTCGCCCTGATCGGTCTCCACGACCATGCCCAGCACGTCGAAGACGTAATGGCGGCCTTCGCTCAGCTGCGCGGCCTCGCCCCTCGGCACGGCCAGCGCACCGCCGCGCCACTTCTCCGCCTCATCCAGCGATCCGATCTGCCGTGTGCGCACCAGCGCGCCGCCGGCCAGCAGGCGGACCTCCTCGAGGTCGATGGACAGGACGTCGGCTCCCCGCAGCAACACCGCCGATCGCAAGGCCAGCAGGTGCTCAGGGAAATCTGTCTCGAGTGCGACGCGGAAGGCTCCCTGGACTCCGTGCGGCTTGACGATCCGCCCGACGATCACGTACTCCGGTTTGGTAGGTGGTTCACGAGTCACGAGTCACGAGTCACGATTCACGAATCTCGAGAATGATGCCGTCCTTCACGATGATCTCGGTCCGTCCAATCTTGTTGAACAGATTGTCACCGATGCCGACTTCCACGGTGCCCTCGACGGTGCCCTGGGCGAACTCCGAATTCAGCTCCAGTTGCTCCGCTTCGCGCAACCGCATGGTCAGTTCGGCGCGCGCCGCATCCTGGCGTGACCGCTCCAACTCGAGCTGCTGGCGGATTGCCCTGGCCTGCGGGGTGACCTGCCGCTCCAGTTCGCTGCGGCGGATCTGCGTGTCCAGCTGTTCGACCAGCGACTCCACGCGCTTGATGGCATCCTCGAGATCCTGCACGTACAGGCGCTTGAAGCTCTCGGTCACGATCGCCTTGATCACGACCGGCCTGCTGACGGTGATACCCATACGCCCTCCCTCGTCACTGCACGATCTCCACCATCACCCGTTTGCCGGCGCGCACCGCGGCGGCCTTTACTACCGCACGCAGCGCCCGGGCGATGCGTCCTTGCTTGCCGATGACCTTGCCCATGTCTAAAGCCGCCACGCGCACTTCGAGCACGACCGCGTGCTCCCCGTCCACCTGGGTGACACGCACGGCGGCGGGCTCATCGACCAGCGACTTGGTGATGAATTCGACCAGCTCGCGCAGGTCCGGGGAGTGCTCCATGCCGCCGCTCCCGGACCGCTCAGGCCTTGCCGGCGGCCTGCTCCGCCGCCTTGGCCAGCACACCCGACCGCCGCAGCAGAACCCGCGCCGCGTCGGACGGCCGGGCTCCCTTGCGTAACCACGAGAGCGCTTTGGCCTCGTCCACTTTGATCGTGGAGGGGTCCGTCGTCGGGTTGTAGTGTCCGATCACCTCGATGTACCGGCCGCTGCGGGGTGACCGCGAATCGGCGACCACCAGCCGGTAGAACGGTTGGTGCTTGCCGCCCAACCTCATGAGCCTGATCTTGACCATCCTCGTCCTCCCCCTATTGAAGTGGAAACTTGATCCTACCGCGTTTGCCTTTCTGCATCTCCCCGACCCGCCTGAAGAGCTTGCGCGCCTCCTCGAACTGACGCAGCAGCCGGTTCACGTCCTGGATGGCGACCCCGCTCCCGCGCGCGATGCGCCGGCGCCGGCTGCCGTCGATGACGTGCGGGTGCCGCCGTTCTTCCACCGTCATCGAGCCGATCATCGCTTCGACCCGGCCGAGCGATTTCTCGTCGATGCCCTCCGTCAGTCCGCGTGCCCGCCCGCCCACTCCCGGCAACATCTCCAGCAGCGACTCGATCGGACCCATCTTCTTGACCTGAGCGAGCTGGTCCCGGAAATCCTCCAGCGTGAACTCGGCGCGGCGCAGCTTGCGTTCCATCTCCGCGGCGGCGTCGGCGTCCACGGCGTCCTGGGCGCGCTCGATCAGCGTCAGGACGTCGCCCATCCCCAGGATCCGCGACGCCATGCGGTCGGGATGGAACGGCTCCAGGCCGTCGAGTTTCTCGCCGACGCCCACAAACAGCACCGGACAGCCCGTGACCTCAACGACCGACAGGACCGCGCCCCCGCGCGCGTCGCCGTCCAGCTTGGTGATCACAAGCCCATCGAGCCCCAGTGCGGCGTGGAACCGTTCGGCCATCGCGACCGCATCCTGCCCTGTCATCGCGTCGACCACGAGCAGCACGTCGTCGGGACGGACGGCGTCCCGCATCTGCGTCAGCTCCGCCATCAGCGCGTCGTCGACGTGCTGGCGGCCGGCGGAGTCGATGATCACAATGTCCTGTCCGCCCGAGCGGGCCTCCTCCAGCGCGGCAGTGGCGACACCCAGCGGGTCGGTGGCATCCGGGTGTGCGAAGACCGCGACGCCCGCCTGGGCCCCCACGACCTGCAGCTGCGTTACCGCGGCCGGGCGGCGAAGGTCGGTGGCCACGAGCAGCGGCCGGCGGCCGCGGCGCTTCAACCAGGAGGCCAGTTTCCCCGCGGTCGTGGTCTTCCCGGCACCGTGCAGGCCGACCAGCATCACGATGGTGGGCGATCGCTCCGCGAACCGCAGGTCTTTCGCCGTACCGCCGAGCAGCCGCACGAGCTCATCGTGGACGATCTTGACGACCTGCTGGCCCGGCGAGAAGTGCTGGAGCACGTCCTGCCCGACCGCCTGCGCCCGCACCCGGTCCACGAACGCTTTGGCCACCTTGAAGTTGACGTCGGCTTCCAGCAGGGCCATGCGCACCTCGCGCAGGGCCGCGTCGACGTCAGCCTCGCTCAACGCGCCGCGCCCGCTCAGCGAAGCGACAATCTTTTGGAGGCGATTTTGCAATGCCTCAAACATGCCGATGTCCCCTGTCGTTGGTCGTTGGTCGTTGGTCGTTGGTCGTTGGTGGTTAGTGGTTGCTGCCAACTACCAACCACGAACTACCAACTCTACTTCCTGGCTGCAAGGTACACTCGGTAGCCGCCCCCGCGCTCGATCTCTTCCACCGTGTCGAAGATTGCCGACAGGTCGCGGGCCAGCGTCTTGGCTCCCTGCGCGGTCCGCGCGACGAAGTAGAATCGCCCGCCGGGTCGCAGGCAGTCGTGCACTTCTCGCATCAGACGGCGCACGGTCGCCTTGCCGGCGCGGATCGGCGGATTGCTCAATGCCACGTCGAACCGCCGGTCCGCCACCGGCGCCGTGCCGTCTCCCTGCAGGACCTCGACGTTGGTGAGAGCGGCGGCCCGCGCATTCTCCTTTGCCAGCGTCGTCGCGCGCTCGTTCACGTCAACCATCACCACCCGCCCCGCCGGCACCAGGGGGGCGGCCACCAGGCCCAGCACGCCATAACCACAGCCCAGGTCGAGCACCTCATCGGAGGCGCGCAGATCCATCGTCTCGGCGAGCAGCCGCGTCCCCGCATCGATCCCCGCGTGGGAAAACACCCCGCGGTCGGTCATAAACGTCCAGTCACGCCCGCGCAGCGTCGCGTGGACGATCCGAGGGCGCGAAGACGCCGCGGGATGCCGTGTGAAGTACTGCTGCATCACTCCTCGCCGGCGGTTCTGCGCAACGCCGCCACAGTACCCTGCAGCCGGTTCACCGTCTCCCGATCGAGCCGGCCGCGCAGTCCGTCGATTGCCTCCCTCAGGGCCGCCGCGCGACCGGCAATTTCCTGGTGCTGCCGCGCGGTGCGTTCCGCTCGGCCGACGATCCGCAGCATCGATTCCAGCCGCTGCAGCTCCGCCATCGAGCGATGCAGACTGTCGAAGACGGCCTGCCGGGTGATCTTGAGCTGCACCGCGATTTCCCCCAGGGAGAGATCGCGATGGTAGTAGAGTCGCAGCAGGGTCCGCTGCCGCTCCGTAAGCAGCGCGCCGTACGCATCAAACAGCCGGATCACGCGCAGTCGTTCACCGAGTGCTCGGTCCATGGGCAGACTAACTGTAAAGGAGGGTAGCTTTACAGTCAACTCCCCCGCGGTGGTGGGTCGGTTTGAACTGCTGCTCGTTTTCGGCCGGGCTGGTGGAGCGCCGCTCCGCTCTCGGGGCGGCTCACCACCAGCCCCCGGGAGGGGACGCGCAGAGGCTGGGAACGGACCAGAGGGGATGGCGGCGGGCGAGTGGGGCGGCCCCCGAGCGAAGGTTGGCGGGCGGCAACCCTA
>DASXUC010000021.1:0-11263 GCA_036505015.1 bacterium | reverse complement strand
GCGCATGATCTTCGGCCGGCCCAAGGATCTCCCGCGTGCCGGCCAGGAAGCGCACGGAGCCACCCCCGAGCGCCGATGACGGCTGCGGCCGCCTAAGCCCAGCTTTTCTCTCCCGCGGGGACCGTCTTTCCGTCGACACTGTCCGCACGCCCGGCAGGACCCGAGCCGACACTCAGAGAACCCAGAGAAGAGCACATATGTTCAACTACAGAACGATGGTGCATCGTGAGGCTCCTTGAGCACCTCCGCCTGTTAGAGCAACAGCGTCGTCCGATTCGCGTCGCCGTGATCGGCGCCGGGCAGATGGGCAGCGGACTGGCCCGGCAGATCGTGGCGATGCCAGGGCTCGCCCTGGCGGGGCTGTGCGACCTGATGGTTGATCGCGCGCTGACGGCGGCCTCCGCTGCGGGCGCTGGCGCGGAGCTGGCGGGATCCCTCGACCACGCCCACGCCCTGATGCGGGACGGGCGGGTCGCCGTGACCGCCACGGCGAATTGGCTCGCCGGCTCGCCCGACGTGGACGCGGTGATGGATGCGACCGGTGAACCGGAGGTCGGCGCGCGGCTGGCCGTCATGGCGTGTGAGCATCGCAAGCCATTTGTGACGATGAACATCGAGGCCGAGGTCACCGTCGGCCCGATCCTGGCCGTCCTGGCTCGTGAGGCGGGCACGATCTACACGGTCGCGGCCGGCGACGAGCCCTCGGTCCTGACGGAGATGGTGGATTTTGCGCGTCTGCTCGACCTGGAAGTCGTGTGCGCGGGCAAGGGCAAGAACAACCGGCTCGATCCGTTCGCCACGCCAACCACCGTCGCCGCCGAAGCCCAGACCCGCGGCATGAGTGCGCGCATGCTGACGGCATTCGTGGATGGGACCAAGACGATGGCGGAGATGGCGGCGCTGGCGAACGCCACCGGACTGCGCATCGATCATCCCGGCCTGCACGGCCCACGCGCCGACCTGACCGATCTCCTGAGCGTGTTCATCCCGCGGATCGACGGAGGCATTCTCTCGCGGCGTGGCGTGGTCGAATACGCCGTCGGCGACGTGGCCCCCGGAGTATTTCTCATCGTCGCTGCGCACAACGACGCGGCGCGGCGAGACATCGCCTATCTCAAGCTTGGGGACGGTCCATACCATCTGCTGTCACGTCCGTTCCATCTTGCCAGCCTGGAAGCGCCACTGTCTGTCGCGCGGGCAGTCCTCTACGGCGAGGCCACGATGGCCGCTGCCGGGCCGCCGGTGGCGGAGTGTGTCGCCGTCGCCAAGCGCGATCTTGCCGCCGGTGATGCGCTCGATGGAATCGGCGGTGGCACCGTCTTTGGAGTGGCGGTGGACGCGTCGGATGCCCGGCGTGAGGGCGCGGTGCCGATCGGTCTGGTGCATGGCGCGCGCATACGCCGGAGCGTGGTTCGCGGGGCGCGGCTGACCGCCGCCGACGTCACGCTGGACGAGTCGCAGACGATTGTGGCGCTGCGGAAGCGGCAGGATGTGTGGTCGGCGCAGCACGCCGTCCCCGCAGGGTAGCATCCCGATGCGCGAGGACACGGCGCTGATGGCCAAGGCGGCTGAACTGTACTACGTACGCGGGCGGACCCAGCAACAGATTGCCGTGCGGCTCGGCGTGTCACGGCCGACCGTGTCACGCCTGCTGAGCCGCGCCCGCGCGCTGGGCATCGTGCGGATTGAGTTCGATACGCCCGAAGGTACCCACCATGACCTAGGCCGTGACCTCGAGGACCTCTACGGGCTGCGTGAAGCTATTGTCGTCACCGGCCGCAGCGAATCTCCGGTCGCGACCCGTCGGGTGCTCGGGCAGGCGGCGGCGGCGTACCTGACCCGGACGCTGAAGGGGAGAGAACGCATCGGTATCTCCTGGGGCACGACGCTGGCCGCGGTGATCGGCGCGCTGCGGCCCCGGCGGCTGCGCACCGCCGTCGTGCCGCTGGTCGGGGGCATTGGACGTGTGGCGTCGGAGATCCACGCCAACGACCTTGCCCGGCGGCTCGCCGATCTGCAGGGGGGAGACGTGCACCTGCTCCACGCGCCGGCGATTCTGGCGCGTCCCGCGGTGCGCGACGCTCTGCTGTCAGACCCGGACATCGCGGGCGTCCTGGCCCAGGCTCGAAGCGTTCAGCTGGCGCTGGTCGGCATCGGGGCGCTGGTGCCGTCCTCGACGCTCGTACAGAGCGGCTATTTCAGCGCTGAGGACCTGTCAACGTTGAAGCGACGCGGCGCCGTAGGCGATATCTGCACTCGCTCATTCGGCCGCGACGGGGAGCCGGTCGATCCTGCGCTGGACGCGCGCATCCTGGCCGTCGAGCTCGCGGACATCCGGCGCATCCCCACGGTGGTCGCCGTCGCCGGCGGGTTGGAGAAAGCCGACGCCATCGCCGGAGCGCTCCGCGGGCGTCTTGTCGACGTCCTGGTGACCGACCACCTGGCCGCGCGGGCAATGCTGCGCGCGGCGCGCCTCAGTCAGGGCGTGGTGGAATGAAGACGGTCCCGCCGGCCGTCGACCGAACCCTGTCGATGCTGCGCATGATGCTGCTGATCCGCGCGTTTGAAGAAAAGGCCGACGAACTGTTCGCCCTCGGCCGGGTCCACGGCACGATGCACCTCGGGCTCGGACAGGAAGCCGTTGCCACGGGGGTCTGCGCAGCGCTGAAGCCGGAGGACTACATCCTCAGCACCCATCGCGGACACGGACACTGTTTGGCCAAGGGCGCCGACGTCGGACGCATGATGGCGGAGTTTCTGGGAAAGGAAACCGGCTACTGCCGCGGTCGCGGCGGCAGCATGCACATCGCCGACGTGTCGGGCGGCAACCTGGGCGCCAACGGCATCGTCGCCGGCGGGCTGCCGATCGCGACGGGCGTGGGTCTCTCCATCCAAGTGCGGCAGACGGGCCAGGTCTGTGTGGCATTCTTCGGCGACGGCGCCGCGAATGAGGGGGCATTCCACGAGTCCGTCAACCTGGCATCGATCTGGGCCCTCCCCGTCGTCTTCGTGTGTGAGAACAACCAGTACGCGATGTCGATGCCCGTGCGGAAGTCGATGCGGGTCGCACGGATCAGCGACCGCGCCGCCGCCTACGGCATCCCCGGCATGACCGTGGACGGCACCGACGTGCTGGCCGTCTACGACGCAACCGAAGCCGCCGTGGCCCTGGCCCGCTCCGGCGGGGGCCCGACGCTGCTGGAGTGCGCCGCGTACCGCTACAAAGGCCACAGCAAGAGCGACCGCCAGCGCTACCGCACAAGGGACGAAGTCGAGGCCTGGCGCCGCCGCGATCCGATTGCGCAGCTGCGTGCGCGGCTGATCGCCGGCGGTGTAGTGATCGACGCTGACGCTGACGCCTTGGAGGCCGCGGCTCGCTCGGCGATCGACGCCGCACTGCGGTTCGCTGAGGAGAGTCCGGAGCCGGATCCGGCGTCCCTGCTGGACGGAGTCTACGCATGACCCGGCTGATGTCCTACGCCGAGGCGATTCGCGAGGGGCTGCGCGAGGAGATGCGCGCGGACGAGCGGGTCGTGCTTCTGGGCGAGGACATCGGGGTCTACGGCGGCGCCTTTGGCGTCACCGACGGCCTGCTGGACGAATTCGGCGACCGGCGCGTGCGGGATACGCCCATCTCCGAAGCCGCAATCACCGGCTGCGCGATTGGCGGGGCGATCACGGGGTTGCGGCCGGTGGTGGAAATCCAGTTCATGGATTTCATCACGCTGTGCATGGAGCAACTGGTGCTGCAGGCGGCCAAGATCCGGTACATGTTCGGCGGGACGGCGGCCGTTCCGATGGTCCTGCGGACGCCGGGGGGATCAGGGACCGGAGCGGCGGCGCAGCATTCGGAAAGCCTGGAGGCCTGGTTTGCCCACGTGCCCGGCCTGAAGGTGGTGGCCCCGTCCACCCCGGCCGACGCCAAAGGACTGCTGTTGTCGGCCATCCGGGACGACAACCCGGTCATCTTCATCGAACACAAGCTGCTCTATCGGACGAAAGGGCCGGTACCCGATGCCCCCACGGCCGTCCCCCTCGGTGTCGCCGACGTCAAGCGCGAGGGCGCCGACGTCACCGTCGTCGCCACCGGCGTCATGGTGCCGCGTGCGCTAGCCGCCGCCGGCATGCTGGCGGAGGAAGGCATCAGCGCAGAAGTCATCGATCCGCGCACGCTCCGCCCGCTGGATGCCGAGACGCTGGTCGCGTCGGTCCGCAAGACCGGCCGTGTGGTGATCGTCTACGAAGCGGTAAAGACCCTGGGGATCGGGGCGGAGATTGCGGCCCGCATCGCCGAGAGCGATGCCGTTTCGCACCTCACGGCCCCGATCGTTCGCCTCGGCGGTGCGGAGTGTCCAATCCCGTACAACCGCGCGTTGGAACGCGCCGCGGTGCCGCAGGAGGAGGACATCCTCACTGCGGTGCGCCGGGTCATGGCCGCGTAATGGCCAAACCCGTCATCCTTCCGAAGTTCGATATGATGATGGAAACCGGCGTCATCGTCCGCTGGCTGGCGCGGGAAGGCCATCCGGTCCGTGAGGGGGACCCGCTCGTGGAAGTGGAGACCGACAAAGTCAACATGGAAATCGAGGCGCCCGCCGCGGGGATTCTGACCGGCATCCGCGCCGCTCCCGGCGAGACGGTGCCGGTGGCCACGGTGATCGCCTACATCCTGCAGCCGGGCGAGTCGCTTCCCGACGAGTGAACCGAGCGTGCCTGCCGCCGGCGAACGATACGAAGTTTCCCTGCACTGCGCGCGGTGCCGGCGGACCACGGTGCATCTGGTCAGCGCCGGCGTGGGCGGCCTGTCCCGCGTGACCTGTATCACCTGCGGCCGCGCCCAGGTCGTGCACACCCTGCAGTTCATGGAACAGTACACGGAAAGCGTGATGCGCCGACTGCTGGCCAAGCCGTTCGACATCACGACCGAGTTCATGCGCAGTCCGCGGGACTTCATCGCGTCGTTTCCCGGCCGTGTGCTGACCAAGCCGTTCCGCGTGGCGGCCGAACTGCGCACCACCATGGACATCATCCGGCCGCGGCGATCCCGCGCCGCCCCGACGCGGTCCACCGTCCCGCCGGTGATCGGTGACCTCCCGGCCATCCGGCGGCGCAGCCAGGTCTTGCTGAGCGCACCGCTGCTGTGGGCGCACGCGACGACCGAGATCCTCGACGTTGCGCACGAGCTAGGCTATGACGGCGTCGAGTTGTGGGCGTACCAGCTGCTGCGGGAGGGAGCCGACCCCGCGGCGCTTGCCGCGCGAATCCGCGCACTCGGTCTCGCCGTGACGGTGCACTTGTTGAGCTGGGATCTCAACGTCACCTCTCGCGTCGAGGCCATCGCGTCGGCGTCGATGGATGCGCTGCACCGATCGGTGGACCTGGCCGCGGCGCTGGGAACGTCGCTGATCGTCATGCACCCCGGGCACACCACCGCGCCCCATGATGACGGAGAGACGTACTGGCCGGTGCTGGTGACCGGAGTGCGTGAGATCGCGGACCACGCGGCGAACCTGCAGATGCGGGTAGGCGTAGAACACATGGAGGCCCGCCAGACGGAATTCGTGATCCTGCCCGAGCAGGCCAACCGGCTGGTCGACGAGGTGGGGCGCCCCAACGTCGGCACGGTGCTCGACGTCGCGCACATCCCGTGGGGCCAGGACGAAGTCGAGTTTATCAGCGGGCTCGACCGCGTCATCCACGTTCACCTCAGCGATGCGGACGAGACGCGGCTGCACCTGCCGCTGGGGCAGGGAGAACGCGACCTGGTCCGAGTGCTGGGTGCGCTGCAGCGGTACCGGGGGGCCATCGCCCTAGAGGGTTTTTCGATCAGCGCCGGAGTGGAGCTGGCGCGCTGGAACAAAGCCCAGTTTGAGGAGTTGTGGCGGGCATCGGTGGAGTACGCGCAGGCATCCGCCCGCGCATGAAGGAAGACCGAATCATCAGTCGGAGGAGGACAACGATGCGTATCACTCGCCTGTTGCAGGCGCTGATTCTGTGCGGTTTGGCGGCCGCGCTGATGGTGGTCAATCTTCCCGCCGCCGCCGCCCCGGCGCCGTCGGGGACGATCACGCTGTACACTTCGGAGTCGGATGACGACGTGAACCTGCTCACCCGCGACTTCATGCAGCGCAATCCCGGCGTGCGCGTGAACGTCTTCCGCGCGGGGTCGGGGCCAGTGGTGTCCAAGATCCAGGCGGAGCTCCAAGCCGGCAAGATCCAGGCCGACGTGATCTGGTTCGCGGACATCGACTTCTTCCGCATGCTGGCCGGACGCGATCTGCTCCTGGCGTACAGCCCGCCCGCGGGCCGCCGCGTTGACAGCCGCTACCATTACGGCGACAACAAGATGCATGAGGTGCGGCTGATTTTCAACGTCGTCGCCTACAACACCCGGATCGTGCGCTTCAAGCCGACCGGCTGGAACGACCTGGCGGCCACCCGCTACCGGGGGAAGGCCGGGATGCCCAGCCCGTTCGTCTCCGGGGCCGCATTCAATCATGTCGGGACGTTTGCCAGTATGCCGGAGTTCGGCTGGGACTACTACCGCCGGCTGCGCGCCAACGGCGCGGTCGTGTTGAACAGCAACGGCGACGTCGCGCAGAAGCTGGCATCCGGCGAGATTGTGATCGCTCAGATCGTGGACTTCTTCGTGCGCAACCTCAAGGCGCAAGGGTCGCCTGTCGACCACATCTGGCCTGAGCAGGGCGCGCTGCTGATCCCAACCCCGATTGCGATTCTCAACGGTACGTCGAACGTGGCGGCGGCGCAGGCCTTCGTGAACTACCTGTATACACCCGAGGCGCAGCGGCTGTTCGTGTCCCGCTCCTACATTCCGGTGCTCGACGGCATCCCGTACCCACCGGGCACGCCCGACATTTCAGGGCTCAAGATCATCCGGGTCAACCTGGATTTCATCCAGAAGAACCGCGATTTGATCCGCAAGACCTTTGGGGAAATCTTCGGCATTACGCCGTAGCCGACGTTGAGCCTGACGGTTCCTCGCGCCGGTGCGCCGGGCCGCGGCCTGCTGCGGTGGGCCGCGCTCGGCGCGGGGAGCACTGCGGGGCTCGTCCTGCTCGTTCTGATCGTCTACCCGTCCATCACCCTCGTCGCGAATGCCTTTCTCCTCAACGGCCGGCCAACGCTGGCGACCGTGCTGCGGACGGTGCAGGATCCCGGCACGTTTGCCACCCTGTACAACAGTCTAGTGGTGTCGGCGCTATCCGCGGTGTTGGGCACGGCGCTGGGCACGGCGCTGGCGTGGCTCCTCGGCCGGACCGATCTGCCGGGACGCCGGTACTGGGAGACCGTCGTCCTGCTCCCGTATATGATCCCGCCGTTCATCGGGGCGATCGCGTGGGTCTACCTGCTCAGCCCGGTCGGGTACCTCAATCAGATCTGGATGGCGCTGTCCGGTTCCCCCGACCCGCTGCTCGTGATCTATGGTCCGGTGGGGATCGTGTTCGTGCTCACGCTGTACGGCTATCCGATCGTCTATGCGGCGATGCGCGGCGTGTTGGAACGGATGAATCCGGCGCTGGAGGAGGCCGCCCGCATCTCCGGCGCGCGGACCGTTCACGTCCTTCGAGAGATCACGCTGCCGCTGATGCTGCCCGGTATCCTGGCCGGAGGCCTCTTGCTGTTCATGTCATCGCTGGCGAATTTCGGGATCCCGGCCGTGCTGGGGTTCCCCGCCCGCTACTTTGTGCTGCCCACCAAGATCTACGCGACGATCTTGAACTTCGACATGCCCAACAACCTGCAGGTGGCCGCGGCGCTGTCGATGTACCTGGTCGTGACGGCGGGCATTCTCCTCTGGCTGCAGCGGCTTATCCTGCGCCGCGGACGGTTCGCGGTGGTCACCGGGCAATCGACGAGCGTGCAGCGCGTGACGCTGGGGCGTTGGAAGTGGGCGCTGGTCGGCGCGCTGGGTCTCTTTGGGTTCGTCAGCGTCATCCTTCCCATGGGCGCCACCCTCCTCACGGCAGTGATTCGGGCCTACGGGCTGCCACCGGCTGCGGAGAACCTGACGCTGCAGCACTTTGCGACCGTGCTCACCGGCATCCCGAAGGTGCAGCGGGCGTTCTTCAACAGTCTGGGGCTGTCTGCCGGGGCCGCGACGATCATCGTGGCGCTGTCGGTCGCCCTCGCCTATCTGATCGCGCGGGTCCGCGTCCGGGGCGGGAACGTGCTGGAGCTGCTGATCTCGATTCCCTATGCCGTGCCGGGAACCGTCGTGGCCCTGGCGATGATCCTGGCCTGGCTGCGGCCGGTTCCCGTACTCCAGCTACGGCTGTACAACACCATCTGGATCATCCTCCTGGCATACGTCGCGCGATTCCTCGTCTTTGGCGTGCGGACCGTCATGGCCGGGATGACGCAGGTCCACGACTCGCTGGAGGAAGCGGCCCGCATCAGCGGCTCCACGGGCGGGCAGGCGTTCCGCGACGTCGTGCTGCCGATCATCCGCCCCAGCATCGCCGCCGGCTGGTTCCTCGTGTTCATGCCGGCGATGGTCGAGCTGACGCTGTCCATTCTGTTGTTCTCGGCCGGCAACGAAACGATCGGGGTGGTGGTCTTCGGCCTGCATGAGGAAGGGAAGATCGCGCTGTCGGCCGCGGTCGCCCTGATGGTGACGACCGTGCTCGTGACGCTGCACCTCGTCACGCGCATCGCCACGGTGCGGGAAGTGGTGCGCTGACCGCATGGCCGAACTGCGCCTCGAACGTCTCGGCAAGTCCTACGGCGGTCACCTCTGGGCCGTTCGTGACCTCACCCTCACCGTTGCCGACGGCGAGTTCGTCACACTGCTGGGCCCGTCCGGATGCGGTAAGACCACGACGCTGCGGATGATCGCCGGCTTCATCCGGCCCACAACGGGGCGCATCCTCGTTGACAACCGCGTCGTGTCCTCGGCCGAGGACAACGTGATGACGCCTCCGGAGCGCCGCGGCATGGGGATGGTGTTCCAGAGTTACGCGGTCTGGCCACACATGACGGCGTTTCACAACGTGGCCTATCCGCTGAAGCGCGCCGGGCTGAGCCGGTCGGAGATCGACGCACGCACCCGGCGTGCCCTCGCGCTCGTGCAGCTGGGGCAGCTCGACCGGCGCTATCCGCATGAACTCTCCGGCGGCCAGCAGCAGCGTATCGCACTGGCCCGCGCGCTTGTCATGGAACCGGCGGTGCTGTTGCTGGACGAACCGCTCTCGAACCTCGACGCCCGCCTGCGCGAGGAGATGCGGTTTGAAATCAAGGAGCTGCAGGGCCGGCTCGGCATTACGGTCGTCTACGTGACCCACGATCAGGCCGAGGCGATGGTGATGTCGCACCGCATCGCGGTTATGTCGTTCGGAGAGATCGTCCAGGTCGGCACCCCCGAGGCCATCTACGAACATGCGGCGACGCCGTTTGTCGCGGCATTCCTCGGCGTCGCGAATTTCCTCCCGGGGGAGGTCGTAGGGTCGGATGCGGCGGGCGTGCGGGTGAGGCTGCGTAACGGACCGCCCAATGTGTTCACTATCCCGGCGCCATCCGCGTTTCCAGGTCCCGTGGAAGGCGCCGTGCTCGTCTGCGTCCGACCGGAGGCGCTGCGGCTCGACCCGGAGGGGTCGCTGCACGGGCGCATCATCCGGCGGACGTACCTTGGTGATGTCGTCGACTACCTGGTCCAGGTTGGATCGGAAACGATTCGGGTGGCGGTCCCCGCCGGCAGCGCCGTCCCGGCTGGCGACAATGTCCGCCTGTCGGTGACGCAGGCGACGATCTATCCCGCCACCAGCGGCGGCACTTCCTCCGGCCGCTCCACGACGTAATCCGGTGCGGCGGCGAGCACCGCCTCCCGGTCCCGTGTCCCCCACAGCGCCGCCGCGGTCGCGACTCCCGCCGCCGTGCCGGAGCAAATGTCGAAGACCGCATCGCCGACCATCAACGCGTCCCGCGCTTCCCCGCCCAACCGGCGCAGGGCTTCCTGCACGGGATCGGCTGCCGGCTTGAACACGCTGACATCGTCCGAGGTCACCGCAGCGCGGATGAACGGGGCCAGGCCAAATACCTCCAGGTCGTGCTCGGTCGTGGTCCGCCGCTTTGACGTCACCACGCCCAGCGCGCAGCCGAGGCGGGCCAGCTGCCCGATCATCTCCGCGACGCCTGGAAAGAGTCGTGCCAGCCGATCGTGATGTTCCTGGTAGAAGGTGGTGTAGGCAGTGAATAGCTCCGGTAGCTGCTCAGGGGGAGCAATCGATTCCAGCCGGATCCGCAGCGGCTCCCCCCATCGTGCGAAGACCTCGTCGTCGGTGGCCTCTCGGTTCCGCACCGCTCGGATGGCATGGCGGAAGCCCTGGACGATCAGCTCGAACGAGTCGACGAGCGTCCCGTCAAGATCGAACAACACCGTGGTGAATCGCACAGTGTTCTTTGTACTGCGGTAGGGAGGGAGGTTCCCCCAGGCGGTGGCGGGGACCTGGGACGAACCCACCGAATTGTCCCAGCCACGGAGCATGACTCCGCTGCTCGATGAGGAGCATGGCATGTTCCTGACCAGCGTATTACAGACAGGGGTGGGACGATGAGGGCTGCGGTCGTGGTCGTGGCCGCCGGCCGGGGGGACCGCATGGGCACTCCCGACGGCAAACCGTTCCTGACCCTGGCGGGGACGCCTGTCCTCGTTCACACGGTCCGGGCGCTCGAGGCCGCCGCCCTCGTTGACCGCATCATTATTGTAGTCCAGTTGCGTGACATCCCGCGCGCGCAGGTGCAGCTCGCCCAGGCACGGTGCGCGAAGATCGACGCGGTCGTCGCCGGCGGTGAGGACCGCCAGGCCTCTGTGTTCTCCGGACTCTCTGTTGTCGGGGAGACGCCAATCGTGGCCGTGCACGATGGCGTCCGTCCGCTCGTCCGCCCCTCGCTAATCGATGCCGTCATCGGTGTCGCCGGTGAGTTCGGGGCCGCATCGGCCGGCATCCCAATTCGCCAGACCGTCAAGCTCGTTGAACAGGGCCAGGTAATTGAAACGCTTGACCGGACGCGGTTGTGGGCCGCGCACACGCCCCAGGCTTTCCGCAGCGACCTGCTGCGCCAAGCGCACGATCGCGCGCTGACCGACGGGCTACGCGCCTCCGATGACGCGGCGCTGGTCGAGTACACCGGACATCCGGTCCGCATGGTCGAAGACTCGCCCTCCAATCTGAAGATCACGGTCCCCGAAGATCTCGAGCTGGCCGAAGCGTACTTACGGGCCACGGCTCACCCCGAGGCAACCCTG
>DASXUC010000020.1:0-11244 GCA_036505015.1 bacterium | reverse complement strand
GCGATCGCCGCGCTGGCATCGGCGATCATCTTCTGGGGCAGCGGCGTGCAGGATCCGTCGCTGACCGGGCTGTTGCTGATCTCGCTGATCGCGCTGCTCGGCGTGATGTCGTTTGCGGACGCGATCGCCGGATTCGGCACGGAGTTCGTCTGGCTGCTGGTCGTGACGTTCATCCTGGCGCGGGCCATGGGAGACGTGGGGTTGGGCCGGCGGATCGCGCTCAGCCTCCTGCGCCGCGCCGGGAGCAGCCCGTCCGCGGTGCTGTTCGCCCTGCTCGCCGCCGTGGTCGTGCTGTCGTTCATGATTCCGACGGCCGCCGGGCGCATCTCCGCCATCCTGCCGGTCTGTCTGGGTATCATCGAAGCCGCGCGACTGGCCCCGGGGTCGCCGTTTGCGAAGGCCATGCTGATCGGCACGTCGCACACGTCGATCCTTGCCGGCATCGGGCTGATGACGGCGGCCGGGGCGACGGTCTATGCGGCGGGCGCGTTCGAGAGCCTGATCGGATTCCGCTGGGCGTACCTGGCGTGGCTCGCCGCGTTCTTTCCGGTGGTGATCATCTTCGTCATCGTCTTGTGGCGGACGCTGCTGCGCATGTTTCCTCCCGAGCGCACGGAACTCGCCGCCAGCGCCGACTTCGTCCGGACGGAGCTCGCCCGGTTGGGACCGCTGTCGACGTCCGAACGGAAGATGCTGGCCGTGTTCGCCGGCGTGCTGGCCCTGTGGATCCTCGGGCCGCGCCTGAGTATCAGCACGCCCCAGGCCGGCATGCTGGGCGCCATCGCACTGATGCTGCCGGGCATCCGGGTGCTGAGTTGGGAGCGCGCGCTCGACGCCGTGCGGTGGAACGTCATCATCCTCTTCGGCGTGTCCCTCGCACTGGCGGGCGCGCTCGAACGCTCCGGCGCCGGGCGCTGGCTGACCGACGTCACCCTGAGGGTGCTCCACCAGCCCTCACCGGTTGCCGCCGCGCTCGTGGTGGCGCCGCTGGTCATGCTGGTGCGCGTCGGGTTTGTGAACAACCTCGGCATGATCGCCGCGGGCCTGCCGCTGGCGATTACCCTGGCGCGTGGATGGGGCTTGAACCCGGTGTGGATCGGCATGGTCGTGGTGCTGACCGCGGGACCGGGGTTCGTGCTGCCGACGCAAACTCCCACGGGCATGATCACGATGGGCTACGAGCACTACCGGATCCGGGACTACATGCGTACGGGCGCGGTCGCCTCGATCGTGCTGCTGATCTTGACCTGGCTGGCGGCGTTTCTGTACTGGCCGCTGCTGGGCTACCGCCCCTAAGGCTCTCCCGGGCCGGCGGGATCCGGGTACTTCGCTTCGACCGGCCGCGGGTCGACGTTCTCCAGCATCCGGTTGACCGGCGATTCCGGCAGAGCCGGGTCCTCGCCGCCGTCGAACAGGCGCACCGCAAATGGCGCAAACAGCGGATCGTCGGCCATCGACGGGGCGTGCGCCTGAATCAACACCATCGGGCGCTGGGCGCGGTTCCACATCCAGTGCGCCGCGCCGCGCGGCACCCGGAAGAAATCGCCCTGCCGCAGATGGTAGCCGCGGTCGCCGACGAAAAACCAGACCTCCCCGTCGGCCACGTAATTCAGCTGCTCCGCGTCGTGCGCGTGCGGCCACGAATGATATCCCGCCGGGCGATGGGCCACCATCAGGTTGACGTGCCGGCCGCCGACGAAGGTGGTCTCAAAGGTGGTGCCCTCCTCCAGCGTGACCCCACGCCGCGGGACTCGGTCCGACGACACTTTCAGGCTCATCCGCATCCCTCCCGAAGTGAGGTATTCTGCAGGCAGGTTGCATTTTCCGACTTTGCGTGAGGTGTCTCATGGACTCCATGATCGAAGACTACTGGAAGACGCTCGACGAGCTGCACACGGACATCGTCGAGGCGGTCGAGCCGCTGACCGATGACCAGATCAACTGGCGCCATCCAGCGCTCTCTAACTCCATCGGGATTCTGCTGCGCCACGTCGCGGGGTCCGAGCGGTGGTGGATCGGTGAAGTGATCGGCGGGCGGCCGATGCACCGGGTGCGGGACACGGAATTTGAGCACGAGCGGCTACAGAAGGCGCCGCTGGTGGCGGGGCTGCGCGAGGCGCTCGCGCTCGTCAAGGGTGTGCTCGAGCAGACCACGCCGGCCGACTTAGGCCAGGTCCTCGAAGGCGAGCGACGGGGCAAGCCCTATCGCTACACGAAGGAGTGGGCGCTGCTGCACTCACTGCAGCACACCGCCTACCATTTGGGACAGATTCAGCTGTTTCGGAAAATGGCCTCGAATAGATAGTCATTGCGAGCGAAGCGAAGCAATCTCGAGATTGCTTCCCCGCTACGCTCCTCGCAATGACTACTGAGTGGGTGGAGTGCGCTTCTCGCCGCCCAACCCCGCCTCGCGGGCGCGGACAATGGCCTGGGCGCGGTCGGCCACCTGCAATTTGCTGAAGATGTTGGACACGTGGTTGCGGACGGTTTTGCCGCTGAGGAACAGCCGCTGCGCGATCTGAGAATTGTTCAACCCCTGCGCGATGAGGTCCAGCACTTCACGTTCTCGTTCCGTGAGGTCGGGGAAGGCAATCTGGGCCGCGGTTTCCCCCCGCAGTCCCGCGAAGAAGGCGATCAGGCGCCTGGCGATCGCCGCGCTAAACAGTGCCTCGCCGCTGGCGACGGCCGTAATGGCCCGCACGAGCTCGGATTGATCCGCCCCCTTCAACAGATAGCCCCGCGCGCCCGCGCGCATGGCGGCAAAGACAGAGTCGTCGTCATCAAACATCGTCAGCACGATGATGCCCGCATGGGGGCTGGCGGCAAGGATGCGGCGGGTGGCTTCGATGCCGTTGAGCCCGGGCATCTGAATGTCCATCAACACGACATCGGGTTGTTCCGTCGACGCCAGCGCCACCGCGTCGTCGCCGGTGGCGGCCTCCCCCACGACCTCCACGTCGGGCAGCGATGCCAGCAGCGACCGGACGCCCTCCCGAAAGAGGCGATGGTCGTCGGCGATCAGGACGCGGACGTTCTCCACGTCCTGAGTCACGACTTCTCCAGCGGCAATCGGGCAACGATGCGGGTACCCCCTCCGGCCGCCGGCTCGATCCGGTACGTTCCGCCGAGCTCCGCGGCGCGCTCACGCATCGAGGTGAGGCCGACGCCGGCCCGGTTGTCCTTCGAGACGCCCACGCCGTCGTCGACGACCTCGACCTGCACCGCGTCGTCGATGGAAATCGAAACCCGGCACTCCCGCGCCCGCGCGTGCCGGACGACGTTCGTGAGCGCCTCCTGGGTGATGCGGTAGGCGGCGACTTCGATCGCGGCCGGCAACGGGGGGAGCCGGTCCGGAGCCGCCATCGAGATCCGCAGGCCGTTGGCCTGCAGGCTGCCGATCTGCTCGCGCAGCGCCGGGATCAATCCCAGCTCATCGAGCGCCGGAGGCCGCAGCTCGTACACCAGTCGGCGGATGTCGGCGATGGCCGCCTGCATCTGGACTTTCAGATCCGCCAGCATCGCGTCCGCCTGCTGCGGATGCTGAGCGAGCAGGTTGCGGGCGGCGTCGAGCTTCAGCGTGATCCCCGCCAGCGCCGGGCCCAACCCGTCGTGGAGGTCGCGGCGCAAACGGCGGCGCTCCTCTTCCCGCGTGGTGACGAGCCGTTCCCGGGAGCGCTGCAAATCCTCCGTGAGCAGGACGGCGTGCGCCGCGGCACCGATCTGCTTCGCGATGTCCTCGAGCAGGCGCTGTTCCGCCGGCGCAAACGGCTCACCCGCGCCGCGCGGGGAAAGGACCACTTCGCCGATCGACAGGCCCTGATAGGCCAGGGGCATGACGACCGGGGTGCCCCGCGGCAGCCCGCAGGCGGCCACCGTATCCATCGAGGCGCCGCGGCGCAGCGCCACGGCCGCGTAGGGAAGCTTCAGCGTCTGCGCGACCGTCTCGACAATGGCCGGGAGTACCGCCTCGGGCGCAACCACGGCCTCCAGGCGCCGGCTTAGAGCCGACAACACGGTGTACGGATCATCACGTTCCCCATACATCCAGCGGTTCACCGCGCGCTGCAGGCGTTCCCGGAGCGGCTGGGCCAGCAGGGCGACCGCGGCGGCCGCCGCCAGGGAGAGCACCGGGTTCCCGCGGACCTCGAAGAGCGCGCCGATGTAGCCGACGATGGCGACGTAGATGCCAACGATACTCGCCGTGAGCGCGCCGTAGACCAGGGCACGGTTGGTGATGACGTCGATATCGAAGAGCCGGTACTGCAGGATGGCGACCGCCAGGGCGATCGGAAATAGCAGGGTCAGGAGGCCGATCGCATTCGTATCGATCAGCGGCCGGCCCACCAGCACGCTCGGCAGCTGCCACAACAACAGACCCCCGACACCTGCGATCACCCCGCCGAGCACGACCCAGCGGACCTGCTGCCGCCCGACGGGATCGCGTGTCACGCGATAGCTCCAGATGATCGCGCCAACCAGCAGAGCCAGATAGGCAGTGGCAAGCACGCTCTCGATGCGCATACACTCCGCGATGACCAGCAGGGCGCTGCCCGCCCCCGGCCATGTGGCGGCCAGGTAGAGGGTCGTGACGGCGAACGGGGCGGCATAGAGTGCGGGGATGATCCATCGGGCTCGGGAGAGCGCCAGCTTGGGCTGAGGGAAAATGAGCGCAAAATGCACGCCGGCGACGGCGAACACCATGTAGGCGCCGAACGTGGTGAGCTTGTACAGCCAGAACCCCGTGACCTCGACGAGGTCGCGCACGCCGAGTCCGAACGACCAGGTCGTGGCGCTGGTGATGGCGGCCGCCCACAGAAATAGCACGCGTGCGGCGAGCAGGTCGGGCCGGCGGACGAACACGAATGCGGCGATGGCAAGCGAGGCCCCCGCGAAGAGGATCGTGCCCCACACTCGCGTCAGCACGGCGCGCAGCGGGTAGGCGCCCAGGGTCACCGGCACCGTCGTGCGCAGTCCGTCGCGCTGCACGGTGTAGATAACGCCCTGGCCGGACGTCCACCGCGTCCGCACCCGCCAGGGCTGCCACAGGGTGCCCGCCACGGCCTCCAGCGGCAGGCCGTCGACGGCGATGACCACGTCGCCCTCGCGCAGTCCGCCCGGGCGCGACACCAGCGGCGACACGGCCACGCCGTCCACAGTCCAGGCCTCGCGCGACGGAATGATCCACGCGCCGTCTGAGGGGCCGGAAATCTGCCGCCAGAGGTACGCTGCTCCCAGCGCCACCAGGATGGCGACGACCGCGAGTGTCTGCTGTCCGGCACGTCCGAGCCGGTTCATGGCCTGTATTATTCGCCCCGCACGACTTCAGCCCCGCGTCCGCGACGCTGGGTGGCGAGCGCGCCGGATTACTGCGTTCCGGCCGCCTGCCCGCGCACCACGGCGAAGAAGAACAGGGCCAGAATCACACCTGCGGCCATCAGCGTGACATGAAACACGTACTCGATGGCCAAGAGGCCGCCCATGTTCATCCCGTTCGCAACATGCAGGCTGTCATGAGGCCACCAGTTGGCGAGCAGCCACGCGATCGAGAGATAGGCCGCGACCGCGAGGCCCTTCGATCGGGGGAGGACATGGCGCACGACTGGAAACCCGAAGATCAAGAAGGAGATGCCGAGGCCGAATGCGATCGCTTCGGCGACCGTGAGGAGGATGAAGAGCAGCAATTGAGCACCCGTAGGCAGCATGATCTCGGGCGATGGACGCCAGAACGAGCCGAGAGGGCCGCTTGGGTTGGCCAGGAATGCGATGACCGCGAGCACGAGGGTCGTGCTCGTCCACTTGATCCAATGCTGCGGGGCCGCTGGTGTGAGGACGTGACTGTTTGCCGACATGGTGTCTACCCTCCCGGGGGAATGTGTGGGGTAGAGTACAGGTCCAGCCGTCCCGGCGTCATGGGAGCGCGGTCCTGTTGATCGCGGGACATCCAGGGCGTCATGGCGCCCGGCGGAGGGCGGCCCCGGCTATTCCCAGCCACCCGGCTCTGGCGCTGAGCAGTTGCATGCCGGGGGCTCATCTCACCATGACCGTGCCGGTCATCCCGGCTTTCTGGTGGCCGGGAACGGCGCAATAGTACGCGATCGTCCCGCCCAATGGGACCTTGACCAGCGCGACCACGGTCGCTTTCGCCGGCATCGCGACGTGCACGCCGAGCGCGTCGATGTCGAAACTGTGCGGGAGGGGATCACCGTTAGTCAGAAACACCGCGGTCGCCGTCCCGCTCTGCAGCACGATGTTCGCGGGTTCGAATTTCAGATTCGTCGCGGTGACGTGCAGCGTCGCGGCCGGAGGTTCGCTGAAGGTGGGTCCGCCCGACGGCGCGGCCGCCGCAGCATATCCCGCGACGACCATGCCCAGCCAGACGAACCCAAACGCCGCCATCGCAACGGCTTCACGGGACACCCCCCCGCCCGGCGCGCTGAACCTCACCGGCCGGATGCGCCCGGTTACCTCCAGCGCCCCGATGACCGCGAAGAGCAGCGTCGCTACACCGGTGAGGCCGAGCGTCGAGATCGTCAGCCACTGCGAGAAGCCCACGATCCCGGGTTTGGTGAATTCGTTGAGGAAGAACGGCAGCCCGGCGGCGATGAGGGGAATCTGCAGCGGCAGGACCGCGAGTTGGGCCCACCGCCGGCCGCGCACCACGGGTACGAACAGCGCGAGCGAGCCCAGGAAGGCCACGGTCGCCGCCCACGCCGCCAGCGGCGCGCCCGGCAATCGCTGCAGCCATTCCGCTCCGCCGACTTGGACGAAGATCAGCCGCGCCAGCCCCGCGATCTGGACGACCAGCCCGACCAGGACGACCAGCCGAGCCACCGAAATCCTCGTCGAGTTCATCCGTACCCGCCTCGCTTCTACCCGCCCCCTGAACCACTCGCTCCGCTCGAGTTCAGGGCAAGGGTTGCGGGCAGGTTTCAGTGTACGGGCGGCGCGTCCTGCTGTCATGGGAGTGCCGTCCTCACTTGTGTCAGGACAAGAAAAAGCCCGGACCGGGGACACCTCCCTGGTCCGGGCATGGACCTGTCGCTCTATTTCACGACGACGGTGCCGACCATGAACGGCAGGTGCACGGAGCAGTAATAGCGATAGGTGCCCGCTTTCGTAAACGTCAGGCTGAAGCTCGTCGGCAGGTTGCCGGGAAGCCCGGGCGGGAACAGCACCCCCGAGTTGACGAATCCCGTGCCCGCGTAAGTTTTCGTCTTCGTCGGCGTCATGATCTTCGGGTTGATCACCAGTAGCGGCGGACCTTGTTTCTGTGGCTCGGGCGTCACGTAATCGATCGGCTTCGCGCCGCTGCCGAACGTCACCGTGTGGATCTCGTAGGGATCTGTCATCTTCCAGGTCACGGTCGTCCCGCGGTTGATCACCAGCGGCTGGCGGGTGAACCGGAGAATCGAATAGCCATCCTTGACGCTGCCGATCAACGGTACGTTCACCGCGTTGCCCATCTGGTCGGGCTTGGTCGCGGCCCAGGCTTCCTGACCGGCCTTCGTGGCCGCGGCCTGCAGCTGCCTGGCGTCGGCCAGGACTTTCGCCGGATCACCGGTGGCGGCGTCGCTGACGACGACCTCACCACCCATGCTTGGCCCGTGCACTATGCACAGGTAGCTGTAAGTGCCCGCCTTCGTGAATGTCAGCGAGTAGGTCATCGGTTTGGACGGATCCTGCGGGACCCCGGAGGTCACGTACCCTGTGCCGTCGTAGGTCTTGCCCCCGGCCGGAAACGCCACCGCCGGATTTGCGATCCGCTTCGTCCCCTGTTGAATCTCAAAATCGGGTGGCTTCGCGCCACCGGTAAACGCGACGTTGTGGAAGCCGAAAACCTGCCAGGTGATGGTATCGCCCACGGCAATCTGCACGCGCCGTGGATAGAAGGCGTTCAATGAGACCGTCGCGTCCGGAGTCCCGCCTCCTCCCAGCAGTGTCCAGGTCCGCGCGGCCTGCGCGGCCGGCGGTGCCACCAGCGTGAACGCGGCCAGGGGCACGGTGATGACGAGCAGCAGCACGAGCGACTTGATCTTCACCCGATCTCCCTCCTCTGCCTCGCTTGGGATTGCACCCTATCTGAGGTGCGCGAGATCGTTCAACATGTCTGCGGGTTTGAAGTCGTAGCCGTAGGCGCCGAGCACGACGCCCCGCCGGTCGATCACGAAGACCGGCAGTGCGTGCTCCTGCAGGCCCTGTGAGGCCGGCCGTACCACGATGTCGTAGGCCTTGTACACAGCGGCCAGCGTACGCTCAGGTCCTGTCAGAAAAGACCAGCCGCGCGGGTCGGCCTGGTAGCGGCGGGCGTAGGTGCGCAGCACGCCCGGCGTGTCGTGCGCCGGATCGGTTGTCACCGAAACGAACACCACGTCCCGCACCCACCAGCCCCGCGCGGTCAGGTCACGCTGCACGCGCGCGAGGTTCGCCGTGACCAACGGGCAGACGTCGGTACAGTGCGTGTAGATGAAGTCCAGCACGACGAGTTTGCCGCGGAACTGGCCGAGGCGAACCGGGGCACCGCTTTGGCTGGTCAGCGTGAAGTCGGGCGCGGCCTTCCCGATGACCGGAAACGGCGGCGCGGCCGTGGCCGCGGGGCCCGTGGCCACTGCGATCGCGGCCAGCACGGCGGCCAACGCCTTGAGAGCGAAGCGCATCACCATCACCTGGTTGATCATACAGACGGAAGCGTCCCGCCGTCATGGGAGTCCCGTCCCCATGAGACCGGGACACGAAGGTTCGGCATACTACGCTTCAGGGGCGGGCTCCTGCTTGGGGGTCCGTCCGATCCACACCCCGGCCATCACGACGGCGGCGCCAGCGAGCTGCAGCAGGTTCAGCCGTTCGCCCAGCAGCACCCACGCCGACGCCAGCGCCACGATCGGGATGAGGTTGGAGTACACCGCGGTTCTCGCCCCGCCGACGCGCTGCACGGAACGGTACCACACGACGTAGCCCAGCGCAATCGCGAAGACCGCGGAGAAGGCCAGCGCCGCCCACGCCCCGACGGTGACGCGGTCCCAGGGCTGCGCGGCCAGCTCCGGCAGCGAGATCAGCACCAGCGGCGGCACGCCCAGCAGCATCGTGACCGCGGTGAGCCGAAGCGGGGACATCCTGGTGAGCAACGGCCGGGAGAACACCGTGTAGCTCGCCCAGCAGATCGAGCACAGCAGCGTCAGCGCGTCGCCGCCGAGCGTCCGCGCGTCGAGGCGGAGCGTGCCGCCGGCGAAAACCAGGACGAACAAGCCGCCGAAGGCCAGCAGGATGCCGCCCCAGGTCCGCGGCGTCAGCAGGTCCAGCCGCAGGGCAGCCCCCAGCAGCGCGACAAACAGCGGCACCATCGCCAGGATCAGGGCCGAGTTGCCGGCGGTCGTGCGCGCGATCCCCGAGATGAAGAAGGTTTGGTACAGCGTGTGTCCGACGATCCCCACCGCCAGCAGGGTGAGCCACTCCCGGCGCGGCATCCGCAGCGGCCCTTCGGTGACGCGCAGGATGGCGACGAGAATGAGCGCGCCGACCGCCATCCGCAGGGAGTTGAACGCCATCGGCGACAGCACCGCCAGCGCATTCTTAACGACGGCGAAATTGACCCCCCAGACGACGACCAGGGCGAGCATCGCCCCGTCGACGGGCCCGCTACGCGGTTCCCGCAAGCTGCATCCGGCGCGTGAGATCGCCCGCGGCGAGGATCGCCGCGATCATGCTGTCGGCCCGGGCGGCCCCGGTGCCGGCGATGTCGAACGCGGTGCCGTGATCGACCGACGTGCGGAGAAACGGCAGGCCGAGCGTGACGCTGACCGCGCCGTGGAAGTCGAGCGTCTTGGCGGCGATGTGGCCCTGATCGTGGTACAGCGACAGCACGGCGTCGTAGCGCCCCTCCAGCGCCTGGGCGAACACCGAGTCCGCCGGGATGGGTCCGTCCACGCGCAGGCCGGCTTCACGGGCGCGGGCGACGGCGGGCGCGATCTCCTCGAGGTCTTCCCGGCCCAGCGCCCCGCCTTCACCCGCGTGTGGATTCAGCGCGGCCACTGCGATGTGTGGCTGGACGACCCCCAGGCCGCGCAGGGCCGCGTCGATCCGCGGCAGCATCTGTCCCACCCGCGCCTGCGTCGCCTGGTCGATCGCCTCGCGGAGCGAGAGGTGCCGCGTGAGGAAGAAGATGCGCAGGTCGCGCACGAGAAACATCGTCAGCGGGTCGGGTCTGCCGGTCAGCGCGCCCAGCATCTCGGTGTGCCCGAGGTGGCGGTAGCCGGCGCGCCACAGCGCTTCTTTGTTGATCGGGGCGGTGGCGAGGGCGTCGATGCGGCCGGAGGAGGCTTCGTCGACCGCCCGCTCGATGAACTGCCCCGCGGCGGCGCCGGCGGTAGCCTGGAGCTTACCCCACTGCAGCCGGTGATCGACGTTGCCGAGGTCGATCAGTGAGACCGGGCCGTCGGGAGTGAACGCGACCCGCACGCCGGTGGCGTCCATGGCCCGCCCGAGCACCCAGGCATCGCCGATGACGACCGAGCGGGCGGCCTGCTGGACGGCGGGATCGGCGACCGCGCGGACGACGATCTCCGGGCCAATCCCCGCGGGGTCGCCAATCGTAATACCAATCGTTGGCAGCGGCATCGGTACAATTGTAGCGGAGAGGGTTTGCTTTTTCAGGCGTGGAACGTTCGCTGAGCATTAGGGAGGCAGCATGGCATCGGTCGAGCGCGGATGTCTGGTCATCGCCGACATCGCCGGGTACACGAAGTACCTGGCCGGGGTCGAGCTGGAGCATTCCCACGACGTCCTCGCCGACCTCCTCACCACCGTCGTCTCCCAGATGCGGGGGCTCATGCACCTCGCCAAACTGGAAGGCGACGCGGTGTTCTGCTACGTGCACGATGGGGACACCGACGGGTCGATGCTGCTGGCGATGGTGCAGTCCTGCTACAACGCGTTCGCCAAACGGCTGCAGCTGATCGACCGCCACACGACCTGCGAGTGTAACGCCTGCCGGCTCATTCCGACCCTCAACCTGAAGTTCCTCATCCATCACGGCGAGTACGCCATCCATGAGATCGCCGGCAGCCGGGAGCTCGTGGGGCGCGAAGTCATCGTCACCCACCGCATGCTGAAGAACTCGGTCACCGCGGTCACCGGCATCCACGGCTACGCGATGGTGACCGCGCCGTGCGTGGAGTATTTCGGCATCGATCCCGCGGCGCTGGGCCTCATCGAGCACGTCGGGAACTACGAGGACGTGGGTGAGATCCG
>DASXUC010000019.1:0-5444 GCA_036505015.1 bacterium | reverse complement strand
GAAATCCTGCTGGGGCAGCAGACGCCGTTTTCCGCCGGCAACTATGCGATCGGCGTGCCGGCGGTCCTTCCGACCGGTGGCACAGCGGCCGTGGACTCCGGGATCACCGTGCTGTCATTTCTCAAGGTCACCTCAGTCGCTCGGCTCGACGCCGCCGGCTTAGCCGCCGTCCGACCTGTGGTCGAGGCACTGGGCAACTATGAGGGATTCCCGGCACACGTGATGGCGGTGATCGAACGATGAGCTGGATCCCATCGATGTCGGTCAAGGCACGTCCGGAGATTGAGCTGCTCACGGCATACCGCCTCCCGCAGACGGCAGGCGTGAAGCTCAATCAGAATGAGAGTCCGGACGATTGGCCGGCGGAGCTCAAGGCGGACGTGTTGCGAGAGCTGGAACGCTTACCCTGGAACCGCTATCCACCCGTCGATGCGCAGCCGCTACGAGAGGCCCTCGCTGCCGTTGTCGGAGTGTCACCAGGTATGGTCGCCGCGACGAACGGGTCGAACGAAGCCCTGCTGGCCCTTGTGCAGGCCTTCGCTTCAGGCCGGACGGTCGTCACTACCGTGCCGGGCTATTCCATGGTGCCGGTTCTGGCCGTCGTCGGTGGCGCCAGAGTGCAACAGGTCCGGCTGCGGCAGGATTTCTCGCTCGATGTCGAGGCGATGCGATCGGCCGTCGCGCGTCCGGACGCCGCACTGACGGTCATCGCCTCGCCGAACAACCCCACCGGAAACCGATTTGACAGTCTGGGGATCGAAGCCGTGCTGGACGCCGCGGCGGGACTGGTGGTTGTGGATGAGGCGTATGGAGATTTTGTCGACGAGTCGTTTGTGTCCAACGTCCGCAGTCGCCCCAACCTTGCAGTATTACGGACGTTCTCCAAGGCGTTTGGCTTGGCGGGAGTGCGCGTTGGCTGGATCATAGGTTCTGAACCTGTTATCGCAGCGGTGGGCAAGGCGCTGCCCCCGTACAACCTCAGCCTCTTTGCGCAGGAGACCGCCCGCGCGGCACTGAGGCGTCCGGACCTGATGAGTGCCCGAGTCCAGAGAATCGTGGACGAACGACGCCGGATCGAAGGCGGTCTGCGCGCGCTTCCCGGGGTCGAGGTGTTTCCAACCGAAACCAACTTCGCGCTGTTCCGTACCCCCTATAGTGCAGCCGGGGTGTTCGAGGCATTGCTGCATCGGGGGGTGCTTGTGCGCGATGTGTCGCGGGTGCCGCTGTTGGATCGATGCCTGCGCGTGACCGTCGGGACGCCACGGGAGAACGACTGCTTTCTTGACGCGCTAGGCGCCGCCCTGGAGGAGACGCGATGAGTCGGGTCGGGCAGGTCACTCGCACGACGTCGGAGACAGGCGTCTCGGTGTCGATTGATCTCGAGGGAAGTGGCGAAGTGTCGGTCGATACCGGCGTGCCGTTCTTCGACCACATGCTCAGCCAGTTCGGCACTCATGGTCGGTTCGATGTGCATATCGACGCCCGCGGCGACCTGGACGTTGATGCCCACCATATGGTGGAGGACGTCGGGATCGCGTTGGGGCAGGCGGTGCGCGCGGCTGTTGGCGACGGCCGCGGGATCGCGAGGTACGCCTCGCTGCACGTTGCCATGGACGACGCGCTGGTCCTCGCCGCCATCGACGTCGGGGGACGGTCGTTCCTCCACTACGGCTTGCCGGCGCAGCGGGTGATGCTGGGCACGTTCCCATCGGACCTCAGTGAAGAATTCTTCCGCGCGTTCGTCGCGCACGCCGCTGTGACGCTGCACCTGGTGTCCGAGCACGGCCGCAATACGCATCACATCATCGAAGCGGCATTCAAGGGCGTCGGCATCATGCTGCGGGCCGCCACGCAAGTGGTCCGCGACGACATTCCGTCGACAAAGGGGCGGTTGTGAGATGGACGCCCTCCGGGTTGCAATAATCGACTACGAGGCGGGCAACCTGCGCAGCATCGCCACGGCACTCACCCTGGCCGGGGCGGACGTCGTCCTGGCGCCCACGCCACAGGAGGCAGGGGGCTGCGACGCCGTTCTCCTCCCCGGCGTCGGTGCGTTCGGTGCGGCCATGCAGCGGCTGGAAGCCGCGGGGTTCCCTGCGTGGCTCCGCGGCCAGGTGGACGCCGGCGTTCCATTGATCGGTGTGTGCCTGGGGATGCAGCTGCTGTTCGAGTCGAGTGAAGAGAGTGATGGGGTCCGCGGTCTAGGCCTGCTCCAAGGCGATGTCGGCCGGCTGCCGTCGGGACTGAAAGTTCCGCATATGGGCTGGAATCAGGTCGTCCCGCGCCCCGGGCGGCCGTTTGACGTCGTGGATCAGGCGTTCTTCTATTTTGCGCACTCCTACCTCGTCCGGCCGGCCGACGCGGCGGTGGTCGCGGCGAGCGTGCGCTACGGCATGGAGGTTCCCGCCGCGGTGCGGTGTGGATGCATCCTGGGTATGCAGTTCCACCCCGAGAAAAGTGGGGCGGTCGGGCAGCGGCTGCTCCAGGGCGTCATCGCGTGGTGCGCCAACGTTCGTGCCGTTCCATCTGGGGCCTGACGTCCGTGCTCATTCTTCCCGCGATCGATATTCGAGGAGGTCGCTGTGTGCGGCTCGTCCGGGGTCAGCCAGCGGCTGAACTCCGCTATGCCGACGACCCGGTCGAGGTCGCCAGCAGGTGGCAGACGCGTGGGGCCCGCTGGCTGCACGTGGTCGACCTCGACGGCGCGTTTGCGGGCCGCCCCGTGCAATGGGACCTGATCGCCCGCCTCATTGCGACCGTGGACATTCCGGTGCAGGTGGGCGGTGGATTCCGCACGATTGATGATGTGCGGCTGGCTCTGGCCGTTGGCGCGAAGCGTGTTGTGTTGGGCACGGCCGCACGGACACTTGCTCCGCGGGCTGCGGCGGAGTTCGGTGACAAGATCGCCGTGGCGCTCGATGTGAAGGATGGCCGGATCGTCACCGAAGGCTGGACCGCACAGACCTCAGACTATCCCGTCGTGGTGGGTGGCAGGCTTGCCGCGGTCGGCGTGCGCTGGTTCATTCTCACCGACGTTTCCCGGGACGGCATGATGGAAGGTCCAAACCTCGACGCGGTGCGCGAGTTTCGGGAGCAGGTCGGCGCCTCCATCATGGCCGCGGGAGGGATCACCACAGAAGATGACCTGGCGTCGCTCCAAGACGCCGGAGCGGCGGGTGCCATTCTGGGGCGCGCGCTGTACGAAGGGCGGTTGGAGTTGCAGAGAGTGCTGGCGCGATGGGGAGACAGGAGTGCTCACTAAACGGGTTATTGCCTGTCTTGACGTCAAGGACGGTAGGGTGGTGAAGGGGGTTCACTTCCTCGATCTCACAGACGCTGGCGATCCGGTCGAACTCGCGGCGCGGTACGAGGCAGAGGGGGCGGACGAAATCGTGTTCCTCGATATCATGGCGTCGGTGGAAGGCCGCCGCGCCATTCTCGACGTCGTTCGCCGCACGGCGGAAGCGGCCTTCATTCCACTGACTGTGGGTGGGGGAATCGGCACGATCGAAGACATTCGCGCACTGTTGCTGGCCGGCGCGGACAAGGTCGGTATCAACACGGCGGCTGTGCGCCGTCCAGAACTTGTGGCAGAAGCGGCGGAACGGTTCGGTAGCCAGTGCATCGTGGTGGCGATTGACGCGGGCCGCGGCGGTCAAGAGTGGGAAGTCTATACGCACGGCGGCCGGAGGCCGGCGGGACTCGACGCGGTCGGATGGGCACGCCGGGTCGCCGCGCTGGGTGCGGGCGAGATCCTGCTCACCAGTATCGATCGGGACGGCACCGGATTCGGATTCGATCTGGCGCTGACGAGCGCCGTCGCAAATACCGTGCCTATTCCTGTCGTGGCATCAGGCGGGGCAGGGTCGTCCGCACATTTCCTGGAGGTGTTCACCGAAGCACAAGCCGATGCGGCGCTTGCCGCCGGAATTTTCCACCGACGTGAGCTGACCGTCGCTGCGATCAAGGCATTTCTCGATGCGCACAGCGTTCCGGTACGTCCTCCTGCCGGTACGAGAGGGGCGGCACATGGCTGAAGTCCGGTTCGGCAGAGATGGGCTGGTGCCGGTGATTGCTCAGGACGCGACGACCGGTCACGTTCTGATGCTCGCCTACATGAACGAGGAGGCGTTGCGGCGGACACAAGAAACAGGCGATGTCTGGTACTGGAGTCGCTCCCGCCAGCAGTTATGGCGAAAGGGAGAGACTTCGGGCCACCGGCAACGGCTGCGGGAGATCAGGATCGATTGTGATGGTGATGCGCTGCTGATCTTCGTTGATCAGACTGGGTCTGTCTGTCATACCGGAGCGACATCGTGCTTCTTTCGCCGCATCCCCGATGACGGTTCCACCACTGGAGCGGGTTCCGAAGCCAGGATCTTCGACGACCTGTTCGCGGTCCTGAAGTCGCGGCATGCGGAAATGCCGGAAGGGAGTTACACGGCATCGCTGCTTCGGAGTGGGCCGGAGGCGGTGCGGGCAAAGGTGTTGGAGGAAGCCGAGGAGATCGTGCGTGCGTCCCGCCAGGAATCCGATGAACGGGTAACAGAGGAGGCGGCCGATCTCGTATACCACACTTGGCTGCTTCTGGTACAGCGTGGGGTCGAGCTCGATGCGGTCCGGCGGGAGTTGGGGCGGCGGCGTGGCCGTTAGGCTTGTGGTGCTGGATTGCGACCTGACATTGTGGGACCATCCCAACGTGTCTGAATTGCGGTCTCCGTTCACGCGCGCGAACGACGAGACCGTCGCAGACGCTGATGGTATCCAAATCCGGCTGTTCCCGGGGGCGAGGGCGCTGCTAGAGGGTCTGCGGGAGCGCGGTGTACTGATTTCCATTGCCAGCTGGAATCGCCCGGAACCTGTCTTTGAGATCCTCCAGCTATTGAACCTTGCCGACTTCTTTGCGCGGCCGAAGGTCGAATTCCATCCATATAAGGAGAAGACGATTGCCGCCCTCTTGGATGAGTTGCGATCTGAGGGGATCGTTCTTGCGCCGGACGAGGTCCTGTACGTCGACGATCGCGCAATGCACCTACGGCGGGTCATGGCTGCGGTCGGACCCATCCACACCCTGGAGATGGGCCGAGACATCACAGAGCTCAAGCAGGTACTCGACTTCATTAAGTTCCCACGCTGGGATGGTTCGGGGTGCTGACCGGGATCATTGGCTTGGCAGCGTTTCTGGTGACCGGAAACGACTCCTTGTCCACCGTCTCGATCGTCCTGGCTACCATCTCGTTGATCTGGGCTGGGAGCGCGCTGCGCAAGGCGATGTAGCTGCATCTGACGTGGACGGCGACGCCCGTGTGCCGCGATCGCAGCGGCATCGGTCGTGGCGAAAGTGACCCGGGACCGGATGATGCTCGAACTGGCGCGCAATTATCCGGAGTATGGTTTTGCGCGGCACAAAGGCTACGGCACGAGGATGCACCGGGACGCGATCG
>DASXUC010000018.1:0-20682 GCA_036505015.1 bacterium | reverse complement strand
GCTGGGCGTCGCCGCTGCCGGGCGGCTCGGCCGTGATCACGTCGATGGTGAGGGCCGACGGCATCGTGGTCGTGCCCATGCACACGGTGATCGAAGAAGGCGCAGAGGTTGAGGTGAGGTTGCTTGACTAAGCGGAACGACGCAAGCGAGCAAGCGCGCAAACGTGTAAGCAAGACCAAACGCGGCCGACTGCGAGCCGAGCGTCGCTTGCCTGCTTCCTCGCTTGCCCGCTTGCCGAAGTTGAGTCACGTCGACTCCTCGGGGCGCGCCAGGATGGTCAACGTCTCCGAGAAACCGGCTACCTCCCGGGTCGCGACCGCCCGCGGTGAGGTGCGGATGAAGCCGGCCACGCTGCGCCTGATCATGGAGAACAAGATCGCCAAGGGGGACGTGCTGGCTGTCGCCCAGGTTGCCGGCGTGCTGGCGGCCAAGCGCACGGACGAGCTCATTCCGATGGCCCACCCGATTCCCCTCACGGCGGTCGACGTGCAGCTCGTGCTGAAGCGCGGGGCCCGGCAGGTCGGCATCGAGGCCACCGCGAGTACGGTGGCACGGACGGGGGTCGAGATGGAGGCGTTGGCTGCCGTCTCCGCCGCGGCGCTGACTCTCTACGACATGTGCAAGGCGGTCGACCGCGAGATGGTCATCGGCCGCATCCGGCTCGTGCGGAAGTCAGGCGGTAGGAGCGGAGAGTACCGACGGCGGGGCGAGGCGTGACCCGGTTAGACCTCGAGGGAGTCAAGGCCGCCGTGTTGACGTTGAGTGACTCGGTGGCCGGCTCCCGGCAGCCGGATACGAGCGGGAACGTCATTGCTCAGGCGTTGTTGGCATCCGGGGCGCAGGTGATCGCCCGCGACGTGCTGCCGGATGATGCCGACGCCATCGCCTCCCGCTTGATCCACTACGCGGATCAACTCGGTGCCGACCTCGTGCTGACCACGGGTGGAAGCGGAGTCGCGCCGCGGGACGTCACCCCCGAAGCGACCCTGCGGGTTATCGATCGCATCGTCCCCGGGATCGGCGAGGCCGCGCGTCTGCACACGCTGGGCAAGACGCCGCTGGCGATGCTGTCCCGAGGGGTCGCCGGGATGCGGGGGGCGACGCTCATCGTGAATCTGCCGGGGTCGCCGAAGGCCGTCGCGGAGTGGCTCGAGGTCATCCAACCGGTACTCCGGCACGCGGTGGATCTGGCGCGCGGAACGCCGCCGAAGTGGGGGGAACCGCATCGATGAGTCCTGCGCTCCGAGGGGCCAACCGGTGTTTCGTGTGCGGCCAGGACAACCCCATCGGGCTGCGGCTCGTGTTTCAGGCCGACGGCGACGGCGTGCGGGCAGAATTCGTGCCGTCTGAGCTCCACGTCGGGTACGACGGCCTCGTGCACGGCGGCATCATCTCCGCGATCGTGGATGATGCGCTGGCCAACGTGTGGTTCACGCGCGGGCAGCACGCCGTCACCGCGAAAATCGAAGTGCGGTTCCGCCGCGAGGTCCGGCCGGGAGATCGTCTCATCATCTCCGCCCAGCCGACGGGGACGAAGTCCGGCATGCAGACCGGTCGGGTCGACGTCCGGCGGGGGGACGAGCTGGTCGCCGAGGGCACCGGATTGCTGGTGATCCGCGCGTAGATGCTCGCCGCGATCGGCGCCCTCATCCTCGCCGCGATCGCGCTGGCGGTGCTCGTGAGTCACCACATTGCCTGCTTCCGCCGGACACGCAGCCCGTCGTTTGGCGCATTTCTGGAGACGGCCGGCTGGATGATCCTCCTGCTGGTCGCTCTGGCCGCGCTGGGCGGCGGGCTCCGCGACCCGGGGACTGCGCGCGTCGAGGCGGCTACGGCAACCGTCGGGATTCTCTGCGCGGTAGTCGGATGGAGGCTTCGCAGCCGGATGGGGTCGGATGGACGAGGGTGAACGGCTCGTCGCCACCAATCGCCGGGCCCGGTTCGAGTACCACATCGACGACGCCCTCGAGGCGGGAGTGGTGCTCACCGGCACGGAGGTCAAGGCCCTGCGGGCGGGCCGAGCCAGCATTCAGGATGCCTTCGCCCGGGTCGAGGACGGGGAGGTCTGGCTGTATCACATGCACATCCCGCCCTATGAGGCCGGAAGCATCTTCAACCACGACCCGCTGCGGAAGCGAAAACTCCTCCTCCATGGGTCACAGATCCGGCGCCTGGAGGGAGCGGCGCAGCAGAAGGGATATACGCTCGTGCCCCTCCGAGTATACTTCCGCCGGGGAAGGGCCAAAGTTGAACTCGCAATCGCCCACGGCAAGAAGCAATATGACAAGCGAGCGGATATCGCCCGTCGGGACGCCGACCGGCTGATTGAGCGGGCGGTCAAACGCAAACTTCCTCCGAACTTGCCGACTTAGTGGGAGTTTCCTTGGGTATGAACACATCATAACGAGGCGGAGATCTCCGTGTCCGCGATCATCACAGTCGTATTCGCCATCCTCTCGGTAGGGGGGATGGTGTATGCCGGCCATGCGTTCCAGATCGCCCACACCCACGCGCTGGCGTTCGTTCCGCTCGGCGCGATGATCCTGGGGAGTGGGGCCGCCGTGGGCATCGCCCTGGCCGTCCGGTTGACGCGCAACTACGATACGTCCGGACTGCGGCGGCTGGCGGAATTTCTCGGGTTTGTGACCTACGTGGCCGTCGTCGTATTGGACTACCAGGGGGCGACCGTGCGGGTTGGCACGAAGGTGTTTTCGGTGGCCCAGGCCTGGGGCCCGCTCGGGTATCTTCAGCACCTGGTCGACCAGGGAGCGGTCACGGCGGTGAAGCAGCTGCCGGCGTTCCTTGTCATCCCCCCACAGGCGATGCTCTGGGTGGGGATCGGCCAGGTCATCTTGGAAATGCTGGGCGCGGTGGTCGTGACCGGGTGGGTGATCTCGCTCGTCACCGACGTGCCATTCTGCTGGAGGAACCGGCGATTCTACTCGCTGCGGTATGTGGTCGAGACGACCAACGCGGTGGCGGTCCAGGAATGGGAGAAGGCGATGTACGAGCGCCGGCCCATCGAATCGCGCGCGATCTTCGCCAGGGTGCGGACCGACCGGGCCGGGCCTACCGATCAGGACTGGACGCGGGTGGTTGTGCACCAGTGTGACGTGTGCCACGCCAGCCGGGTGCGCATCGAGCGGCGGCACCGTGCCGTCGGGCGCGTCCTCACCGAGCCCGCCGGAGAACTGATCTTCGACGAAGCCCGCGGATCCGCGCTGCTGGCGAGCTGAACCGGACGCGGGTTCGATCACTACTCACTTCCAAATATGAAAACGGCCCCAGTGCAGGGCCGTTTTCATATTTGGTGGAGGCGGCGGGAATCGAACTTTCCGCCCCCGCAAGGTGCCTAGTCCCGTCTACTGCCGTTAATCCCGCACGACATTGGGCGTTTCGTACAACTCCGCTTGTCCGGTCTTCTCTCTACATCTGCCACGTATCGACCTTTCTGGTGCCAGGATGGTGCCAGAAGACCGAGAGGACTGTGGGAGTTCTTGATTTCACGTGATGTGCTTGAAGCGGGCTGAGCTTCTCACACCGCGCCCACCGCCTTGGGCTTGAAGATCCTGTAACCTGACACTGGCAGTCTAGCCCGAGTGCTACCCTCGGCGGTATGGTGCGGAACCCGCGTGTGGCGCCACGCGTCCCAAAGTATGTCGATCTGCACCGCAAAGTCTGCTGCCGTCTTAGCGTCACCCGCCTGCCACGCCTGATGCCGATGCGCCTCAGCACCGTTGATCGCCGCCTTGATTTCCTCGGGACTCATGGTCTCCAGCCTCAGCTCGATACCTATCGCGTGCTCGCACGTGATCGAGCCACCCCGCTGCGGCAAGTATACCAAACAACTGCAACCGCCGACGGGACTGCCCTAGTTGCTACCCTGGTGGAGGGTTTGCAACGAGTTCCTTTGGTATGATCAGCGGGCCGTCACGAGGAACTTGATCGCCGTACGCTCCTCCCCCTCAATCTCAACCTTGGTGAATGCAGGAACTACCACCAAGTCAATCCCGTTAGGAGCAACGAACCCCCGGGCGATCGCGATCGCCTTCACCGTCTGATTGACCGCGCCTGCGCCTACTGCCTGCAGTTCCACGGACCCTTTTTCGCGAAACACTGCAGCAAGTGCACCAGCAACCGCCTTCGGTTTCGAGTCGGCAGAAACCCTGAGCACCTCCGGCACGGGGATGCCTCCGTCGTTGCTGCGACTATGAGTTCGAGTGTTGGTTCTGGCTGCATTTCGCAGGGAGCAATGAATTCCTCCTGCGTCTTCCTCCCAGCGTACTTTCCGCGTCCTCTAAGGCGCTACGGTCATCCTGTCCCCAACATCCTCACGCGCGATTCAGGTTATAATTGGTCTTGTCCTGAGGTCCGCGCACAGACTACCGAATCCCGCGCACGCCGGGCCGCCGTCACGGCCTTCCTGCGCATTGGTGGCGGCCGCGGAGCCAGTCTCGCATCGAATCCACGCGAGTATCGGGCGCGTAGCCGCCCACAGCGAGGTGTACGACGTCCATCGGCCGCCAGAACCACGCGCGACCACTCAAGGTGGCTGTGATCGGAACCTACCCGCCGCGGCAGTGCGGGATCGCCGCCTTTACCGGCGACCTCTGTGACGCCTTGGCCGCCGGGTGTCCTGAGGTGACGTGCTTTGCCGTCGCGGTGAACGACACTCCCACGGGTTGCGTGTATCCTCCCCGCGTGCGCTTCGAAATCGACGAAGGGGACTTCACCTCCTACCGGCGCGCGGCGGAATTCCTGAACATCAACAACGTCGACGTGGTCTGCGTGCAGCACGAGTACGGTATCTTCGGCGGGCCCGCCGGCAGCTATCTCCTGGCGATGCTGCGCGACCTCCGCATGCCGGTAGTCACCACGCCGCACACAATTTTGCGTGAGCCCGATCCCCTGCAGCGCCGGGTCCTGGAGGAGCTGGTTCAGTGCTCGGACCGGCTGGTGGTCATGAGCCAGCGCGCCGCCGACTTTCTCCGGGAGCTGTATGGTGCGCCCGAAGCGAAGATCGACATCATACCCCACGGTATTCCCGACGTACCGTTTGTCGATCCCAACCTCTACAAGGGCCGGTTGGGGCTGGAAGGCCGGCAGGTCTTGCTGACCTTCGGGTTGCTGTCTCCCAACAGAGGAATCGAATACGCGATCAAAGCGCTCCCGGCCATCCTGGCGCGCTACCCCAATGTGGTCTACATCATCCTGGGCGCCACTCATCCGCACGTGCGGCGCCGGGAAGGCGAATCGTACAGGCTGTCCCTGGAACGGCTGACTCAGGCCAGCGGGGTGGGCCAGCAGGTCATCTTTGACAATCGGTTCGTCAGCCTCGGGAGACTCGTGCAGATCCTCGGGGCCGCGGACATCTACATCACCCCGTATCTCAACCCGGCGCAGATCGCCTCGGGTACGCTGAGCTACGCGGTTGGCGCGGGGAAAGCCGTCGTCTCGACGCCGTACCTGTATGCCGAGGAACTCCTGGCCGGCGGGCGCGGGGTGCTGGTGCCCTTCCGGAATCCCCAGGTCATCGCCCGGCGGGTTATCGACCTGTTGGACAACGAGGCCGAACGGCACGCCATGCGCAAGCGCGCGTATCTCTATGGCCGCGAGATGATCTGGCCGGTCGTCGCGCGGAAGTACATGGACAGCTTCGAGCGGACCCGTCAGGAGCGGATGCGCCGGCCGCGGCCGGCGTTCGCGGTCAAGCCTCTGCTGGAGCGGCCCGTCGAGCTGCCGGCTCTCAAGCCCGACCACCTGTATCGTCTGACTGACGATGTGGGGATCATGCAGCACGCCGTCTTCACGGTGCCAAACTATGACGAGGGGTATACCACCGATGACAACGCCCGGGTCCTGATCGCTTCCGTCCTGCTGGAAGAGGTGGAAGATGCGGCCATCGACAATGCTCATGATCTGGCGTCGCGCTACTTGGCCTTTCTCTGGCATGCCTTCGATGGCCCATCGGGTCGGTTCCGGAACTTCCTCTCATTCGATCGCCGTTGGCTGGAGCAGGCGGGCTCGGAGGACAGCAACGCCCGCGCCCTGTGGGCCATCGGGGTGGTCGTGGGCCGGTCCATACATGCAGGCCTCCGGGGGCCAGCTGGCAGGTTGTTTAACCAAGCGCTTCCGGCGGTGCTAGACTCTACCAGCCCACAGGCCTGGGCATTCGCCCTCTTCGGCATCCAGGAGTACCTCCGGCGGTTCTCAGGGGACAGGGCGGCCCGGCGGGCGCGCGAGGTGCTGGCCGGCCGGCTCCTGGAGGCCTACCGGCGGACGGCCTCGCCGGACTGGCCGTGGTTCGAGGAGATCGTGGCCTACTGCAACGCCAGCCTGCCGCATGCCCTGCTGGAGTGTGGCCGGCGGATGGGACGGTCCGATATGATCGAGGCCGGCCTGACCTCCCTGGAGTGGCTGGCGAGCGTCCAGCGATCGCGCAAGGGGCACTTCGTGCCTATCGGCTCCAATGGGTTCTATCGCCGGGGCGGGGAGCGCGCCCGCTTCGATCAGCAGCCTGTCGAAGCGCAGACCATGGTCTCGGCGTGCCTGGCGGCCTCAGGCGTCACCGGCGAGGCCCGCTGGCAGGAAGAAGCGCGGCGGGCCTTTGAGTGGTTCCTGGGACGGAACGACCTCGGCCTGTCGCTCTACGACTCGTCGTCGGGCGGCTGCCGAGACGGGCTGCACCCAGATCGCGCCAACGAGAACCAGGGCGCCGAGTCCACCCTGGCCTTTCTTCTGGCGTTGCTGGAGATGCGGCTGGCCGAGCAGGTGCTGGGGCTGGCGGACGCCACCGTTCCGGAGGTCCCGGCGGCAGCGGCCCGCTCGCAGCCAGTTGTGGGTCATCCCTGATTCGAACAGAGACGTCCGTGCACATCGCGATGCTGGCTCCGATCTCCTGGCGCGTGCCGCCCCGGCACTATGGGCCGTGGGAGCGCGTGGTCTGGCTGCTCACCGAAGGGTTGGTCGAGCGTGGGGTCGATGTCACGCTCTTTGCCACAGCCGATTCCGTCACCCGGGCGCGGCTCGTGTCGGTCTGTCCGCGGCCCTACTCCGAAGATCCCACTCTCGATGGAAAGGTGTGGGAGTGCCTGCACGCCGCCGCGGCGTTCGAGCGCGCCTCGGAGTTCGACCTCATCCACAACCACATGGATTTCCTGCCGCTCACCTACAGCGGCCTGGTCCAGACGCCGGTGCTCACCACGATCCACGGCTTCTCGTCCGACCGGATCCTCCCCGTTTACGAGCGCTACGATGGGCGGACGCACTACGTCGCCATCAGCGAGGCGGATCGCCATCCGCGTCTCGACTATGTCGCTACGATCCATCACGGTATCTTGCTCTCTGAGTTCACGCTGGGGGAGACTCCGGGCAACTATCTGCTCTTCTTCGGTCGAATTCATCCGGACAAGGGGACGGCCGAGGCGATCGAGGTGGCCAGGCGGGCGGGTCGCCGGTTGATCATTGCCGGCATCATCCATGATCGCGACTACTTCGAGCGCCAGGTCGTGCCGCACCTGGACGGTGACCGGGTGAGCTACGTGGGCTCGGTGGGCGCCGGGGCGCGCGATGCCCTGCTGGGCGGCGCGCTCGCCCTGCTGCACCTCAGCAACTTCGAGGAGCCGTTTGGACTCAGTATGGTGGAGGTCATGGCCACCGGCACACCGATCATCGCGCGGGGCCGAGGCGCGGTGCCGGAGATCGTCCGCCACGGGGAGACCGGCTTCATCGTGGACACCGTGGATGAGGCGGTGCGCGCGCTGGACGAGATCCCGGCCCTGGACCGCAGGCGGGTGCGCCGGCATGTCGAGCAGCACTTCAGCCGCGACCGCATGGTGGACGAGTACCTGCGCGTCTACCACGAGGTCCTGCAGCGACGGGCGAAGGAGGTCATCTCATGAGCGTTATGGTCCCGGAGACCGGCTAGCACGAAGAATTATTCGTTCGCCGACCGGCAATCCATCCCAATGCAGCGGACCGGTCTTACTCGGTCAACAGCGTCTTCAACCCTGGTGCGACGATGCTACTGTTGGCTCCCCGGTCCCTCTGCGTACCCAGCAGACAAGCAATTGGGGGCGCGGCTTTCCGAGCAACCCTTTGGTTCAATCTGCAAAGGGTGCCACTATGGTGCCAAAAGCAGAGACGTGAGTCGAAATCTCCGGTTCATGGCGCGAATCGTCACTAAGAGGTTGCGGGAACTAACCCCGCTCACCAGAAACGGAAAATGGCCCAAAACGCGGGCCATTTCTCATTTTTGGTGGAGGCGGCGGGAATCGAACCCGCGTCCTGAGATTGCGAGGGCGAAGCGTCTACGCGTGTAGCTCAGCGTTTGGTTCTCGCGATTGACGGCTCCTCTGAGCCGGATCCGCCGACCGCCAGCCCGTTGGAGTTCCCTCGCAGCGCCTGGGCCGGGCGCTACTCGGTAGCCGGCTTGTGACGTTCACACCGGGCCGCCGGCCCTCTCGGGTGAACGTACGCTGTTATTTAAGCAGCGTAAGCGTACTGGGTAGTGTCGGCGTTTATGCGCCTTCCAGGAGTTTAACGAGGACCCGGAACACCTCGACGCGCAGCCTCGCTGCTGCCATCCCAGTCGAGACCGTTCGCCCCCACTGGATGTATCGATTATACCAAACTGGGTAAAGGTCTGCCGGGAGGGTTAGCGATGCCCAAACAATCAGCGGCCAAGCGGAGGCAAGGCGACTGGTCTCGCGCGACGCGGCCCCACCAAGTGCAGAACTCCCAAGCCCTGGTGAAGCGGAGCAAGCAGGCCAACCGTAAGAAGAAGGAAGAGGGCAAACAGTTTGGAGATCAAGCTCCGTAGGGTACCTGCGCTAACGGCCCGTGAGTGGCCACAGGCGCGGCACAATGACGATCGCCAGGCCATAGATGATCACCGTCAGCGGCAGCCCCACTCTGAAGAAATCGAAGAACCGGTAGCGGCCCGGCCCGTAGACCATCAGGGTGGCCGGTTCCAGCGGCGTGAGGAATGATGCGCTTGCCGCCACCGCGACCATCACCGCGAACGGGCGCGGGTCTAAATTCAGTGCCAGCGCGGCCTGGATCGCCACCGGCAGCACGACGACCGCGGCGGCCTGATTGGACATCGGTTGGGTGAGGGCAAGCGTCAGCGCGAAGAACGCGCTGAGCAGCCACACCGGATCGGCGCCACGCATGAGCGCGACGATTCGATGCGCCAGGAAGGCGGCCGTGCCCGTGCGCTCCATTGCCGCGCCGATCGCCAGCACGCTGCCGATGAAGATCAGGAGCTTCCACTCGACTCGCTGGTAGGCCTCTTCCGGCGTAATCGCACGGGCCGCCAGCGCCACCGCGGCCCCCGCCAGGACGGCAACCGGCAGCGGCACGACATTGGCCGTGGCCAGGACCAGCGCGCCGAGGAAACTCCCCACGGCGATCGGGGCGCGGCGGACGTTGTACCGGCGAGGACTGACTTCCCCCAGCACGACCCCGACCTCCGCGGCATCCATCGCCGTGATGACCTCGGGGTCTCCCTGGACCAGCAGAACGTCGCCCACCGCCAGCCGAACACCGTTAAGACGCCGGTACACCGTGCCTCCCCGGTGGGTGATAGCCAGGACCTGCAGCCCCAGGCGTTCCCGAACCCGGGCTCCTGCGATGGTGTGTCCGATGAGTCGGGAGCCCGGCAGCAGGATGACTTCTGCCAGCCGGATCCGATCGCTCTGAAGGGCGGGATCGGTGACCTCAATGTCGCCGTGGATGTCGACGCCGACGGCGTCCTTGATCTTCAAGATGTTCTCGCGCACTCCCTCGACGACGAGAATGTCGCCGCTCTGAAGCTTGGTATTGGACCGCAGGCCGACCCGGGCGCCGTCGCCGCGGGTGATGGTCAGCACGGTCAGATCGTAGTCGGGACCGAGCCGGGCCTCGGCCAGCGTCTTCCCGATCAGCCCGGACTTCTCCGGGATCACCAGCTCGCTGACGTACTGGCGGATGCCGAACTTGTCGGTGAGGTCTTCGGGCACCCGCCGATCGGGAAGCAGCTTAGCCGCCACGCCCCACAGGTATCCGAGGCCTACCACGGCGATCGGGATCCCGACAGCGCTGAGTTCGAACATCGACAGCGGCGCCCGACCGTACTCTACGAGCAGACCGCTTACGACGATGTTCGTCGAGGTGCTGATCAGCGTCACCGAGCTGGCCAGGATAGCAGCGAACGCCATTGGCATCAGCAGCGTCGACGAGTTTACCCTGGCACGGCCGGCCAGACCGATCGTGATGGGAAGGAAGAATGCCGCCGCCGCCGTGTTGCTCATGAACGAGGACAATGCCGTGACCGGGGCCGTCACCCATACCAGCAGGTGATTGGGGTTCGTGCCCACCCGGCGGAAGACGGCCCGCCCGATGGACTCCACGACGCCCGTGCGCTCCAGCGCCGCCGTCAGGATGAGCAGGCCCAGGATGAGGAGGACCGTCTGGCTGCCGAAACCGCGAAAGGCCACATCCACGGGCAGCAGACCGGTTACGATCAGCATGATCACGGCGCCGAGTCCCACCACGTCGGGGGAGAGCCAGTCGTAGGCGAGCGCGACGAGCATTGCGGCGACGATGGCGAGGAGCGACAGGATCTCGAGCGGCACTAAGAGGCGACCATGATCGGGTTCTCATCGGTGAGTTTAACACGCGGCAGCGGTGGGCAATGGTCACGAGATGGACATGGCTCGTATGCGCATCCTGGTTCTCATCGCGGCGACCGCTGCCCTGGCCACGTCCGGTTGCGGCGGCACCGGCGCCGCGGGCGGCTCGCGCACGCTTACCGTGTATGGGTTCAGCATCCTCGGAGAGGTCATGACCAAGGGCATCTTTCCCGCGTTCGCGGAGTCGTGGCAGCGCGAGCGCCGCGAACGGCTGGAGATTCTCGGCGCGTTCGCCAGCTCCGGGACGGTCACGAACCAGATTCTCTTCGGAGCTCCCGCGCAGGTGGCGATCCTGTCGCTGGAACTTGACGCGCTGAAGCTGCGCAAGGCGCGAGTCGCGCGGACCGACTGGCACACGTTCCCGCATCGAGGGGTGGTGAACCGCACCCCGTTCATCGTCATTACCCGCCCGGGTAATCCAAAGCAGATCCGTGGGTTCCACGATCTCACCCGGCCCAGGATAGCCATTGCGCACCCCGATCCGCTGACCTCGGGAGGCGCCCTGTGGGCGCTCCTCGCCGAATACGGCTCGGTTACGCTGACCGGCGGTACTCCCGCCGAGGCGCGCGCGCAGCTGCTCGGTATCTGGCGCAACGTCCGCTACCAGGCGTCATCGGCGCGTGCCGTCCGCACGCAGTTCGAGGCGGGGTTCGGCGACGCACTGATCACCTACGAACAGGAGACCCTCAGCAAGCCGATCAAGGGCACCGTGGTCATTCCACCGTCAACGATTCTCAGCGAGCACGTCGCCGTGCTCGTGGACCGCAACGTCCGCCCGCAGGACCGCGAGCTGGTGAACGCGTTCTTGAGGTTTCTGTGGACCCCGGATGCGCAGCGCATTTTCGTCAAGTTCGGCTTTCGCAGCGTGGACGAACGTCTCAACGCCGAAAATCCGGATTTCGGGTCCATCGCGCGCCCGTTCACCGTCGCGGACCTGGGCGGGTGGCCGGCGGCGTACGCGACGATCGTCGAAGGCGTCTGGAAAGGCCAAGTCCTCCCTGAGGTGCGAAAGTGACCAAGCGATCGTTCCTACCGGTGGGGATCGTGTTCACGTACCTGCTGCCGCTGCTCCTTTTTCCAATCGCCGCGGTGTTCATTTTCGCGGCGAGCGGGGGCGCGCGGGAATTCGTCGCGGCGCTGGCGACGCGTGAAGCGCTCTTCGCGCTGCGGCTCAGCCTGCTGATCGCCCTGGGCACCGCGGCCATCAACGCCGTACTGGGCACGGCCACGGCGTACGTGTTGTCCCGGTACCGGTTCCGGGGGCAGGGCGCTCTCAGCGTGGTCGTGAGCCTGCCGGTCGCCATCCCCACGGTGGTCGTGGGCACGAGCCTGCTCTTGCTGTGGGGGCCGATCGGGTTGCTCGGCCGCTTCCTGGATCCCCTCGGCTTCCGTCCGATGTTCGCTCCCCTGGGCATCCTCATGGCGCATCTCTTCGTGAACTTTCCGTACATGGTCAGCGCCGTCAAGCCCGTGCTGGATCAACTTGAGAAAACCTATGAGGAAGCCGCCTACACCATGGGCGCCACGCCGTGGAAAACCTTCCAGCACGTGATGTTGCCGGCGCTGCGCGGTGGGCTCTTCGCGGGGAGCCTGCTCACGTTCGCGCACTCCCTTGGCGAATTCGGCGCGACCGTCATGGTCTCCGGCAACCTTGCGCTACGCACGCAGACGGCGCCGCTGTTCGTCTTTGCGATGTTTGAAGCGGGCAACGTGCAGGCGGCCAATGCCGTCGCCGCGGTGCTGACGATTATCTCGTTCCTCCTGTTCTTTGCGCTGCTCAGGTTCTCCGCGCGGCCGGAACGCGAGGCTGGCTAATGTCCATCGTGCTTGAAGGCGTCACCAAACGCTTTGGACCGCTGGCCGTCGTCGACGGCGTCCACCTCGAGGTAGAAGACGGTGAGCTTTACGTGCTCTTGGGAGAAAGCGGAAGCGGAAAGAGCACCGTCCTCCGTCTCATCGCGGGGCTGACCGGTCTTGACGGCGGCCGGATGCTGCTGCACGGCCGCGACGTGACGCAGCTACCGCCGCAGCAGCGCGGGGTAGGGCTGGTGTTCCAGAACTACTCGCTGTTCCAGCACATGACCGTCGCGCAGAACGTGGAGTTCGGGTTGATGATCCGCAAGACCGCGCAGGACGAGCGGGCCGCGGTCCGGGCCCGACTGCTCGAACTGGTCGGATTGGCCGGGTTGGATTCCCGCTACCCCGCGCAGTTGTCGGGCGGGCAGCAGCAGCGCGTCGCTCTCGCGCGCGCGCTGGCCTATGAACCCAGCGTCCTGCTGCTGGACGAGCCCTTCGGCGCCCTCGATGCCTCGACCAGGACCTACCTGCGCGGAGAACTCCGGCGCATTCAGCGTGAACTGAAAATTACCACCATCTTCGTGACCCACGACCGCGAGGAGGCGTTTGAGCTAGCCGACCGCATCGGGATCCTCCAGCGCGGCCGGCTGGTGGCCAGCGGACGGCCCGAAACGCTCTACCGTGAGCCGACGACGCCGTACGTGGCCAGTCTCCTGGGCGACGCCAACTTCTTGCTCGGCCGTGCGCATCCGGAAGGGCTGCGCGTGGGAGAGCTCCGGCTGCCGATCGCCCCGGAGGAGAAGGCCGTCGAGCGCGGCCGGCGGGTCTTCCTACACTTCCGCCCCGAAGACGTCACCCTCACGGCGCGGGCCGCGGAGGGCGAGACCTCGCTGGGCCCGGCGCGGGTTAGCGAGGTCACCTTTGCCGGCGACCGCATCAAGATGCGACTGCGCCTGGACACCGCGATCCCGGGCCGTACCCCGCTGGCGCCGGCGGAAGAAGAATCGGCCCGGACGATCGTGGCCGTCGTGCCCAGCGCCGAGGCGGATCTGGTTCGCGCTGAACGGTTGTGGGTCGGGCTCACGCACTATCGGGTCCTGCCGGCCGATCCGCTGCGGGCCATGGTCTACGTGCGATCGGCGACGGCCGAATCTCCCGTCGTGGAATTCGCCCGGCAACTCAACAGTCATGAGGGCGTCGAAGTCCGGCTGCTGGTCAGCGATGGGAAGTCGACGGCCAAGGCGCTGCCGGAGGCTATTCCCGGGGTGACCCCGGAGGAGTTGAACGATCGCGTGTGGACCGACACCGGTGCGCTGTGGGCCACTCTGCGCGGAGAGTTTCCGGACATCCTCATGTTCGGGCACGCCGATGCCGTCCACATACTCCGTCTGCTGCGCCCGGAGCTCGACGCGCGCCTGCGCCGGCGGGGGACCGCCGTCATGGCCGTTCCCGCGTCTCCGCCCGGGTTGAATCGGATCATGGTGGCGACGGCCGGCGGGGCGCCCGGCCGGGAAGATCTCCGCTTTGCGGCGCGGCTGGCCCGCCGCGTACAGGCGGAGGTCACGCTGCTGCACGTGGTGCGCGGGCGCGATCTTCCGTTGGATCTGGACGAGCAGATTGCGCGTCGTGTCCCCCAGGCCATGCACCTGCGCTCGGACCTGAATCTGTTGGCGGCGTTGGGCATTCAGGCCCAGGTGGTCCTGCGCCGCGGCGACCCAGCGGGGGAGGTGCTGGCCGCTGCGAGAGAAGTGACACCGGGCGTCACCATCATTGGTGCGGCTCTTCCCAATGGACTGGCCAGAGGGGGAGAGGGGGACGTCGCGCTGCGCGTCCTGGAGCGGGCCGCCGGGCCGGTGGCGATCTTCTATTCGCGGCTGGTCTGATACCACCAAGCCGGGGAAATGCGCAGCGCCGGGCGGGATTTCACCCGGCGCTGCAGATCTTCAGGAGAGGAGAAGAACTACCGCTTTACCTTCTCCTCTTCCTTCGCGGCGGACTCTACCGGATGCTCGGCTCCAGCCTTCTCCAACCAGCCCTGAGCCTTCAGCGTAGAAATCCGGTCCGCGTCCTTCTCGGTATCCAGCAACTGCGTCTGACCATTCTTTTCAAGCGTAATACGCATAGGACGCCTCCTCTCGCTGGGATACCATCATTTTTCCCCGTACCAGGAGACCCAACCGGAGAGAGATAAGGGACGATGAACTCCTTGATCTAACGCGGCTCGACCGTTCCGAGATGGTGCGCGGCGAACGCCAGTTCCTTGTCCATCTGCCTAATCTGCTCGTCGATCACCAGCGAGCTGTGCCCGGCGTCGTAGCGATAGACGTCGTGCGGTTTCCCGAGCTCGGCGAGCCGCGCGAGATAGTTGTCGATCTGGCGGATCGGGCAGCGTGGATCGTTCTCGCCGGCGAGGATGAACACGGGCACGGCCACGTCCTCGACATAGGTAATGGGCGAGCGCGCACGGTACGCCTCCGCGAGTTCGTCCGGCGCGCCGCCGAACAGCGCCTTGTCATACGCCTTCAACGGCTCCATCTCGTCTTCGTAGGCCGCCACATAGTCGGCGACCGGTACCGCCGCGATCCCCAGCGACCAGCGGTCGGGATGCCGCCCCAGGCCCAGCAAGGTGAGGTAGCCGCCCCACGACCGGCCCGAGAGGATCATTCGCCGCGGGTCCGTGAGTCCGGAGGCAACCAGGTGGTCTCGAACCGCGCAGAGGTCCTCCATCTCGGTGAACCCCGGGTTGCCCGTGATGGCGTCGCGCCAAGCGCGGCCGTATCCCGTGCTGCCGCGGTAGTTCACCAGCACAACGGCATATCCATGATCGACCCAGGCCTGGACCATCGCCGAGTAGGTATCCATGTCGTGCGACTCGGGTCCGCCGTGCACCAGCATGATGGTCGGGTGCGGCCGCGGTCCAGCGGGTTCGGCGACCAGGGCGTGGATAGGTCCGAGGTCGAGGTCCCCATAGGCGACGCCGCCCGGTGCGGCCGGTCCGCCGGGGCGCAGCAGCACTCCCGCGCCGGAGCGGATTTCCGGCGGGGTCGACGACCGCGACCACGCGTACCACACGTCACCGTCGGGTCGTACGCGGGCGGCGGTAATGGTCCCCGGTTCGGTCTCGATCGCGGTGAGCTCCGCGCGGCCCAGATCGTAGCTGTAGAGCCTCGACCGCGCACGGTGGTCGCGGGTCAGCAGGAGACGCGTCCCGTCGGGGTACCAGGATGCGGTAACTTCGCCGGGGAGATCGATGGGAATCTCCTCGGCCGCGGCTGTATGGAGGTTCCAGACCAGCGGACGCCGGACGCCTTGGCGTTCATGGTGGACGATCAGCCGCTGATCGCCGCCCACGCGTGGCCACGTGGCCGGGAATAGGCCCAATCCAGGCCCGTCCCACAAATCGCCGACGACCCTCCCATCGAGCGTAATGACCCGGACCGCCGGATGCCGACTGTCTCCGTGTTCGGAATGGTTGATGCCGATCAGCGTGCCGTCATGCGAGAGGCTGCTGACCCAGGCGTGCTCGCGGTGGGCGTAGAGCTCGCGCTCGACATGCCCCGCGCGCACCAGATAGACGGTCGTCCCGTCGGGGCGAGACGCCCCGATCACCGCCACCCCGGGCGCGCTGAATCCGAGGCCCGCGCCGTACGCGTCGGCGAGGCCGGGGACCGCCCGCCGGGCGGCCCCGCCCGCAAACGGCTCGACCATCCACCGGCCGAGCTCGTTGCCCGCGTCGTCGTCAAACCACCAGATGTGCTCGCCGGTGGGATCCAGCCGGCCGAACCCGGGCAGGGTCCCGGTGGGGCGGTCGGTCACCTGGCGATGCCGGTCACCGCCGCGGTCCCAGGCGTACAGCTCCCACTTTCCCGACGCGTTGGTGCCGTAGAGGCAGCGCTGCGGGGCGTCCCGCGCCCACAGGGGAAGTGAAGTGCGCGGGGCTGAAAAGCGCCGGCGCCAGGGCGACGTGGCTACGCGATGCGCAGACTGCATGCCTGCCCCGCCACCGACGCCGCCGGGAGATCACGGGGGATCGTCAGCGCGAGGTCGGGACCCTGGATCGCCGCCGGAACGGGCTGTGCGACGCCGAGGACCGACACCTGCGGGAGCGGGGTGATGCCCACGTCCTTGAGAACGATCGACGCGCCGGCCGGGGCCGCCAGCAGCGTCGCGTACAGCGTGACGCCATTGCGCGTGAATCGCACCGGGATCGCGGATCCATCCTGCGCCTGGGCCACGCCCTCGGCGCGTCCCCACGGGCGGGTGCCGTAGATCGCTTCTCCATTGACGGCCAGCCATGCGCCCAGGCCGACCAGCCGGTCTCGCTGGATGTCCGGAATCGTCCCATCGGCCATCGGGCCGACATTGAGCAGCATGTTGCCGTTCTTGCTCACCGTGTCCACCAGCATGTGCACGAGTTCCGGGACCGTCAGGTACTTGTCCTCCGGCTCGGCCGCGTTGTAACCGAAGCCCATTCCCAACCCGCGCGTCGTCTCCCACTTCCTGGAGACGATCGTCGGGAACGTCGTGTATTCGGGCGTGATGAAGTCCGCGTGCACGTCGCTCTTGGCGTCGGGGTCCATCGGGCCGCCCTGCCCGCCGATGGCGGTCGTGAGTTTGTTCAACATCCAGTTCCGGAACGGCCAGCGGGTGAGGATGGGGGTGAGGAGCCCCAGCCCGGGAATCCGGCGGAAGCGGTCATCCACCACACCGTCGGGCACCGCGTTGTAGTACGACGCCAGGACGGCGGGCAGGTCAAACGCCCCGGGCGTGCCGATGTCGTTCCAGAGGACCGCGGGCTGAAACTGCTCGATCAGGTCGCGAAAATGCTCGGTGATGTACTCGACGTACTGCGGGTTCTGCGGCACCGTGGTGATCGAATCCAGCACGTCCCGGATCGGCTCGGTGGTGAACGTCCAGTCGAACCCACCGGAGTAGTACACCCCGAAGCGCATCTTCTCCGCCCGGACGGCGGCGGCCAGTTCGCCGATGATGTTGCGCTCCGCGACGTAGTTGGGCTTGAACGGGTTCGGCCGCCGGGCGGGCCACAGCAGGAACCCTTCGTGGTGCTTGCTCACGGGGACGACGTACTGCGCCCCGGCCTGCTTGAACAGCGCGGCCCACGCCTGCGGGTCCCACTTCCGGCTGGCCTGATTGAACTCCGGCACGAAGTTCTCGTAGGGGAAGTCCGGGCCGTACGTCTTGCGGTGATGGTGCCAGGTCGGGCTGTCGGGGACTTTCATCCAGTTGGAGTAGAACTCGACGTAGGGCATGTTCCACATCGGCGTCTTTCCCTCGCCGACGTCGATGATGCTGTGGGTGGTCGGCGCCCAGGCCGGAACCGAGAACACGCTCCAGTGGATGAAGATCCCCAACTTCGCGTCGTCGTACCATTCGGGGAGCAGGTGGCCGCTGACCGATTCCGCGGTGGGTTCGTATCTCATGCCCTCTGCAGTTCTTCGGCCGGCATCCAACTCCCCCCCGCGGGATCGTTGCACACGCATGAAGGAGACCGCTGCTGCCCGGTCGAACCTCGGCGCATCTGAATCTCGATGAAGGAGCCGTCCATGGCCCCGACACGGCCCATCGCCGTCGACACGCTGGAGTCACCCCCGAAGGACGACGGCCTGCACGATCCGATTGGTCGGCCTCGACCCCGAACGGGCTCCCGGCACGCTCGCCGATCTGGACGCCTACCTGGAGAGCATGCGCCCATGGCTGGCGTTCGTGATCGAAGCGCAGTGGTTCCGCGACATGATGGTCCCCACCGGGCTCCTCCCGAACCTCCAGGGGCTCGTGCTGCCCTGGGTCCAGCAGGCGGCCGTCGGTTTGCTGCCGCCGTACGCGCGGGAGCTGTACGGACTGCACTACACCCCGTGGCAGGACCGGTGGGTGCGCGCCTTCGCGGGGTGGATCTTCCGAGCGGCGGAGAAAAAGAGTCCGTACGACACGGCGGTGACCAACCTGCGCCAGTACGTGAGCGCGCACTCCTTCGGCCAGAAGGCGAAACAGCTCAACGAGCAGCGGCTGGCGCAGCTGCAGCAGCGGGCCGCCGCGGCCCGCAGCCAGGCCAAGCGCTGAGTTCGACACCCACGCCGTACCGGAAGGAAACCGCCGGCGGCCGGGCGAACGTTAGCGCATTTACGTCAGCCCGCGCGAAGGAGCCCTGATGCCTGCGACCCGCCCGATTGCGACCAACGCCCTGGAGGCCCCGCCCAAGGACGACGGCCTGTTTGGTCCCGACAGCGTGACGTGGCGGATGATCGCGTCTCCGGCCTACGCGGTGGTGGGCACGGCCGCGGCGCTGTATCAGATGCTGCACCCGCGCGTGATGCGGATGATCGATCAGGCCAGCAGCTTCCGCCAAAACCCCGAGCTGCGGGGCGAACTCACCGGGGAGTACACAGTCACCATCACGTTCGGCGACACGGAGCAGGCGGAGAAGGCCGGCGCCGCGCTGCGCTACATCCACAGCATCATGAAGGCGACGGATCCGCAGACCGGTCTCGAGTATCGTCCCGACGAGCCAGAGCTGTTGATGTGGGTCCACTGCACGCTGACCTGGACTGCGATCGAGAACGCCGCCCGCTTCGGACCCGCGCTCACGCCGGCGGAACAAGACCAGTTCGTGACGGAGCAGAAGGTCGCGGCGCGGTTGGTAGGGATCGACCCGGAGAAGGCGCCCAGCACCATGGCCGAGCTGGAATCCTACCTGCAGAGCATGCGCCCGTGGATGGCGTTCATCGGCGAGGCGCAGTGGTTCCGGGAACTCATGGTCCCGACCGGGCTGATCCCGAATCTGGAGTCGCTGTTGAACCGGTGGATCCGCCAGGCGGCGGTCGGCATCCTCCCGCCCGACGCGCGGGAGCTCTACGGATTCCGCTATTCCAGGTGGCGGCAATGGTTCGTCCGGGCGTTTGCCGGTTTGATCCTGCGGTCGGCGGCCTCCAAGGAGCCGTACGACACGGCCGTCACGAACCTGCGCCAATATGCCAGCGCGCACACGTTCGGCCAGAAAGCGAAGCAGCTCAACCAGCAGCGGCTCGCGCAGCTGCGCGAGCGCGCGGCCGCCGCGCGGGCGCAAAAGACCTAGGGAACAGGGAACAGCGACCCCGCCTGCTAGGTCTGCCGGGCAAGGAAGCCCCCGGACATCCACTTGCTGGACTCTTCCAGATAGGCGGCGATGAGATCGCCCGGCCGGACGCGCCCGCTGCGGACGAGCCGGTCGAACTGAATGAGCATCGTCGCCCCGCCGCAGTACCCGAAGTCTTCGATGTCGTAGGGGACCTTCGCCGGATCGCCGCCGACGTCGTTGACGAAGTAGTCCCGCAGCGCGTCGGTCATGAAGTGCCGGCCCGGGATGCCCAGCAGAAAGTGATCCACCGCCGACCCGGGCACCCCGGACCCCTCGAGCATCTCCTTCAGCCCGTCGAGCAGATGCCGGGGCGCCCGCCGGTTGACCTCCCCGATGTCCTGCCAGACGTGATGCTGCCCCGACTCGAACAGGGCGGGGTACATGCCGTTCCCGTTGAACGTGATCTCCGTGCCCATCGCGCCTGAAACCCCGCCGACCATTGCCGCGGGCCGGCCGCCGCCCCGCGATTCGACGAACACGTCAAGGAGCTGCAGTCCGCCGGCGCGCCGGTCCAGGATGACCGCGCCCGCGCCGTCGGAGAGCATCCACCGCAGCACGAGATTCTCCAGCCGGACTTTCTGGGGGTTGAAGAACTCGCCGCGGAGAAACACCGACGACAGCTGCGTGTACACGACCGCCGCGCGCCGGTAGCGGCCGCCGCGGAGCATGTCGAGGGCCACCTGGAGCCCCTTCGGCGCGCCGCTGCAGTTGGAGTGGATCTCGATCTCCGTGCAGCGCGCGATGCCCAAGCGGTCCTGCACGAGAGCACTGGTGGGCGGGCAGAAGTAATCGCTCATCGCGCCCGCGCAGATGAGCAGGTCGATCGTGTCGGCGCCGGCGCCAGTGGGCTCCAGCGCGGCCCGGATGGCTTTCTCCGCCATCGACGCGTTGGTCTCGGTCTGCGTCCGGGTGAGCGGATCGAGCGCATAGTAGCGGTGCTTGACGCCGGCGCGCTGGAGGATCTCGGTTCCCATCCGGACCGCCCGGCTCTCGATGCGCGCCGGCAGGTCCGCGATTCGTCCCAGCACGTCCTCGACGCGCTCGGGCGGTACGGGCTGTCCGGGCAGGTAGGCGCCGGTT
>DASXUC010000017.1:0-45249 GCA_036505015.1 bacterium | reverse complement strand
GGCCGGGTGAGCCCCGCCGATCGTGGCGGGGCGAGCCCGAGCGCTACGCTAAGGCCTCGGGGTCCCCGGAAATTTGCGCAGCGAATTTCTGGGGTGAGCAGGTGAGCCGCCCCGAGAGCGCAGCGGCCCTCCACCAGCCTGGCCGAAAACGAACAGCGGTTTAAACTGACCCACTACCTGATATGTGCACGGTGGTGTGCGGGTATCGCGCCTTTGCTATAATGATCGAGTCTTATCTGCTCGGGAGGACCATGTAATGGAAAGAGTGCAGTTGAGTGCCCGCCGCCGCGAGGACGTCGGGAAGAATGCGGTGCGGCGACTGCGGCGCAACGGGCAGGTGCCCGCCGTCGTGTACGGCCGCGGCCTCGAGGCGCTGCCCGTGATGGTGGACGGCAAGGCGCTGCGAGGCGCCCTCCACACCCACGCCGGTCTGAACGTGCTGATCGACCTGGCCCTGGGCGACGGGGACCGGGCGGCGCAAACCGTGATGGTGAAAGATCTGCAGCGCGACATCTTCAGCCGGGAAACCATCACGCATGTCGATTTCCACACCATCGACCTGACCGAGACGATCGAAGCGCACGTGCCGCTGACCTTCAGCGGAACGCCCAAGGGCGTGACCGAGGGCGGCGTGCTGGAAATCCATCTGCGGGATCTCCTCGTGGAATGTCTGCCCACCGAGATTCCGGAATCGATCGGGGTCGACGTCAGCGAGCTTACGATCGGCCACGCGCTGCACGTATCCGACCTGCGCCTGCCGTCGAAGCTGACCGTCCTCTCCTCCGCGGGTGAGGTCGTGGCCCTGGTGACGACGCCGAAGGTGATCGAGGAGGCGGCGCCGGCGGCACCCGCTGCCGAGGCACCCGCCGCCGAAGTCGCCGCGGAAGCCAAGCCCGGCGCAGAGAAGGGTAAGGCCCCCGAGGCGGAAGAAAAAGAAGAGTAAGTCTCCGGCCCTGGCTGCTTACTGCCTACTGCTTGCTGCCTACTCCATTGAGCGGCGTGCGTTTGGCATGAAACTCATCGCAGGACTTGGAAATCCGGGCCGGCGGTACCGCGGCACGCGGCACAACGTGGGCTGGGAGGTCGTCGACCGGCTGGCCCACCGGTGGGGCACGGCCGTCTCCATCGAAGAAGGCTGGTCGCTCGTGGGACGAGCCGCGGTCGGGGGACGGCGCGTGCTGCTGGCCAAACCGCAGACCTACGTCAACGTCAGCGGCATCGCGATTGCGGATCTGCGGCGCCGGCACCGCATCCCGGTGGGCGAGATCTTCCTGATCGTCGATGATCTCGATCTGCCGCTCGGCCGGATCCGCCTGCGCACACGGGGCACGCACGGCGGGCACAACGGGTTGCGCTCGGTGATCGAGGCCCTGGGCAGCGAGGAGTTTCCCCGTCTGCGGATCGGCATCGGCCGGCCGCCGGAGGGGATGGAGGCGGCGGAGTTCGTCCTCACCCGCCTCAGCCCCGCGGAGCGGCCGGTGCTGGACGCCGCCGTTGCCCGCGCCGCCGACGCGCTGGAAACCGCCGTCCTGGAGGGACCGCACGAGGCGATGAACCGCTACAATGCCTCAGGCAACGAGGACACCGCGAAGCCGGGACGCGAAAGACCGTAGATTTACCGTTTCCTCCCGGTGACGAGAGCGGCGCGACTCGAGTCTCTCGTCGCAGGCCCCTGCCGCGGCGCGACCAGCCCACTCACCGTCGTGAAGGTGAATCCGCGACGCCGGAGAGTTCCGATAATCTTCGGCAACTCGCGGATCGTGGTGCCGACACCCTGGTGCAGCACGACAATGCCCCCGTTCGCGACCAGCGCAAACAGCTTCTGCTCGACCTGTGGTACCGGATATCCGTAGTCGCCGGGGTCGTCGGTCCAGAAGACGGTGATCAGGCCCAGGGCCTGTGCCGCTGCCAGCACCGCCGGGTTGTACCGGCCGCCCGGGGGACGGAAGTAATGCGGCGTCATCCCGGTCACACCCAAGATCACGCTCTGCGTGAGGGCCAATTCATCGCTGACCTGCGATCTGCTGAGCCGGGTCAGGTTGACGTGATGGAACGAGTGATTCGCCAGCTCGTGACCGGCAGCCATGATCTCCCGGGCGAAGTAGGGATACTGCAGCACCCGCAGTCCCACCAGGAAGAAGGTTGCGCGGACGCCGGTCCGCCGCAGGCTGTCCAGGAGCAGCGTCGTGTAGATGGGTGAAGGTCCGTCGTCAAACGTCAGCGCCAGCACCGGTCGCGTAGGATCGCCGCGATAGAGTTTGCCCTCGACAATGCCGCCCTTCGTCCGTCCCAGGCGGCTGTGGCTCAGTTCGATCGCCCGTTCTCTCGGGCTGCCTTCGAATGCCGGAGTGTCTTCCAGGAGCACGCCTATGGAGAGCAGATGCCGGGCGTGGTGCTCGAGATCCGCGCTGGCCATCCCGGCGCGAATCAGGGCTGGATGGAACCACACGCGCGGGAGCCACGCCAGCGCCAGGTCGTCCGGCGTGCCGGCCGGGACGCGCGCCATCTCGGCGGGTGTGACCGCCGCGGTCATAGTCGGATCGCGGCGTAGGCCATTGAACCATCCCGATTTCTGATGGAATGCCAGCAGGTCGATTTCGTTAAGGATCGGGACGCCGGCGAACGCCGCGCGCAGGATCCGCCAGGCCGTCGCGTTCAGCGGCGGGAGGAACTGCGCATCACCGGCAGCATACGTAAAGGAAATCGAGGCCACGGTGAGATAGCCGTTTGTATCCGCGGCCACCCGGACGACGTGCTCGGCCACTCCGGCGGATTCCAGCGCGCGCAGCAGGGTCTGCTCGACAGCTGTCAGCCCGGTCGCCGCCGCGGGGCCCACATCGGCTCCAGCCTGCAGCGGCATCAGCAGCGATAGACACAGGAGTATGATCAGCGTGCCGGAGGCGCGCATTGTCCGCATTGTACCATGCGCGGCGTTGCCGGCTGCGCGTCTAGCGCTTGGGCTTCTCGGGGGCCTGGAGCACGACCGCCGGGCGGCCGGTGTCTCTGCGACCCTTACGGATCTCCTCCCGGGCTTTCAGGGCCAGCTCCATGTAGCGCTTCTTGATCTCCTCCAGCTCCTCTTCGGTCAACTCTTCGAGATCGAGCAGCACGTTGTGCGCCCCTTCGACCGAGCGGATGAGTTCGTCGATCTTCAGCTGCAGGGCGATGGTGTCCCGGTTCTGCGTGTTTTGAATGAGGAACACCATCAGGAACGTCACGATCGTCGTGCCGGTGTTGATCACGAGTTGCCAGGTATCGCTGAAGTGAAACAGCGGTCCGGTGATCGCCCAGGCCGCGATGATCAGCAGTGCCAGGCCGAAGGCGGCCGAATGACCGGCCGCGTGCGCCGCCCAGCGCGCGAATCGGGGAAAGAGTCCTCTCGGTCGGATGACGTGCGTCACCTGATGCATGCGCCGATCCCTCCTTCAATCATCGATACCCCGTTCTGCACGTGCGGCCTCGGTTCCCGCGATGGAGACCCGTTGCTAGAATGAGATCGTGTCCGACGATGCCACCGCCGCCGCGCCGGTCGAATTTCCCTCGCGCGTCTCTGCGTTCGCGCCGCTGCGCTACCGGAATTTCCGGCTGTTGTGGACCGGACTCATTGTCTCCAACATCGGGTCGTGGATGCAGTTCGTCGCGCTGGGCTATCTGGTCGACCGCCTGACCGGTTCGCCGGTTTACCTGGGTTTGCTGGCGGCGACGCAGGCAGTGCCGCGTCTGCTGTTCGCGCTGCTGGGGGGCACGACGGCGGACCGCGTCGATCGCCGCGGGCTGCTGCTGGCGACCAATCTGGTGCTGACCGCGTCCGCCACGGTCCTGGCCGTGCTCACCGTGACCCAGCGCATCCAGATCTGGCAAATCTTCGTGATCGGTGGGCTGAACTCGCTGGTGCAGGCGTTCGACATGCCGGCCCGCCACTCCATGGTCCCCTCGCTGGTCGCCGAGCACGAGGTATTCACCGCGATCAGCCTCAACTCCGTGGCGTTCAACGGCGCCGGCATCATCGGGCCGTCGCTGGGCGGCGTGGTCATCGCCGCGGTGGGCGAGGCGGGTGCGTTTTTCGTGAACGCGGTCTCATACTTTGCGGTGCTGACGGCGCTGCTGATGATGTCCGTGCCGCGGCAGGAACGGGTGGGACGCGTGCGCGTGTCGGAGGATTTCCGCGAGGGAATGGGGCTGCTGCGGCGCCATCCCCAGATCCTGCTGTTCCTGGGTACGGTCGCGGTGCTGAGTTTCTTCGGCCGGCCGTACGTGCGGCTGATGCCGTCGTTCGCGCGGGAGGTGGTGCACGTCGGGGCCGAAGGGCTGGGGGTGCTGCAGGCGGCCCCCGGGATCGGCACGGTCGCCGCCCTGCTCCTGGTGGGCTGGCTCTCGACGCGCCGGGGCAAGGGCGGGCTGCTAGGCCTGGCCACGCTCTGCTTCGGTGCGACGGTCACGGCCTTCGGCCTGATGCGCTGGTTCTGGCCCGCCCTGCTGATGCTCGTGGCGGTGGGAACCACCCAGGCCCTGGCGATGGCGGCTGCGAACACGCTGCTGCAGCTGACCGTTCCTCCCCATGCGCGCGGGAGGGCCATGGGTCTGTACAGCATGGTCGCCTTCGGCGGATTCGCGCTGGGCAGCCTCCCGGTGGGCCTGCTGGCGGATGTGATCGGCGTCGGTCCGGCGCTGTCGATCGGCGGCATCGTGGTGGTGCTGATCGCGCTGGGGTTGTGGCCGCGGCTGCGCGCGGTGGAATAGCGGCAGCTGATGCGTGCGCCGCCGATCATCCTGCTCCTCGTCCTGCTCGCAGGTCTGCCGGTAGGAGGCACGCCATCGGTGTGGCCCGCGGGCGGTCTGCCCGCCGGCGAACGCTACCCATACGGTTCCCCTGCGTTTGAGGTCCTCGTCGCCGACTCCTACGCGCAAGCCGGGTCAGCCGGCGTCCAGCCATTCACGCCGTGGTTTGCGCAGGCATTTGCCCGCTACGAGCGCCGCGCGCTGACGGACGCGCTGGACGCGGCACCGCACGACCTGGCGGCGCAGGGCGATCCCACCCGCCGCGTCCGTCTCGAACTGCAGGCGGCGGTCTGGATCTACGGCGTGATCAAGACGACGATTCCGCGGTTCAGTCTGGACCGAGGGTACGAGTTCGCGAATGTGGTCAGGTTCGGCGAGCGGCAGTGCCTGCTGCAGTCCGTCCTGCTGGCATCGCTGCTGCAGGCGATGGGCCTGGACGCCGGAGTGTACATGGTATGGCAGAACCCCCACGGAGAGGTTAGCAACAACGGCCACGCCGTCACCGTGCTCAAGCTATCCGACGGACGCGACGTGCTGGTCGATGCCTCTGAACGCGAGCCGTTTTCAGAGCACCAGGGTGTGTTCCTCGTGGACCGGACAACCGGACGGTACCGGTTTGTCCACCCGCGGTTCAACGCCGACGCGACCATCGGCGGGTATCAGCCGGAGTCAGGAGGGGGCAGCCTGGCCCCTGCGGCCGTCCGCCCGCTGGATGTGACGTTCTTGCGATCACAGTTCTACTACTATCGTGGCGAGCGGGTCCCCGATGGGGTGCTTGGCCGCTCAGCCACGCCCGATGGGCTCGCCGCCTCCGCGCGCTACCTGGAGCATGCGCAGACGCTCGATCCCGCAAATCCGCTGGCCGTGTACATGCTGGGGACGGTGTATCGCCGGCAGGGCAGATTTGCGGCGGCACGGATCCAGTATGCCCGCGGCTACCGCTTGTATCAGATCTACGGGTTCGTGCCCGACGGTCCCAAGACCGCGTTCGCGCAAAGCGCGTACTAAGATCAGGTCGGGTACCGGCCGAAGATCAGCGTGGCGTTGATGCCGCCGAAGCCAAACGAGTTGCTCACGATGTAGTCGACCCGCTGGTCTCGTCCCACGAGCGGAATGTAGTCGAGGTCACAGTCCGGGTCGGGATCATCCAGGTTCACGGTCGGCGGCAGGTAGTCATGCCGGAACGCCAGCATGCAGATCGCCGCTTCGATGGCGCCGGTGGCTCCCAGCGCGTGGCCGTGCATGGCCTTCGTCCCGCTGACCGGAACCTGGTAGGCGTGCTCGCCGAGCGCCGATTTGATCGCCCGGGTTTCGGTGCTGTCATTGAGCGGGGTCGAACTGGCGTGTGCGTTCACGTAGCCGACCTGCTCGGGTTCGAGGCCCGCTTCGGCCATGGCCAGCCGCATCGCCCGTGCCGCCTGCGCCCCCGAGGGCAGCGGCGCCGTCATGTGGTAGGCGTCGTTGCTGGCGCCGTAGCCGAGGACCTCGCCGTAGATCGGTGCATTCCGCCGCACCGCCCGCCCGAGTTCCTCCAGCACCAGGATCGCGCCACCCTCGGCCATCACAAACCCGTCCCGGCCCCGATCGAATGGCCGGCAGGCCGCCTGCGGGGTGTCGTTGCGGGTCGACATGGCGTGGATGAGGTCGAACGCGCCGAAGATCAGCGGGGCCAACGGGCATTCGATGCCGCCGGCAAACATCACGTCGGCGTGGCCTTCCCGGATTTCCCGAAACGCGGACCCAATCGCGATCGCCCCGGAACTGCATGAATCGGAGTTGGCGCTGCTGGGCCCGGTCAGTCCCAGCTCGATGGCCACGTTGCATGACGCTGCGCCGCTGAACACGGCGAGCGCCAGGGTTGGCTTGATGCGGCGGATCCCCTCGCGCAGAAAGATCTCGTGCTGTTCTTCCGCAAAGGCTCCTCCACCGAGGGCCGCGCCCACGAAGCAGCCGATACGGTCGCGGTCCTCATCTTCCAGGTGCAGCCCGGCGTCGTCCGCGGCCTGCCGCCCCGCGGCGACGGAGACCTGCGCAAAGCGGTCGAGCCGGCGGACCCGCTTGCCGTCCATGAACTGCGCGGGGTCGAAATCGCGCACCTCCGCGGCGATTTGCGACCCGTATCCTGAGGCGTCGAACCGCGTGATCCTCGAAACGGCCGACGCGCCTGCGCGCAGCCCGGCATACAATCCCGCGGCGCCCGACCCGATCGGCGTAATTGCACCGATCCCTGTGATCACGACCCGGCGTGTCGCTGTCACCATGTCACCTCGCTTTCGGTAGCCCGCTGCACCGCGTGAAGCGTGCGGCGGGCGATCCAGTCGATGAAGATCGGTCCGATGATCAGCTCAGATACCGCGTTACCGATGACCGGCCAGGCCAGGGTGAGCTCATGGGTAATCTCCAGCCGGCTGCCCGCGGTGTTCGCCCGAAGGCGCCACTCGACGCGCATGCCTGTGGTGATGCCCCGCAGGTGTGTGAACAGGATGCGGCCTTCGCGCGGAAAGAGCTCCTGCACGGCCGTCCAGCGGCCCGGCCATCCCCGGATGTTCCCGGCCATCTCGAAGACGGTGCGGCCGGCCGTGCGCTCAAGGATCCGGCACCACCGGTAGGCGGGGTCGAGCAGCGGCCATCGCTCGACGGCGGCGCCGATCTGGAAGACCTCGGCCGTGCCGGCGTGCAGTTCGGCCTCATGCACCGTCCGCATCGCGTCCCGCCAGTAGCTCCCAGATATGTTGGAGCGAGAAGATCCAGTTCGATGGCCAGACATCTCCCGTGGCCCCAATCAACTGGCTCGCCAGCGACGGGCGCGCCCGCAGGCGACGGATGAGCGCCGGCGTGAGGCGCCGGTGGAGGGCGAGGAACTGCAGGGCGCGTGCCGCCCGCAGTTTCGACCCGAAGACCGCCCGCCGCCGGCTCACGTAAGGCGCCAGCTGCGACGCGGTGAGATCGCCGGTCACCAGCGCCGACGCGGCCGTTTCGGCCGCCAGGACCCCTGAACGCAGCGCGAAGTAGATTCCCTGTCCGGTCATAGGATCGATTTGGGCGGCGGCGTCTCCCGCCAGCAGGAGACGATCGGCCACCATCCTGTTGACGCGAAACCCAATCGGACCGCTCGATCGGTACCGGCTTTCCAGTCGCGCGGGAGCCAGTTCGTCGGCGAGGCGGGGGAATGCCTGGAGGGAGTCGGCAAACGCCCGGTCCGCCGCCCGGCGCCGCAGGGAGGGCCGGGGCAGCGCCATGCAGACATTCGCCAGACCGTTGCCGAACCGCGCCACTCCGCAGTACATCCCCGCCCCCAAGTGCAGCTCGCCCTGCGGTGGTCCCCCAAGGCCTGAGAAGTAAGCGCCGACGGTGTAGCGCCGGGGCGGGATGGGCGCCAGCAGGCCGAGGTGCTGTCCAAGCGTCGAGTGCATCCCGTCGCAGACGATCGCCAGCGCGGCGGTCACGGTTCCCGGCGGCCGGTCGATCTGCAGGGTGATGCGGTCGCGCTCGCAGTGGGCGCCGAGCACGCGAGTCTGCTCCCGCATCTCGACGCCGGCGTGAACCGCGGTGCGCACCAGTTCCGCGTCGAGCGTCAGGCGCCGGATCAGCAATCCGACGCCGGTGGGAAATCGTGGCCGGATCGAGGTGCCGTCCTGCGCCACGATGCGCATGCCCTCGATCGGCGCTGCCCCCGCCCCCCGGACGGCTGGAAGACTGCCGAGGCCGGCGAGGATCGCCACCGCGCCAGGATCACAGTAGTCGCCGCACGGTTTGTCGCGTGGAAACACCGCGCGATCGAGCAGCAGGACGCGGTACCCTACGCGGCCGAGCCGGATCGCCGCGGCGCACCCCGCGGGTCCGGCTCCAACGATGGCAACATCTGCGTCGCGATGCATGGGGAGACTCTCAGACATTCTACCCCCAGCCCTGTAACAAAACATTGACCAAAAAGAAAAGCGCCCCGGCCCACGAGCCAGGACGCGAGACGAAGGAGTGCAGGCCTCCGTCTTACCCGCGAAACCTTTCCAGGTGGGCCGGGGTCAGACTACGCATTGTCGGCCTCACCTCCTTTCTTTTCAGCCACCTTGATGGCTGTGACGAGAGGAAGGATATCACTGGCGCGTCGATTCTGTCAACGGCGCCTTCTGCTTTCGCAGCACGTGCGGCGGCGACCCCTAGCATCGGTGAGTCCGTCTACAGCTATCCAAGTAGCGGCTATCCTAAGTCGCTCCCGACCCCGCTGAGCCGAAGTACAGCTCAGCTTCGTACCCATTGTGCGCCCGGCACCGGAGTTGGATGTTTTCAACAGTCGCCTTGCCGTCCGCCGCGTAGGGCACGACATGGTGAAACTCCAGAAACGCCCGCTCCGTGCAGCGGCGGCCATTGTGCGCCACGAATGCGCACCGGCCGCCGTCGCGTGTCCAGACTTTTCGCCTAACCTCAGCCGGAATGTGTCGAGAGCGTAGATTCGAGCCTCGGCCGTCCCGCGGGCGATCGGTTGCAGCGACTTTCTCCCTCGCTAGCGCTCTGATGAGCACTTTCAGTGCTTTCTCCATCACTTCGCCGACATCTCCGTTCGGAATCTGATGGCGCAGCAGGTCCTGGGCCCGACGCAGCAGATCATGTGTTTCTTCGCTGGCCGTAAACTGGATCTTGAATCGTTTCGCTGACAGCGGCACGACCACAGGCATTGCCGGAGGACGAATCTCCAAGACAGGTGCTTCCGGAGGATTTGTCTGCTCGCTGGGAGCTTCCGCGTTCGGTGCCGTATGGAACACCAAGCTGGCGGTCCGGCTCGGGAGCTGACGGATCGCTGATGGTACATCGGCCAGCGGCCGCCGCCGTGCGACGAGTTTCAGCACGTCCCGCTTGCTCTTGCGCGCAGCCGCTTCCAGAAGCCGGGGGTGATTCGCAGGGGTAAGTGTCGGGGCCAGCAGCCTCGCGGTGGTCAACGTCAGGGACCCACTGGCGAGCATTTCAAGGATTAGCGGATATTTCCGGACAGCCCGTGCGACTTCCATCCGATCATAGGCCGCGGCCTCAGAGACGTGGAGCACTTGCATGCAGTATGTGAAGAGTGAAGAACACCCCTCCGAGAGATAGAGGCGGCGCTCATCCAAGACTGCAAGGTGGGCAATGAGCGTGGCGATCGTCTCTCGCTCTTGTCTGGCAAGGGCTTCCACCTTCGCCAGCAATTCACGATCGGACAATTGGGCTGCGCGTGACAGGATGTCCGTGCTCATGGCCTATGTATACCACGAGGGTTTCGTTGCCCACAGGAACCTCCACAACGCGTTGCACGACCCACGGACGAAGTTGTCGAGTCCCGGAGGTCAGATGGCCCGCTGAGCTCAACTACAGTACGTCACGGGCCCTTTGATGAAAACCATCTTGCACTTCGGAATGGGCCTCCGCGAGGTCCGTCAATAGCCAAGTGAGCTAATCTACCCTCCTGTACGAATTCGTGCCGGCACGAATCATGTTCTGTCCCACAAACTAGCGACGAACAGTGGCAGGAATCGCCTCATGGCCTGTCGTGGGGTGGGCTTGCCCCGTCGACCCTGGCCCGGACGGGCGGTGCGCCACAGGATACACATGGCTAATGTGATGCCATGGGAGAAGTTGCCGAACGCATCAGCCGGTCCGTGCTGGAGTGGCCTGGGGTGACGGCGCATGCGCACCGCTTTGGCGGGGTGGAGTTCCGCGTCGCCCACCGGGAGATCGGCCACCTCCACGGTGATCGTCTCGCCGATTTGCCTTTTCCCCGCCGGATCCGCGACGAGCTCATCGCCGACGGGCGGGCGAGGCCGCATCACGTGCTGCCGGATTCCGGATGGATAAGCGTGGCGATCCGCGGTCCAGACGACGCCGATACCGTCGTCGCGCTCTTCCGCCTGAACTATGAACGCCTGGCCGCAATCTCTGCAGGCACGCGAGAGAATTAGGTGCGGTCCCGGGCAGGATACGAACCTGCTCTAGCCGCTGTAGCGCTGCTCCCCCGCCCGGATCGACACCGGCAGCCAGTTCTCTTGTGGCGGTGTCGGGCAATCCCAGCGCAGGCTGTAGGCACACGATGGGTTGTAGGCGTAGTTGAAGTCGATGACGATGTCGCCGGCGTCCTGTCCAAGGTCTACGCCTTTGATGGTATCCAGGAGGTAGCGGCCGCCTTCGTAGGTTTCGTCGGTGTTGGAGGCGTCGCGGAACGGCAGGAACACTCCGCCGCCATATCCGAGGATCCAGAAGAGCGTGAGCGCCAGCGGTTGCCCATCGATGGCGAACTGCACGCGCCCCATGCGGCACATTTGCAGGAGGCCGTCATCGCGCAGCCTAATCTGCATGACCTCGGGGTTGTCCACCGGGCTGAGAGGCAGCACGAAGCGGAACTGCGGATCGTAGGGATAGCAGCGCAACCCTTCAAAATGAGCCTTCCGGTCCTCTGACAGCGCCGACTGCGGATGCGACCGGAACAGTTCATCCTGGGCGCGCCGGAATTCCATCCAGCGGGCCGCCGGATCGCCGCTCCCAGTGCGCACCCGTCCATACATCTCCGCCACTCGGCGGCGGTAATCCACCAGGCCCAGGTAGTCGCTCACAGCCAAGTCTGCTCTCATCGGCGTCTCCCTGCTCGTCTACTGTCGCCTGCACCATCGGAATGGTCCGAGCCGCCAGACCATTCTATCTTCCAGGGGTTGTTTTTCATCCGTCGAAGAAGGCGGCGAGTCCATGAATGTCCCCAGAACGGAGATCAGGCAACTATGAAGTTCCGCAACGGGCTTGCCGCCGTCGTCCTCATCGCGATCCTTGCCGCCGCGGGGTACGCCGCCCAGTGGCTGACGCTGCTCGGGTGGAACGCGGTCGTGAAATACGACTCACCCTATGCGCGCGCGCTTCCCTCCGGAAGCGGCGGCACGGCGTTGACCGGTCGGGTCGTCCTGATCGTCGTTGACGGGCTGCGCGTTGATGCGTCTGAACGCATGACGGTCGTGAACACGCTGCGGGCCCGGGGCGCTTCGTTCACCGCGTGGACGGGTGAGCCGTCCCTCTCGCTGCCCGGGTGGACCGCCATCGCCAGCGGCGCGGGTCCCGAGGTCAGCGGCGTCACGACGAATTGGTACGAAGGATTGGCGCGGGTCGACACCCTGTTTGCCGCCGCGAAGCGGGCCGGTGTGTCCACCGCTGTGGCGGGGAGTCCCGGATGGGTGGAGCTGTTCGGCACGACCGTCGATGAGCACGTCGTGGTCGGAGATCCGAACGGCGACGTCCCGGCCGACACACTCTACCGGGTGAGCGCCGAGGTGGCCGACGGCGCGGCCGGCATGCTCCGCAGCGGGCAGGCCGCCCTCGTGCTCGTGCACTTCCCCAGCGTCGATCTCGTGGGGCACCGGTTCGGCGGAGCGAGTCCCGAGTATGCCGAGGCGGTGCGCCGGGTGGACGACCACATCGGCACCTTGCTCGCGTTGCTGGATCTGTCCGCCGACACGGTCATCGTCACATCCGACCACGGACACCTCGATCAGGGCGGCCACGGCGGATGGGAGCCGATCGTGAAGCGGGTACCGCTGGTGTTGGCCGGGCGTGCCGTCCATGCCGGGACGCAGTTTGCCGACGTCCGTCAGATCGATCTCGCGCCGACGGTGGCGGCCCTGCTCGGCATTCCGATCCCCGCGCACAATCAGGGGCGCCCGCTCGCCGAAGCCATCGACGCCGACCCGTCCGTCTTCGGTCCGCGCTGGATCGACCAGCAGCGAACGTTTTACCAATCCCAGGCCGAGGTGCTGGAGAGCGACGCCCCGGCGAAGGCGGCCTCCGATCCACGCGTGAGCGAGGTGCTCGCCGCGGGTCGGGCCGAGGCAATCCAGTCGGTCGCCGACGATCTGGCCAGGACCTTCTATGCAGCCCGAGAGGAACGGTTGGAGCGGGAGCGTGCGCGGCGGCTTCCCATCGCGGTTGCAGCGGCATTGCTGCCGCTGATCGGCATCATCTGGCTGCTCCGCCGGCGGCTGCTGGAACGTGCGCTGGTGGGCACCGCGGTGTTCTTCGTGATCGACTATGCCATGTTTTACGGCCGCGGCTACGCGTTTTCGCTGAGCGTGTTCAACAGCGAGTCACAGATTCTGGCATTCTTCAACCAGCGCCTGATTGATGCGGCGCTGGCCATGACGGCGGGGGCACTGATCGCCGGAGTGCTCGCCGCGCGGCGTCGCCCCGCGGACGCGTTTCTGGGAGCGCTCGGCGTCGGGTATCTGACGGCCTGCGTGATCGTGCTGCAGGTCGTGTACTTCTACTGGCAGTGGGACATCCGGTTCGCGTGGTACCTTCCCGATCTGGCGTTGGGGTTCAAGTATTATCTCGACCTGTTGATGGTGGTGCCGGTCGGCTTTCTGGCCGGGCTCTACGGCATCGCGGCGCTGGTCGCGCGGGTGATCGCGCGGGTCGTCATCCGGCCGCAGGCGGAGACGTGACGTCGCGCAGGACGTCGTTGAGCTGTTTGAGCGCCTGGGAGTTCGTGATCACGAGATCGGCCCCGGCGGCGTAGGCACGGGCCCGCCGATCCTGATCGGTGTGACCGCAGAAGGCGAGCAGCCGGATCCTCTCCGGCGCGGCGGCGCGTACCGAGCGGATCGCGTCGATCGCGTCGAAGCTGCGCGCCACCAGGTTGACGATCGCCAGCAGCGGGGCTTCCATCCGCAGCACCTCCAGCGCATGGGCGGGGGATCCGACGACGGAAGCCGTGTGGCCGTGCGTCCACAGCTGGGACTGCACCGCGGACGAGGTCATCAGGTTGTCGTCGAGGATGAGGACGTGCACCGCGTCGTCAGACGGGATATCCCATGCTCAGCATGGCGAGGCGCCCGTCGTCGGTGAGCCGTTCGGGAGTCCAGGGCGGACTCCACACGAAGTCGACTTTGACGTGTTCCGCCCCCACCGACTGCAGCTTGTTGTCGATCTCCGCCGCAATGGCCGGCCCGATCGGGCAGCCCATTGCCGTGAGAGTCATCTTGATATCCACGTCCTGCCCGTGCACGTCGAGAGCATAGATCAGCCCGAGGTCCCACACGTTGACCGGGATCTCGGGGTCGAAGATCGACTGCAGGACGCCGACGACCTGGTCGCGGGAGAGGGTGTCTTCAGTTTCCATGGAAGTGCCACTCATATTCCTAGTGTACCGCATCGGAGGAGGTAGGGCGTGCGGCTTCGCGGGCGGCTGATCTTGATTGCCCTGTTCGTGCTGGTCTTCGTGCTGGCGCCGACGCTGGCGCGCTGGTATACGGACTGGCTGTGGTTCGGCGAGGTCGGCTATCGCCGGGTGTTCTGGGTGCCGCTGCTGTCCCGCACCGGCGTCACGGTTGTGCTGGGCGGGGTGCTCTTTGCGCTGCTGTACGTCAATCTCCGCCTGCTGCTGGGCGGCGGCAACGGCGAGATCCTCGACCTGCGGTCTCCGCGGGGCGGACGGTCCTACCGCCTCCCGCCGCCGGGCGCCGTGCCGCAGACGCTGCTCCTGCTGCTCGGCCTGATCGCGTTCGCGACCGGTATCGCCGCCTCAGGGCGCTGGCCGATGTTCCAGCAGTTCGTGCATGCCCGGCCCTTCGGGGCGGTCGATCCGATTTTCGGTCGCGACATCGGGTTCTTCGTCTTCAAGCTGCCGGTCTACCAGTTCATCGAGGCGTGGCTGTTCGGCTGGTTGACGCTGACCCTCGTCGCGGTCGCCGGCGTGTACTCGCTGCGCTATTCGGCGCTGATGTTTCGCGGCACCTGGGCCCTGCCGGACCGGGTGCGGGTCCACCTCAGCGTCCTGGCCGGCATCGTCCTGCTGGTGCGGGGGTGGGGGTTCTGGCTCGACGGATTCGGCATCGAGTACTCGCAGCGCGGATCGGCCATTTTCGGTGCCTCGTACACCGACGTGCATGCCGTGCTGCCGGCGGTGCGCCTGCTCGCCGTGCTCTTCGTGGTCAGCGCTGTGCTGATGTTCGCGAACGTGCGGCGGCGGACACTGGGATTGGTGTTGGGCACCGCGGTGGTGATCGCCGGCGCGTGGTTTGTGGGGCTGAAAGTCTATCCGGGCATCATCCAGCAGATCCGGGTCGCCCCCAACGAACTCACCGTCGAGACGCCGTACATCAGCAACGGCATCACGGCCACGCTGCACGCGTTCGGGCTTGATCGCATCCGGGAGCGCGGCTTCGATGCGGAACCCCTCACCGCGGGGGTCCTGGCCCGCAATCAGGCCACGATCGAAGACCTCCGGCTGTGGGACTACCGTCCGCTGCTCACCGCCTACCGCCAGCTCCAGGTGCTGCGGCCGTACTACACCTTCCTGGACGTGGACATCGATCGGTACCGCATCGGCGGCCGCCAGCGGCAGGTCATGCTATCCGCACGGGAGATCGAAACATCGCGGCTCAGCGCGCAGGCCCGCACGTGGGTGAACGAGCACCTGGTGTTCACGCACGGTTATGGGCTGGTGATGAGTCCGGTGAACCGCATCTCCGAGGAGGGCATGCCGGAGTTCTACCTCAAGGACATTCCGCCCGTATCGTCGGTGGATCTGCAGGTGACGCGCCCGCAGATCTATTTCGGCGAAGCCACCGAGCACTACGTGCTGGTGAACACGAAGGTGCAGGAGCTCGATTACCCCAAGGGGGAGGACAACGTCTACACGACCTATCAGGGGCGGGGCGGGATCCCGTTGGGATCGCTGGCGCGGCTGGCCTTCGCCTACCGGTTCGCGGACAGCCGCCTGCTGCTGAGCAGCGACGTCAGCCCCAGCAGCCGGATGATGTTCGCGCGCGGGATCGCCACCCGGGTGCGGCGGATCGCTCCGTTTCTGGCCTATGATCGGGATCCCTACATCGCGCTGGTGGATGGGCGGCTGGTCTGGATCATCGACGCGTACGCGGTCTCGGATCGGTATCCGTACTCCACGCCGGCTCCGGCCGACAGCACAGACGTCGACGATCCGCTCGCCGGGGTCAACTATCTGCGGAACTCGGTGAAGGTGGTCGTCGACGCCTACGATGGGACCGTCGACTTCTATCTCATGGATCCGTCCGATCCGGTGGCCGGCAGCTTTGCCGCGATCTTCCCGGAGCTGTTCAAGCCGGCATCGGCGATGCCCCCGGCCATCCGTGCGCATCTGCGCTACCCGGTGGACATGTACGAGGTCCAGGCGCGCGTGTATGCGACGTTCCACATGCGCGATCCCCGGGTGTTCTACAACAAGGAAGACCCCTGGACGATTCCGACCGAGCTCTTCGGCAGCGACACCGTCCTGGTGGAGCCGTACTACGTCACGATGCGCCTGGAGGAAGGAGCGGCCCCGGAATTCGCCCTGATCCTGCCGTTTGCGCCGGCGAATCGCGATAACATGGTCGGCTGGATGGCCGCCCGCAACGACGCCCCCCACTACGGCGAGCTCATCGTCTACCGGTTTTCCAAAGACCGGCTGGCCTTCGGGCCGATGCAGGTCGAGGCGCGGATCAACCAGGACCCGGTCATCAGCCAGCAGCTGACGCTGTGGAATCAGGAAGGCTCGCGCACGATCCGCGGCAACCTGCTCGTCATCCCGATGGAGACCTCGCTGCTGTACGTGGAACCGTTGTTCCTGCAGGCCGAGCGCAGCCAGCTGCCGGAACTCCGGCGGGTCATTGTGGCCAGCGGCCCACGGATCGTCATGGCCGAGACGGCGGAAGCCGCCTTGGGCCGGCTGCTGGGCCCATCGCCGCCCACGGGCACCCCGCCCGCGGGCCCACCGCCGGCGGGCCCCCCGCCCGTGGGGCCGTCTGCATCCGCCCGCCAGCTGATCGCGCAGGCCAGCGAGACGTACGAACGAGCGCAGCAGTTCTTGCGGCAGGGAGACCTCGCCGGCTACGCGCGGGAGATGGACCGGTTGGGGGAGATTCTGCGGCGGCTGCGGGAGACACAAGGGCCCTGACCGGCTACCGGCTTAGTTGATACGTCGCCCGCCGCACGGTGTGTCGATCGATCCGCTCCTCGAGCACCCGGAACCCGAGACCGGGCCCGGTCGGGACGGTGATGGTCCCGTCGGCGTTCAACCGCACCGGCGGATCGATCACGTCCTCGTGGAAGTAGCGGTCGCTGGCGGACAGATCCGCCGGCAGGGCGAAGTTCGGCAGGGACGCCAGGGCCAGATTCGCGGCCCGGCCGATCCCGGTCTCGAGCAGCCCGCCGCACCACACCGGAACGCCCGCGGCCTGCGCCAGATCGTGCGTCGCCACGGCGGCCGACAGGCCGCTCATCCGCGCCGCCTTGATGTTGATGATGCGGCAGCTGCCCAGTTGCAGGGCTTTCCGGGCGTCATCCGGGGTGACGATGGACTCATCCAGGCAGATCGGCGTCCGTAGCTGCGCCTGCAGCGCGGCGTGATCGACGATGTCGTCCTCGCCCAGCGGCTGTTCGATCAGCAGCAGGTCGGCGTCGTCCATGCGGCGGAACACGTCGGCCTGGTCGAGCCGGTAGGCCGCGTTCGCGTCGACCTGCAGCAGGATCGGCCCGAACGCGCGCCGGACCTCGGCCACGACGTCGGCGTCCCATCCCGGTTTGATCTTGATTTTTACGCGGCGGTAGCCCCGTTTCAGGAATTCGTCGACGCGCTGCAACAGCGCGTCGATGCTTGGCTCGATCCCCAGACTGATGCCCACCGCGACGGTCTGGCGCGTGCCGCCGAGCGCCTGCGCCAGCGGGATCGCGCGGCTCTGACTGTAGAGATCCCAGAGGGCCGCTTCCACGCCGGCCTTGGCCATGTGGTGCCGCCGGAGCCGGGCCACGAGCGGGGGGAACTGCCGAGGGTGGTCGATGTCCCCTCCGAGCAGCGGCGGGAGGATGAAGGTCTCGAGGATGTGCCAGGCGGTGCCGACAGTTTCTTCATTATATAGAGGGGCCGCCCCGGCGGGGACTTCCCCCCAGCCCTGCCGGCCGTCGGAGCAGGCCAGGCGGACCAGCAGGCAGACCTTGGTGTCCTCCCGGCCGAAGCTGGTTTCAAAAGGGAAGACCAGCGGGAGGGCGACCTGAAGCAGTTCGGCCTCAACCACGCGCATGGGCATCCGTCCGCCGGTCCAGGATGTATGCAGTCTGCACGAAGTCGACGACCTCGTAGCCCGCGGCAAAGGAATCGAGCAAGGCCTGCCGCGTCGCCGTCCGCCATGCGCGGGCCTGCTCGGGGAATTGCGTCTTGAGCATCGCGAAATCGGCAGGGATCTCCACGCGCGCCGGCCCGCTGTGCCGGTCGGGGTCCCCGCCGCGCATCAGGGCGTCCACGCGCGGGTCGGCCACCCACCAATCCACTTCCAACCGGTCGGACTCCGTGCCGCGGTTGATCCCGTCGCGCATCGCCCCGTAGTAGTCGACGTAGTAGCGTGACGCCACCGCCCCCAGCTTGTGGTGGTTGAAGGCGGCGTTGGCCCGCTGCAGTGGGTCGAACGTCCAGACGACGCGGTCGATCCCCCGCGCCAGCGCCGCGTCGCGCTGGGCTCGCTTCAGCGCAAACCCCACGCCGCGGCCGCGGTGGTCGGCGCGCACGCCGGTCATGTGGGAAATCAGCAGCGGCGACCCGCCGCGCAGACCGGTGAACGCGTACGAAAACCCAACGAGCTCTCCGCCGCCGGTGAACGCGCCGAGCACGACGCCTCCCGCGTTTGCCGCCGCGCGCAGGTGATGTACAGGCACCACATCGAGATCGTCCATGTTCCACACCTCGCGCTGCAGCGCTTCGACGGCGACGAAGCCGTCGATGTCGTCGATCAGGCGAATCGCGAGGTCGTCCATCATCGAAAAATATTTTTCAAAATGTGCAGCTTACGGCAGGAAAATCTTTGCGGGACGTCGCATGTTCTTGAGTCAAACGCGTGTCTAGCGTCATCGGACACGTGGTAGGGTGCAGATGACGCACCCGCGCACCGGCCGGCGATCCAATTCGGTGCGCGATCAACAGCGCGGATGCGCGAAGGGGGGATTTCAGTGGCGAAGAAGAAGGCCAAGGCCAAGAAGAAGCGGTAACGAAGCGACGAGCGACCGGCTCGTCAGCGGCGCAGGTCTTCGGACCTGCGCCGCGTTGTATTTGTTTCCCGTCGCGGCGGATCACGGGGACGTAAGGCGCGCGCGCGCCGCGTCGTACATTGCGCGCTGTAACGCGGAGAGCTCGCCGCTGAGCGTGACCGGCGGCGGAGGCGCCGTGTGCAGATCGCGCCACGGCGCGGTCAGCGCGGCCAGGTTGGCCAGCGCGCGGGCGCGCGAGGCATCGAGCCGTTCTCCGTGCACGGTCCGGCCGTGCTCCATCACCTTCACCAGCAGCGGCTCCGCCCCCCGTGGCGCGGGCTCTTCCACCAGCGCCACCACGTCGTGCAGGGTCCCGTCGGTTCTACGGACCCGCCATACTTGCTTCTGGCCCGGCAGCGTTGCCTTTCCGGTGGAGAGTTTGACCTTCGGTCCTTGATTGTCTTCGACCAGCTTGTAGACACCGCCCAGCGACGGGGCGTCGCCCGAGGTCCCCATTTCGGTGCCCACGCCGAACGCCTGCGCGGCGGCGCCGCCGGTTAGGAGCTGCTCGATCTTGTATTCGTCCAGCTCGCCGGACAGGAGGATCTGCACGTCGTGCAGCCCGCTTGCATCCAGCATCGCGCGGACGCCCCGCGAGAGCGCGGCGAGATCCCCGCTGTCGATGCGCACGCCCCGCAGCCGCTGCCCCTGTGCGGCGAGCTCGTGGGCCACGGTGACCGCATTGCGCGCGCCCTGCGCCGTGTCGTAGGTATCGATGAGCAGGAAGGCATTGTGCGCGAAATCCCGCGCGAACGCGCGAAAAGCCGTCAGTTCGTCGGGAAACGACATCACGTAGGAGTGGGCCATCGTGCCGTACACGGGGAGGCCGTACTCCATCCCCGCCAGCACGTTGGAACTGCCGGCGCATCCCGCCACGTAGGCGGCCCGGGCCGCCTTCAGCGCCGCGTCGGCGCCGTGGTCGCGTCGGGGGGAGAAATCGACCACCGTCCGGCCCGCCGCCGCCAGCACGACCCGTGCCGCCTTCGACGCGACCATGACCTCGAAGTTCAGCGTGTTGAGGAGAAACGTCTCGACGATCTGCGCCTCGATCCGGGGGGCGGTGACCTCCACCAGCGGTTCTTGCGGAAAGAACAGCTCGCCCTCCGGGACCGCCCAGACGTCGCCCGTGAACCGGAAGTCGCGGAGATACTCCAGGAACGGGTCGCTGAACATGCCGAGCTGGCGGAGGTAGCCGATCGCGTCATCGTCAAACCGCAGGTGCTCCAGGTAATACAGCGCCGGTTCCAATCCCGCACTGAGCAGGAACGAGCGGTGCGGCGGCAACTGCCGGATGAACAGGTCGAACGTGGCCGGCTGGTTCAGCTGCTGCGCCAGGTAGCTGTCCGCCATGACCAGTTCGTACTGGTCGGTCAGCAGCGCCATGTTGCGCGGGGTGACAAATCCGAACGACGGATACGGGCGCATCAAGATCGAGGTCGTGACTCGTGACCCGTGACTCGTGCCCCGTGAGTGACTAGAACCATCCCAGCCGTCTGAACACGTACGTCATCGCGGCCCACAAGGCGAAGATCAGTCCGAGCGCAAACACGAAGCCATACTGCCAGTGGATGCCCGGATACAAAACCTCGAAGTTCATCCCGTACAGGCCGGTGACCACAGAGGCCAGTGCCAGTCCGGCCGTGATGACGGTCAGGCGCTGCACGTTCTCGTTGAGGCGATTGTTGACCGATGATAGGTAGATGTCCATGGCTCCGGCAAGGAGATCGCGCTGCGTGTCGATCATGTCGGTAATCCGCAGCAGGTGATCGTAGACGTCGAGGAAGTACGCCTGGGTCACCGGCCGCAGGAAAGGCAAATCCCGCCGCGTCAGCGTGTTGAACAGGTCCCGCAGAGGCGCCGCCACCCGCCGCAGGTGGGCAAGAGATTGTTTGGAGACGAACAGCTGATTCAGCGTGTCTGGGGTCGGAGCCTCCAGCAGCTTGTCCTCGATGCCGTCGAGGAGGTCGTCGAGATCATCGATGATGGGAAAGTACGAATCCACGCACGCGTCGACGATGGCATACAGGACGAAGTCGGCGAAGGCGCGCAGCGAACCGGGCACCCGGCGCAGTCGGCCCAGCGCGTCGGCGAGGACGCCCATCGCTGGGGCGTGGACGGTGACGATGTAGCCCTGACCCGCAAAGATGTCGACCTCCTCCAGCGCCAGGTCGCCGTCGATGATGCGGCGCCTCCCGGCGGCGTGGACGGTGAGGAAGACGTAGCCGTCGTATTCGTCGATCTTCGGCCGCTGTTCCCGTTTGGAGGCGTCTTCGATGGCCAGGGGGTGGAAATGAAACACGTCCCGCAGCACCGCGACGTCATCGTCGGTGGGACCGGTCATGTCGACCCACACGACCCCGTCCGGCGCGGCGAGCAGGCCTGGCAGCGCGGTGCTGGGAACCTCGTCGATGCTGTCGGTGGTTACGTGGACGACGTTCATACTCGGCGGGCCGTCCGTGAGTGTTCGCGCGGAGGCTGGGCCCTCCTGCCGTGCTATGCTGAAGCTACCACCGTTCATGGTTCGTGGTTCGTCGTTCATCGACATGCGGTGCCCCGCTGACGACGAACGATGAACGAAGAACGGCGGCCGTTAACCTCCGGGGTGCTGCGATGTCGGTTCACGTCGGTCAGAAGGTTCCCAACGTACCACTCATCACCACCGATCGTACACCGGTCCAGTTGTCCGATGTGCTGGGCCGGCCCACCGTCCTGCTGTTTTTCCCCGGCGCGTTCACCGGCGTGTGCACGAAGGAGATGTGTGCGTTTCGCGACGAGATGAACCGCTTTACGGAGATGGGGGCCCAGGTACTGGCGATCAGCGTCGACAGCCCGTTTGCGCAGGCCGCGTTCCGGGACGCCAACCGGCTGCCTTTTACGCTGCTCAGCGATTTCGGTCGCGAAGCCGTCAAAGCGTTTGGGGTTGAGGATCCGAATTTTCTCAAGGGGCTAATGGCGGGTGTCGCCAAGCGATCCGTGTTCGTGCTCGACGCGGGCGGGACGGTCACCTATCGGTGGGTGTCGGAGAACCCCGGCGTGGAACCGAACTACGACGAGGTCGCCGCGGCGGTCCAGCAGACGACCTAACTAGTCGGTCGTTGTTCCCTGTTCGCCGTTCGCCGTTCCCGCCTTTGTCAGGTTGGACAGCCGCACGCCGACCAACCGGACGGGCCGGTCCATCGCGAACCGATCGAGGAGGCTGATGGCCGTCTGGTGGATGCGATCGGCGGCCCCGGTAGGCTCCGGCAGGGTGAGCGCGCGGGTGTGCGTTTTGAAGTCGCGGTAGCGAATCTTCACCGTGATGGTCCGGCCGGCGTAACCATCACGGCGCAGGTCGTCGGCCACCGCATCCGATAACGACTCGATCGTTTTGATGATCGTGTCGCGGAGCCGGGTGTCCCACTGGTACGTGGTCTCCCGGCTCATCGATTTCGGTTCCCAGACCGTGACCACGGGGCTGTCGTCTTCCCCGCGGCAGGTATGGTAGAGATACTCCCCGTGATGCTCCCCGAGCAGCGCCTGGAGCGCTGCGAGGGGGATGTCGCAGAGTTCCCCGACCGTGTGCACGTTCAGCTCGGCCGCCAGCCGCGCGGCCGTCTTCGGACCGATTCCCCACAGCACGGACGCCGGGAGATCCTTCAGGAGCTCGGTGACGTTCTCCGCGCGAATCTCGGTCACCGCATCCGGCTTGTGCAGGTTCGAGGCGATCTTCGCCAGGAGTTTGTTGGGGCCGACGCCGACCGACGCCGTCAGCCCGGTGCGGGCCTTGATCGCCGCCCGGATTTCCTCCGCAAGCGCCAGTGGGGATTCGGGGCGCTCGCTGACGTCGAGAAACGCCTCGTCCAGCGACAGCGGTTCGACCAGTGTGGTGTACTCATGAAAGATCGCGCGGATCCGCCGCGAGTTCTCCCCGTACGCGGCGAAGTCGACAGGCAGGAAGACCGCGTGCGGGCACCGCTGCAGCGCCGTGCGCAGCGGCATGGCAGAGTGGATGCCGAACGCGCGCGCTTCATACGAGGCCGTCGACACGACACCGCGCTTGTATGGATTCCCATCTCCGCCCACGACAACGGGCTTCCCCTGCAGCTCCGGCCGCCGGAGCTGCTCCACCGCCGCGAAGAACGCGTCCATGTCCACGTGCAGGATCTTCCGGTCCATCGCTGCCTAGCTCAACGTACTCACAGGTGAGGTGACCGCACAAGCTCACGCCTGGTCCTGGACGCCGCGAGTGTTCGGTGCACCCGGACCGGTGTGCGGATGCGGTGCGCGGACGGCAGGCCGGCGCGGTATCGGCTGACATCGTGCTGAGTAAGGCGCACATCGAGTGTGTTCCACAGGTGCATCACACGCTTCCTGTTGCAGAGGGATGGCTGCGATCAGCGAGAACGCAGGATGACATGGCCCCCCGCGTGCACACACTGGCCAATGGGCTTGTGCTCGTGTTGCTTGAGGATCACCTCGCGCCGGTCGCGACGTTCTGGGTGTGGTACCGGGTGGGCAGCCGCAACGAACTTCCCGGGCTCACCGGCATCTCGCATTGGACCGAGCACATGCTGTTCAAGGGGACGCCGTCGCACCCCAAAGGTGAGCTGAGCCGTTTCATCGAGCGGCTGGGAGGCCGGTGGAACGCCTTCACCTGGAAGGACTACACGGCCTACCACACGGTGCTGCCCGCGGTCCATCTGAGCGTGGCCATCGACCTCGAGGCGGACCGGATGGTGAACACCATCTTCGATCCGGCGGAGGTCGAACGCGAGCGCACGGTCATCATCTCGGAGCGCGAGGGAAGCGAAAACTATCCGGGCTACCTGCTGCGGGAAGAGATCGACGCCGTCGCCTTCAAAGCGCATCCGTACCGGACGCCGGTGATCGGATGGAAGGACGACCTGCGCCGCATCACGACCGAGGACCTGGTGCGCCACTACCGCACGTACTACCATCCCAACAACGCGGTGGCCGTGGCGGTCGGAGACTTTTCCGCCGATAATGTCCTCGCGCACGTGGAGCGTACGTTCGGCGCGCTGCCGGCCTGGCCCGCGCCCGCGGCGCCGCGATCCATGGAGCCGGACCAGGAAGGAGAACGCCGCGTCCTGCTGCAGCGCGCCGGCGGTGCGACCGGCCACGTCTACGCGGCCTACCACGTGCCCGCGGCCACGCATCCGGATCTCCCCACGCTGCTCGTGATCGATGGACTACTGTCCGGTTTCACCGGTGTCGTGCCGTTTGACCAGGTGGTGAGCGGCCGCAGTGCCCGCCTCTACCGGGCGCTTGTGGACAGCGGGCTGGCCGCCGACGCGTCGTCGTCGATTTCTCCGAGCGCCGACCCCACGCTGTTCTACCTGTCCGCCATCGCCCGCACCGGCGTGCCGCCGTCGGCGATCGAAGACAGGCTGCTGGCGGAGGTCGATCGTCTGGCCACGGTCCCGGTGCCATCCGGGGAGTTGGAGAAGGTCAAGAAACAATCGCGGGCGCAGTATGTCTACGCGCGCGACGGCGTCTTCCGCCGGGCGATGGCGATGGGCGCGTTTGCGGTCGTCAGCTCGACGGGTGCATTCGACGCGCTGCCGGAGAGCATCGAGGCCGTCACCGCCGGCGACGTGCTGCGGGTGGCGTCGAGCTATCTCCATGCGGCCAACCGCACGGTCGGCATCTACCTACCGCCCAGCGCCGGTGCGTCATCGGTCCATGAGCCGGCCGCCGCGTACCGCTCGCTGCGCCCCCAGCCGCGGCCGGCCCATCATCCCGGCGTGTTTTGGAAAGAGCGACCCGGCCGAACCCGCGCGCGCGCGATGCCGATCACGTCCGACGTCGTGACCCGGGTCGAACTCGACAACGGGCTGACCGTGCTCGTCAAGGAGCAGACGGCATCCGGGCTGGTCGCCGTGCAGGGATATGTGAAGGCCGGGGCGATGTACGATGGTCCCCGCAGCGGACTGGCCCGGCTCACGGCGTCCCTGCTGACCCGAGGGACGGCATCGTGGTCTTCCCAAGAGATCGCGGAAACGCTCGATGGGCTGGGCGCGGCAATCGGCATCGGATCGGGCATGGAGACCGTCGGGGTCAGCGCCCGGGCGCTGCGGGAGGATGCCGCCGCGGTGCTGGCCATGGCGGCCGAGATGCTTGTGCGGCCTACATTCCCGGAGCGGGAACTGGAGATTGTGCGCGGGGAGATCGCCACAGGGCTGCGCATGGCCCAGCAGGACACCCGGCACATGGCCGAACGAAGCTTCCGCGCCCTGGCGTTTCCCGCGGGCCATCCGCATGCACGGATGCCCGATGGCGACGAAGCAGTCATTGCCGGACTCGGCCGCGACGACCTCGCGGCGTTTCACGCACAGTGGTATCGTCCCAACTCGACGCTGCTGGCGATCGTGGGGGACCTGCCGGTCGCAGACGTGGTGGCGCTGGTCCGGCGCAGCTTCGCTCCCTGGGAGCGCAGCGGGCGCTGGACGCTGCCCGATGCTCCCGCGGCCGCCGCGCCGGAGGCGGTGCTGCGCGCGGAGGTGCGGCTTCCAGGGAAAGTGCAGTCGGATATCATCGTCGGCGTTCCCGGCATCACCCGGGCCGACGCCATGTACTATCCGGCGATGATGGCCAACCTCATCCTGGGCCAGCTCGGGATGATGGGCCGTCTCGGCGAGCGGGTACGCGAGCAGCAAGGGATGGCCTATTACGCGTACAGCGATCTGCGCGCCGGCCTGCTCGCCGGTCCATGGTGGGTGCGGGCCGGCATCAATCCCCGCAACGAGGAGCGCGCGATCGCCAGTATCCTCGACGAGATTCACCGGTTTGCCGCAGACGGCCCCGCCGACGATGAACTCGCCGACGCGCGCGAATTCCTCACCGGCAGCCTCGCGCTGCGCCTGGAAACTACGGCCGGAATTGCCCAGGCCCTGGCGGAGATCGAGCTGTTCGGCCTGGGGCTCGACTACATCGAGCGGTATCCGGAGATTATCCGCTCCATCTCCGCTGAGGCGGTGAGGAAGGCCACGGAGCGTCTGCCCGCCGCCGGGTACTCGGTCGCCGTCGCCGGCCCGCCACTGAACCCCTGATCAGCGAGATGAAGATAGCGGTGATTGGAGGAACGGGCGCCCTGGGAACGGCGTTTGCCAAACGCCTCGCGTCCGCCGGCTACGACGTGCTCATCGGGTCCCGCGACGCCGGCAAGGCGGCCGCGGCAGCCGGGAAACTCGACCGCGCGCGAGTCCGCGGGCTCCGCAACGACGATGCCGCTTCCGCCGCCGAAACGATCCTATTGACCATCCCCTACGCCGCCCATCGAGCGACGGTGGTCGCCCTGGCCGGGACCGCGGCGGGGAAGGTCGTCATCGATCCCACGGTCCCGCTGTTGGGAGTCCGACCCGTGCAGATCGCGCCCGTCGAAGAAGGGTCAGCCGCCGAACGGACGCAGGCGATGCTCCCCCAGGCGCGAGTCGTCAGTGCCTTCCACACGATCAGCGCAGGAGCGCTGGCAGGCGACGCTCGCATCGTGCCGGGGGACGTGCTGCTGTGCGGGGACGATGCCGAGGCGAGAACGACGGTAGCCGCGATGATCGGCGCGATCGGTCTGGTGCCCGTCGACGCCGGGGCGCTGGCGTGGTCGCAGACGCTGGAGCATCTCGGTGCGCTGATGATCGAGCTCAATCGACGCTACAAGAGGCATCACGCCGGCGTCAGAATTACGGGATTAGGGATTCGGGATTAGGGATTGGTTATGCGCTCCCTGTCGGCATGGGCCCCGGAAGGCATTCCGGAGATCCGCCCCGGAACCGACCTGCCGCAGGTCCTGGTCGATGCCCTGCGCGCCGCGGGGACCCCTCTGGTGGATGGAGACGTCCTGGTCGCGGCGCAGAAGGTTGTCTCCAAGGCCGAAGGCAGCCTGCGGCATCTCGTCGAAGTCACGCCCGGCGCCGAGGCCCACCGGCTCGCGGCACGATCCGGCAAGGACCCGCGGCTCGCGCAGGTGATCCTCGATGAGTCGACGGCGATTCTCCGCGTGCGCCCGGGTCTGATCATTGCCGAGCACCGTCTGGGGTACGTGTGTGCCAACGCGGGCGTGGACCACAGCAACGTGGGGCTGGGAGAAGAATGGATCTGTCTGCTGCCGCGCAATCCCGACGCGTCGGCAGCGGCGATCCGGCGCGCTGCGCGCGAGGCGTTCGGGACAACCGTCGGCGTTGTCATCAACGATTCTCACGGCCGGCCGTTTCGCGAGGGGGCCGTCGGCGTGGCGATCGGATCGGCCGGACTGGACCCGCTGCTGAGCTTCATCGGGCAGCAGGACCGCGACGGCCATACACTCCGGGCGTCGGTGGAGGCGGTGGCCGACGAACTGGCGGCCACGGCGAGCCTGCTGCAGGGGCAGGCCGCCGAAGGGACGCCGCTGGTCGTCATCCGCGGCGCGCGCTACGTGGCCGGCACCGGACCGTCCCGGCCGATGCTGCGGGCGCCGGAGAAAGACATGTTCCGCTAGCAGGGGAGAGCCAACGTGAAGATTGAGCACGTCACGTGTCGCATGCTGTCGGGCACACTGGAGAAACCGATCCAGTTTGGGATCGGAGCGTTCCCGACCTTTTCCGCCACGCTGGTCGAGGTGACGACCGATGACGGCATCACCGGGATCGGGGAGTGCATCGTCCGCAAAGCGCCGCAGGTGACCAAAGCCGTCGTCGATCAACTCCTCGCGCCGGTGGTGATCGGGCGCGACCCTCACGACGCGGAGGGTCTGTGGGACGAGATGTTCCGCCAGCTCCGCGGCTGGGGTCATTACCGGGGGTTCGTGTTCGAGGGCATCAGCGGGATCGATACCGCGGTGTGGGACCTCCTGGGCAAGGCCGCCGGACTGCCGGTGTACAAAGTGCTGGCGGGCGCCGGCCGGCACTCCGTGCCCTGCTACGCGTCGTCGGTGTACTTCGCCGACATTCCGGACATGGTGAAGGAGGCGGAGGCGCAGATTGCATCGGGGCACACGGCCATCAAGGTCAAGATCGGACGCGGTGCCGCCCTCGGCGGCCGGCGCACGGACGTGGCCTCGGTGCGGGCGATCCGCGCGGCCCTCGGTCCCGGCGTGGACATCATGCTCGACGTGAACAGCGCATACGACGCCGCGACCGCGATCGCTGTGGGCCGGGCTCTCGAGGCGTCGGATATCGCATGGCTCGAGGAGCCGGTGCCCCCCGACGACCTGGAAGGCTACCGCCGCGTGCGGCGCGGCCAGGCGATTCCGGTGGCGGCGGGAGAGAGCGAATTCGGCGTGTTCGGATTCCGGGAGTTGATCCAGCGCGGGGCGATCGACGTGCTGCAGCCCGACGTGGCCAGGGTGGGAGGGTTGACGGGGGCGCGGCGCGTCGGTGCGCTCGCCCATGCCCATAATCTGCGCTACGCACCGCACACGGGGTTCAGCGCCGGGGTGGCGCATCTGGCGTCCCTCCATGTCGCCGCCAGCGTCCCGAACCTTTTGACCTACGAGTACTTCTATGCGCCGAATCCACTCCGCGATATCTTCGCCCAGCCGTTCCCGCAACCCCAGCGAGGCATGATCGAACTGCCCCAGGCGCCTGGACTCGGATTGGAGCTGGACGAAAAGCTGCTGCGCAAGTTTGAAGTCACCTAGATCGGGACCTAGGGGACTAGGGGAATAGGGGACTCCCGTCGCCTGATGCCCGCCAACCTCACTCCCGACTACATGGCCGCCGACAAGAAGTTCAAGGCGGCGACCACTTCCGCCGACAGGCTCGCGGCGCTGGAAGAGATGCTGGCGACGATCCCCAAACATAAGGGGACGGAGAAGATGCAGGCCGATCTCAAACGCCGCATCGCGAAGCTGCGTGTCGAGGTCCAGCAGCGCAAGAAAGGGGCCGCACGCGGCAAGCCATTCTACCAGATCGACAAAGAAGGCGCGGGCCAGATCGTGCTCGTCGGCGGTCCCAACGCAGGCAAGTCAATGCTGCTCGGTGCCCTCACGAATGCGGAACCGGACGTTGCAGATTATCCGTTTACCACCCGCGTTCCTCAGCCGGGCATGACCAGCTTCGAGAACGTGCAGCTTCAGCTGGTGGACCTGCCCGCGGTGACACCTGAATTTGCCGAAGGGTGGCTCTTCGGTATCATCCGGTCGGCCGACGTCGTGCTGCTGGTCGTTGATCTCTCCACCGACGACCTGATTTCCGCCACCGACGCGGTCCGCGCGCAGCTGGCTGCCGCCAACATCACGCTGATCGGGGAACGCCCGGCGCACTCCGGGGAAAAGCGGACGTTGGTCGTGGCCAACAAGCTCGACAGCCGCGGCGCCGGTGAGCGCCTGGCGCTGCTGCGAGAGTACCTGGCCGGTCGTCTGAGCGTGCTCCCGGTGTCCGCGGCGGCGGGAACGGGCCTGGATGGTCTGCGTGCCGAACTGTTCGCGCTCCTGGACGTGATCCGCGTCTACAGCAAACCCCCCGGCAAGAAAGTGGACTTGACGGCGCCCTTCATTCTCAAGCGCGGCGCCACCGTGCTCGACGCGGCGGACGCGATCCACAAAGACTTCGTCGCCAGGTTGAAATATGCGCGGTTATGGGGTGGAGATACCTACCAGGGCCAGATGGTCGGACGCGACCATGTCCTGAAGGATGGGGACATCCTCGAGCTGCACGCCTGATCACACCGGGATAATGCTCTTATCGCTTTCTTCGCCTTGGGGCCCGCTGCCAGAGCCACAGTTCGGCCCCCTGCGGATCGCGGAACGAGGCGTACCAACCCATGCCGGGTACTTGGGCTTTCGGCTGCAGGACCTTACCGCCGCCGGCGCGGACCTGTTTGAGCGTATCGTCGATGTTCGCGACCCCCACGTAGACCCGCACCGGTGACTTCGTGGGAATCGACTTGACCTTGTAGATTCCGCCCCCCACGCCCTTCTTGGGATCGAACAACGCGTACCCGGGATCGAAATCGCGGAACTGCCAGCCGAACAGCTTTCCGTAGAACCGTTTGGCTCTGGCGAGATCTCTGGTCGGTATCTCCACATGGGTCACGTCGTGCATCTCGACTCACCTCCATGCGCGCGATCTCGTTGTCCGGTTTCGGCAGCCGCGCGGTCGTCCCTTGGCGCGTACGCGCAGGAGCCGCCGCATACGATCGAAAATCGAACGTGGTATGGAGACTCCACTGGGGAAGGCGTTGCTCGCCGAAGCCGTCGGCACGTTCACCCTGATCTTTATCGGCGCGGGATCGATCCTCGCCGACCATCTCACCGCTGGAAAGGTGGGGCTGACCGGGATCGCGCTTGCGCACGGCCTCGCCATCGGGACGATGGTACTTGCGCTCGGGGCCTCCTCCGGCGGCCATTTCAACCCCGCGGTCACGCTGGGCTTTCTGATGAGCGGCCGGCTTGCCACGGCGCGCGCGCTGGCGTACATGGCCGCGCAGCTCATCGGCGCATCGATCGCCGCACTTCTGCTGACTGTCTCATTCCCGGAAGCGACGCGCACCGCCGTCCACCTCGGTACGCCAGCGCTGGCGACCGGCGTGACACCGGGTGTCGGCATCGTGCTGGAAGCCGTGCTCACGTTCTTGCTGGTGTTCGTCATCTTCGGCACCGCGGTGGATCCGCGCGGGCCGAGGATGGTCGCCGGGCTGGCCATCGGGCTGGTCATCACGATGGACATCCTTGCCGGCGGCGTCCTGACCGGCGCGGCGATGAACCCGGCCCGCGCATTCGGGCCCGCGCTGGTTTCGAACTTCTGGGACAACCACTACGTGTACTGGATCGGTCCGTTCGTCGGGGCGGGCGTGGCGGCGCTTGTCTACCAGCGTGGGTTGCTCGACATGAGGGGATGATGATGAAACTTACATACTTCGGCCACGCGACATTTCTGCTGGAGTCCGGCGGCACGTCGATCCTGATCGACCCGTTTGATGCAAAGGTCGGCTACCCGGTTCCCACGGTCTCACCGACCGCGGTCACAGTCTCGCATGAGCACGGCGACCACAACAACGTCGGCGCGGCGCGGGGGAGCCCGAAGGTCGTGCGGGGGCTGGCGGACGGCGGCAAGGATTGGGCCGACGTGGCTGAAGAGATCGGTCCGTTTACACTCTCAACCGTGCGCACCTACCACGACACGAGCAAGGGGCAGGACCGAGGGAAGAACGCGATCTTCATCTTCGAGGCGGAAGGCCTGCGCGTCGCCCACGCCGGCGATCTCGGCCACCCGCTCAGCCCTGAGGAGGTGAAGGCGCTGGGGCACATCGACGTCCTGCTGATCCCCATCGGCGGCCACTACACCATCGGACCACAACAGGCCGAAGCAGTCATCGAGCAGGTGAACCCGCGCGTCGCGATCCCTATGCACTACAAGACGGAGGCCAACGCGGGCTGGCCGATCGGATTGTGCGAGACGTTCACCGACGGCAGGGCGGCTATGAGGATGGACCGGACGGTCACGATCACGCGCGACGCGCTTCCGGCCGATCGCGAAGTGTGGGTCCTCAGCCACTCAGGTACGTGAGCAGGGTGCGCACCCCGTATCCGGTCGCGCCCTTGGAAAGATAGGGGCCGGTCCCTTCCTTCGTGTCCAGGAACGCCACCGGGGCGATGTCGATGTGGGCCCACGGGCGGCCGCCGACGAATTCGCGCAGAAAGATGGCGCCCTTCTCCGCCCCACCATAGCGCCCACCGGAGTTGCGCAGGTCGGCGACCTGGCTGCGCATGTCCTCGAGAAACTCCTCGTACAGGGGCAGCTGCCACATGCGCTCCCCCGCGCGTCCCGCCGCATCAAGCACCCGATGCACCAGCGCCTGGTCGTTGCCCATCACTGCCGCCGCCTGGTACCCCAAGGCGACCACGGCCGCACCCGTCAACGTGGCCAGGTCGATGATCTCGTCCGGCTGCTGCTGGGCCGCATACGCCAGCGCGTCGGCAAGGATCACCCGCCCCTCCGCGTCGGTGTTGTTGATCTCGATGGTGATGCCGTTCATGGCGCGGATGATGTCTCCGGGTTTGGTCGCCGTCCCGCTGGGCAGGTTCTCCACGGCCGGCACGATTCCGATCACCCGCACGGCGGCTCCCAACGCCGGCAGGGCCTGCATGGTGGCCAGCACCGCGGCGCCGCCTGCCATGTCTGACTTCATGGTGACCATGCCTTCCGCGGTCTTCAGGCTCAGCCCGCCGCTGTCGAAGGTCACACCCTTCCCGACGATGGCCACTGTTCTTCGCGGCTTGGGCGGACTGTATTCGAGGATGCCGAGCCGGGGCGTCTGAGCGCTGCCGGCCCCCACGGCCAGAATCGCCTCCATCCCCCGCTCGCGCATCGCGGCGTCGTCGAAGACCGTCGGTTGCAGTCCTACCTTCCGGCCGATCTCCGTCACCAGGTCGGCAACATAGCCCGGTGTGACCTCGTTCGGCGGCTCATTGACCAGATCGCGCGCGAACACGGTGGCGTCCGCGAACAGGCGGCCGCGCTGCAGTCCGGACTCGACCTGGCCGCGCTGCGCTGCGTCGGCGAGCAGCGTCGTCCGCTCGACCTGTCCTCCGCGGTGCGGCTTGTAGCGCGTGAAGCGGTAGGCGCCGAGGATGACGCCTTCCACCCGGGCCTGGGTCAGTGCCTCCGCCGAGTGCGGTGGGATCGTGAGTGGGGTCAAGGCCAGGTGCGACGCGTGCAGCCCGGCGGCGCAGGCGGCAGTGGCCGCCGCGGCCCGCCGCAGTGCATCCGGATCAAACGCTGCCTGCGGGCCAAGACCGGCGATAATGACGCGCTTCGCGGGAAGGCGGCCGTGCGTGTGGATAACCAGGGTGCTTCCCGTCTTGGCTTCAAACCCTTCCTCGCCGATGATTTGGGACACCAACTTGCCCAGAGCCTCATCGAGGCGGCTGCCCGCTCCTTGCAGCCCGCCGTCTTGGAAGATCCCTGCAGCGATCGCATCGCACGGGAAGCGTTCTGGGGACTCGGTCGATACACTGAACTCCATGTGATGGGGTCTCCTGTCAGACCGTCTCACCCACGCCCTGGGCGGCGGCAAGTTCGTATGCGAGTTTCATCACGGCGACGTCTTCGAGCGCGATGCCCTGCGATTCGAACAACGTGATCTGATCGGCCGACCGGCGGCCGGCGGCAGCGCCGGTAACGATGGCGCCCAACTCGGTGATCTCGTCCCAGTCCAGCACTCCCTCCTCCACGGGCCCGATCAGGTCGCCGGCCTCGACCCTGGCCTGCTCCAGGTCGTCGACCACCACCAGATCAGCCTTCGCCACCGCATCGGCGTCGAGTTCGCGCCGGGCCGACCAGTTAGAGCCGATCGCGTTGATGTGCATCCCCGGCCGCAGCCAGCGGCCCTCCAGCACCGGATCTCGTGCACTGGTGGCCGTGACCACGATGTCGACGTCTGCCACCGCGTCCGCCGCGGTGTCCACCGCGACGACCTCCGCTCCCAATTCCTCCACCATCTCCTGCGCGAACGTGACGCGACGGGCGACGTCCCGGCTGTAGGCTTTGACCAGTGCCACCGGGCGGACGCAGGCGATGGCCGCGATCTGGCTGCGCGCCTGCCAGCCGGTCCCGATGATGCCGACGGCCCCCGCGGCCGGCCGCGCGAGGTACTTCGAGGCGACCGCGCTCGCCGCGCCCGTCCGCATCTGCCCCAACCGGTTGGCTTCCATCACCGCCAGCAACTCGCCGGTCTCCGTGCTGTAGAGCATGGACACGAACCGCGTACCGTCGGCTGCGCTCGTGTAGGCCTTCAATCCCATCACGCCCACGTCCGGGATCGCCGCGGACATGAGGTGCATCACGGCGCCGTCGGTCTTGATGCGCTGGCGGGGGCGGTTCACGACCCGGCCCGCTCCCTGCTGGCGAAACGCGTCCTCGACGACGCGGATCACGTCGGGCATGCGGAGCAAGCGGGTGATGTCTTCCTCGCGGAGGGACAACGGCATGGCATCCTCGTTTTTCTTGCCGGCGCGCAACGCTCCTGCCTTACAGACGTTGGTCATTGATCGTTGGTCGTTGGGTCGGTGGCCGAATCGCGGACAGGTGCTCCATTGGATGATGGCAAACTCAACGGACGCTGTGGAAACGACCAACCAGCAACGATCAACGTGTCTCGATGATTGATGATTCCTGGTACCGGCGCCCTCGGGCGATTCCCACCCAGCAACTGGCCGGAGGCGTGGTCATGCGCATCGAGGATGGCCGGCTGCTGGTGGCCCTTATCCAAGAGGGTTCGCAGGAAGGATTTTCGCTGCCCAAAGGGCACGTCGAGTCGGGCGAGACGCCGGAGCAGGCGGCGGTGCGCGAGGTCGCGGAAGAAACCGGCGTGCACGCGCTCCAAGCGCTGGGCGCGCTCGGCAGCCGGGAGCGGCTGAACTTCACGAAGCAGGCCTGGAACGTCATCCACTACTTCGTCTTCCGCGCCGCGCCGGATGTACGGGGCGATGCGTCGTGGTTTCCCCTCGATGCGCTGCCCGCGATGTTCTGGCCTGATCAGCGCGACCTCCTCATCACGCACCGCCGGGAGCTGGAGCGGATGGCGATGAAGCAGGCGGTGCGGGTCCAGTTCACCGCTCGCGCCGCCGCGTACGCCCGCAGTCCCACCCACCGCAGCGATCGTGATCTCTCCCTGCTTGTCGCTCGCCTCCGCCCCCGGCGGTCCGATCGGGTGCTCGACATCGCCACCGGAAGCGGATTCACCGCCATGGCGATGCGGCAATTTGCGGATTTCGTCGTCGGCGTGGATCTGACGCGCCGGATGCTCGACGAAGCGCGGAAGGGGGCCCGGGGGCAGCACATTCAGTGGGTGGAAGGCGATGCCGAAGCCCTGCCGTTTGCCCCGGAGACATTTTCCATTGCCGTCGTCCGCCGCGCCCCGCACCATTTTGCCGATCCCGGCCAAGCGCTTACGGAGATGCTCCGGGTCGTCATCCCGCGCGGGCAGATCGGGATCATCGACCAGGTCCCGCCGGGCGACGCGGACGGGCGCGAGTTGATGGAGAGACTCGAAGTCCTCCGCGATCCCAGTCATGTCCGCGCGCTTCCCGCCTTCGAGTGGCTGCAGATCGTCGCCGCCGCGGGGGCCCGGGTGGGATTCAGCCGTGTCCTCGAACGCCCCACGACCATCGCGGAGTGGTTGGAGCTTGCCGGCGCGGATTCCCAGCGCGTCGGCGAGTTCACCGCGGTGCTGGACCGGGCGTCGCCTGCCGTGCGCGCGCAGATCGGGGATCTCGGCGGCGAGCCGCGGCGGTTCGTGAAACGGTGGATCGTGCTGGTCGCGCGGAAACTCTAGGGGCCGGTCGCCACCTCGACGAACGCGGCGCGCGACTCAACCGCGGGAGACGGGGTGTCGCAGAATCTCATCCACCGGGTGCGGACCGCCATGCGGACCTCCGGTGAGACGGGGAGAACAAGCGCGGGTTGCTGCCACGGAACGACGTCGACCTGCAGGGCCAGATCGTCGCAGTAATCCAGCGCGGCGTCGAGGTGTTCCGCGGCGGCGTTGGGGTCCAGGGGGATCATGAACGGTGCCTCGCCACGGTCCGCAGCGGCGGCCATGAGGACCTTCGTCACCGCCGCCAGCGCGATCACGGCCCGCACGCCGGCCCAGCGGATCTGGATGTTCCCCGCCGCCTCCCTCCCGGCCCACCCGCCCAGCTCCCGCACCCAGGTGTCGGTGGCGGCCAGGCATCTGGTGACCGTCATCGCCAGCCGCGCAGATTCCTTCCGGCCGGTATGGACCAGGATCGCGCCGGCGCCCGCTTTGGCCTTTTCGGACTGCACCGGCGTCGCAATGCGCGGCAGCAAGACCGTGCGATCATAGAACCCTTCGACCATCAGCTCGATTGACGCGCGCGAGCGGTAGCGGTCGGCCCGGGTCGCGGCCTGATCCATCAACGTGCGCCGCATCTCCGGCGCGATCGTCTGGAAGGCTTCCAACAGAATCCGACCGGGGATGTACACAAACAGCGCCCAGGCGAGCAGAGCAAAAAACCACCGCTGCAACCCGGTCCCGCGGGCGGACATCACAGCCATCGTGACGGCGTAGCCGAGGAGGCAGGTAGCCAGCAGCCACCGCGCCGCGGTCTGCCGGGCGAGTGGGGAAGCCAAGGTACTGAGGGCGCCCCGAAAGTTCACCCGTAAGGTCTTCGCCGTGACATCTGTGTGACCCGCGTGACGAGGGCGTGACCCGACCGGGGTAAGGAAGACCCCGGGGGTGATCCATGATGATGAACGTGCGCAGTGCCGTTGCAGCCTTGGTGGTGGCCGCCGCGAGCCTGCTTCCCACCGGTCCGTTCGCGCTCGATGCCGGTGCCAGCCGTGTGCAGTTCTTTGTGAAAGATAACCGCGGTGGGTTTACCGGCACCGTGCACGATTTCAGCGCGACGGCGACAGTCAAAGAGCAGGGGGACTCGGTTGCCGGCGAGGTGGAGGTGACGATTGACGCCAGGACCATCACGACCGGCATCGGGGTCCGGGACCGCCAGATGCGCAACGATTTTCTGGAGACGGCGAGGTACCCGTTCATCACGTTCCACGGGATCGTCGTCCCGGCGAGCAACCCCAGCGGACTGCCGTTCCGAGCGGTGCTGCGGGGTCGCTTGACGATCAAGGGCACGACGCGCGAGGTCGAAATCCCCTTGCGTGTCACGGCGCTGAAGGATGCCTATCTGGCCGAAGGTCAGGTCACGGTGAAGATGTCCGAGTATCATATTCCGATCCCGCGCTTTCTTGTGTTCGTGGCGCAAGACCCCGTGGTGATCACGCTGCAGGTGCGCTTCGAGCCGAAGTGACCGCGGCAGGCCAGACCCCCGAGACCGTCGAACCGGTGAGACGCTGCCACAGCGTGTACTGATCGTGACGGGATCTAGGGGGGAAGAGGCGTGAGTGGAGCCACCACATACGCGCAGGAGAACCGCCGGCGCTTCCTCGACCAACTGGAAGAATTTCTTCGGATCCCCAGCATCAGCACGCTTCCCGAACACGCCGGCGACATCCGCCGTGCGGCCGACTGGCTGATCGACCATCTCCGCGCGATCGGGCTGACCACGGAACTCATCCCCATCGAAGGCAGCCACCCGATGGTCTACGCGGAGTGGACCGGCGCCCCCGGCCGTCCCACTGCGCTCTTCTACGGGCACTACGATGTCCAGCCGGCCGATCCGCTCGAGGAATGGGTGAGTCCGCCGTTTGAGCCTGTGCAGCGGGGCGATGACCTCTTCGCGCGGGGCGCGTCTGATGACAAGGGGCAGGTGTTCGCGGTCATCAAGGCCATCGAGTCCGTGATCCGTGCAGACGGACGGCTTCCATTCAATGTGAAACTCATCGTGGAAGGCGAGGAAGAGATCGGTAGCCCGGCGGTGATGCGCTGGGTCGATCGGCATGCCCGCAAGCTCGCCTGCGATTTCGCGTGGGTCTCCGACGGCCAGTTTTTTGTGCCCGGGCTGCCCACCATCGTCGCCGGCCTCCGGGGGCTTGTGTATACGGAGGTCGAGGTGTTCGGCGCCGCAAAAGACGCCCACTCCGGCCAGCACGGCGGGGCCATCCCGAATCCTCTCAATGCGCTTGCGGGCATCATCTCCGGACTGAAGGACCGCCGTGGGCGCGTGACGGTGAGCCGATTCTACACGCCGGTGCGGGAACCGGCGGAAGAGGAAAAGGCGTCCTGGGCGCGGCTTCCCTTCAACGAGACCGCGTATCTGCGGGAGTTGGGCATTGGAACGTCCCCGGGGGAGGCCGGGTTCGGTGTGCTCGAACGGCGGTGGTCGCGTCCCACACTCGACGTCAACGGCATCATCGGCGGCTGGACCGGCGCGGGCTCGAAGACGGTCATTCCGGCCCGCGCCCTGGCCAAGATCAGCATGCGCCTCGTCCCCGATCAGAAGGCGAAAGCGGTGTACCGGGCGTTCGAGAAGAAAGTGCGGAAACTCGCCCCCGCCGACGTCCGCGTCGAGGTCCGCGAGCTCGCCGGCGCGGATCCTGTGCTGGTCGACACCACCGCGCCGCCGGTACGGGTTGCGGCCCGCGTCGCCCGTGAGGTGTGGGGGAAGGACCCCGTCTACATCCGGGAAGGCGGCAGTGTCCCCATTGTGGCCAAGTTCGACCGCGTGCTGAAGGTGCCCACGGTGCTGTTCGGCTTCGGTCTGCCCGACGACGGCCTGCACGGGCCGAACGAGAAGTTCCACCTCCCCAACTTTTACAAAGGAATCGAAACGGTGATCCGCTTCATCGAGGAAGCCTCGTCCGTCGAGGGGTGATGCGTCTACCCCGTCTCCCCCGTCTGCCCCGTCACCCCGTCTCCTGCTTTCGTTCTGAGACTGGGAAGACGGGAAGGACGGGGTAGACGCAGTCTTCGGAGTCCAATGCCCTCGATCAAGGACACAGAGTTGGAGATGGTCCAGCTCGTCCTGCCCGAGCACGCCAATACGCGCGGGTCGCTCTACGGCGGGCGAATGATGAACTGGATTACGACGGCCGCGACGATGACCGCGATGCGCGTGGCCAAAGGCGCCGTCGTGCTTGCGGGCATGGATGAGCTGGATTTCCTGCACGCGGTGCCTATCGGCGACGTGGTGACGCTGACCGCGCAGGTGGAGTATGTCGGCCGGGCGTCGATGGAAGTGGGGGTGGACGTGCACGCCGAAGATCCGCGGACCGGATCGCGCCGGCGCACCACATCGTCGCACCTGGCCATGGTCGCCGTCGACGAGCAGGGGCGGCCGCGGCCGGTCGGAGCGTCGATCGTGCCCGGGGGAGCCGCCGAAGCCGCGCTGCGTGCCGACGCGCGGGCACGCAAGCAACTCCGCAACGAACAGCTGGCCGCGCGCGCCCGCGAGGCCTCGGAGGAGGACGCCCCCACCGGTCTGCCTCACACCCTGGAAGTGTCGCGCATCGTCTTTCCCGAAGATGCCGTGCTGGGCACCCTGATGTTCGCCGGAAAACTGATGATCGATCTGGACCAGATCGCGTCGATCGTGGCCCTGCGATACTGCCGCTGCCCGGTGGTCACCGCCTCAATCGATGCCCTCTCGTTCTTCGCTCCGATCCGGGTCGGGGAGATCGTCGTCTACCAGGCGGCGCTCAATCACGTCGGGCGGTCATCGATGGAAGTGGGGATCAAGACGCTTGCGGAACAACCGCTGTCCGGACAGCGCCGCCATACCTGTACCGCGTTCATGACCATGGTGCACATGACCGCGGACGGTCCTCAACCGGTGACCCCGTACACGCCGGCGACCGAGGCGGCCCGGCGGCGGTTCCGCGACGCCGAAATCCGCCGGCGGACCCGGCAGGCCCGGCGGGCGGCGCTGAAGCCGGAATCGTGACAGGCCTGCTGGTCGTCGCCGCGGTGACCCTGGTGCCGTGGATCGAGCTGCGGGGCGCCATTCCCCTGGGCATGGCGATGGGCTTCCATCCGCTGGCAGTCTTCGCGGTGGCGGTGGCGGCCAACTGTCTGGTGATCCTGCCCGGATTCCTCGCCCTCGATCTGCTGTACGAGCGCTGGTGGGCCCGTGTCCCGTGGGTACGGCGGCAGGTCGAACGGGTACGGGCGCAGGGTGGCCGGTTCGTGGAGCGGTACGAGTTGCTCGGGCTGGCGCTGTTCGTCGCCGTCCCGCTGCCCGGGACCGGCGCCTACTCCGGCACGCTGCTGGCATGGCTGCTGGGGTTGGAGCGGCGCCGCGCGGGTGCGGCAATCGCCGCCGGTGTGGTCGGCGCGGGGATCGTGGTGACGCTCGCCGTGACCGGCGTGGCCTCCTTCCTCAGGCTCGTGCGCTGATCGCAGGGAAGCCCAACGCCCCTGCGAACGTATTTGACAGCATATCTTTCCGGCGGTAGTATCGGTGCGCGATGAACAGCATGGGCCATCACTACATCGTGGAAGCGTCTGGGTGCACCCCCGACGTCATCGGCAAAGTGGAGTCCGTCGAGCAGATTCTTGTCCGGGCGGCCGAGATCGCCGGCGTCCAGGTCTGGTCGATCTCGTTTCACCGGTTCAGCCCCAACGGCGTCTCCGGGGTCGTGGTGATCTCGGAATCCCATCTCGCGCTGCACACCTGGCCCGAATACGGCTATGTGGCCCTCGATATCTTCACCTGCGGGGATGAGGCCAAACCCGAGACCGCGGTGGAGTATGCGTTGAAGGAATTCGGCGCCAGCACGGCCCACATCACTGAGGTCACGCGCGGCCTGGAAGAAGGCGACAAGGTCTTCTTCCACAGCATCGTGACGTGGGAAGAGCAGCTGCTCCGGCGCGGCAACGGCGACGGCCAGGCCCCGCCGGCTGCCCCGCGCCGGGCAACGCGCCGCCGCCGTACCGCCGCCAAGCCCAAGTCCTGACGTTACGAACACATTTTTCTGATGTCCACTTCCACCGCTGACCCACGCGACGCGGAACGGCTCGCCGCGGCGCTGAAGAGCGTCGTGAAGGGCGAGGTGCGCTTCGATCCATTTTCCCGCGCGCTGTACAGCACCGACGCCAGCATCTACCAGATCATGCCGGTGGGCGTCGTCATCCCGCGCGACGAGGACGACATCGCGGCGACGCTGCGCCTGGCCGCCGAGAGCGGGACGCCCGTCCTGCCTCGCGGCGCGGGCACGAGTCTGGCGGGACAATCTGTCGGACGCGCGGTGATCCTCGACTGCTCGAAGTATATGGACCGCATCGTGGACCTCGATCGCTCGGGACGGTCGGCCCGCGTGCAGCCGGGAGTGGTGCAGGACGTGCTCAACCTGGCGGCGCGCCCGCACGGGCTGCGATTGGGCCCCGATACCGCCACCAGTAATCGGGCCACGCTGGGTGGCATGATGGGCAATAACTCCTGCGGCGCCCGGTCCATCGTCTACGGGAAGATGATCGACCACGTGCAGGAGTTGTCCGTGTTGCTCATCGACGGCACCGAGCTCACCCTGCGCCCGATGGGGCCCGACGCCGCCCCGGCCGTCCTCGCCGAACCCGGCCGGGTGGGGGATCTGTACCGGGCCGTCGCGCGCATCGTCGACGCGCACCGATCGGAGATCGAGCAGCGGTTCCCCAGGCTGCAGCGCCGGGTCAGCGGGTACAACCTTGACGCGCTGCTCACCGACCCGACGGATCTGCTGAAGCTCATGATCGGATCGGAAGGGACGCTGGGTGTGATCACCGGGGCCCGCATCGGCCTTGTCCCGCGGCCCGGCCACACCGTGGTCGGTGTTGTCCACTTTCGCGACCTGCTGGACGCGCTCGACGCCACGCCCCTCATCCTCACGCTGCAACCCTCGGCGGTGGAACTGATCGACCGGCTCGTGCTGGAGATAACCCGGAACCAGCTGGAGTACGCCCGCCAGCTGGGATTCGTGCAGGGGGACCCCGACGCGCTCTTGATCGTGGAGTTTTCCGGAGAGGACCCGCAGACGCTGCGTGACCGCCTCGCCGAGATGGAACGCCTGCTCCGTGACGCGGGGATGGGCTATGCGGTGGCCCGGGCGGTCGAGCCGGCCGATCAAGACAACATCTGGAAGGTGCGCAAGGCCGGACAAGGGCTGCTGCAGGGGATCAAGGGCGACAGCAAGCCGATCACGTTCGTCGAAGACACGGCGGTGCCTCCGCAGCGCCTGGCGAGCTACATCCGGAGGTTCCGCGAGGTGCTAGCGATCCATGGGGTGCGCGCCGCATTCTATGCGCACGCCAGCGTCGGCGTCATCCACGTGCGGCCGCTGATCAACCTCAAGGAGCGGCAGGACATCGAGAAGATGAAGACCATCGCCGGGGCGATCGGTGACCTGGTGATCGAGTTCGGCGGCACGATGAGCGGCGAGCACGGCGACGGATTGGCCCGCTCGTGGTTCATCGAACGCTTCTTCGGTCCGCGTGTCTACGACGCATTCGTGCAGGTCAAGCGCGCCTTCGACCCGCCGGGGCTGATGAATCCCGGGAAGATCGTCAACGGCCCGCCGATCGAGGCCTCGCTGCGCTACGGACCGGCCTACCGGACGCTGTCCCCCACGACGCAGTTCGATTGGGCCGCCGATGGCGGGTTCGCCCGCTCCGTGGAACTGTGCAGCGGCTTGGGTGCCTGCCGGAAGACGACCGAAGGCACGATGTGCCCGTCGTACATGGTGACGCGCGAGGAAGAACACTCCACGCGCGGCCGCGCCAACCTGCTGCGCGCGGTGCTGTCCGGCACGCTCCCCGCGCGCGAGCTGACCGGGCGGCGACTGCACGAGGCCCTCGACCTGTGCCTGGAGTGCAAGGGGTGCAAAGGGGAGTGCCCGGCCAACGTCGACATGGCCAAACTGAAGTACGAATTCCTGGCCCGCTACCACGCGGCCAACGGCCTGCCGCTCCGCGCGCGGCTGTTCGCGCACGTCAGGACGCTGAGCCGTCTCGGCTCGCCGTTCGCGCCGGTCGCGTCGTTCCTGGCAAACACCGCGCCCGCGCGGTGGGTCCTGCACCGCGCCATAGGCATCCACCGTGGCCGGCCGCTGCCTCCACTTGCGCGCGTCAACTTCTATCGATGGTGGAACGCTCGCGCTCGCAGCGCGATCCCGCGATCCCGCGATCCCGCGATCCCTGATCGTGGGAAGGTGGCGCTGTTCGCGGACACGTTTATGATCTACAACTATCCCGAGATTGGGCGGGCCGCGGTCGAGGTGCTGGAGCGGTTGGGGTTTGACGTGGTGCTCGCGCAGGCCGGGTGCTGCGGCCGACCGATGATCAGCAAAGGGCTGCTGTCGGCCGCGGCCAGGACGGCCCGCAGAAATTTGACGGCCCTGCGGCCGCTGGCGGAGCAGGGTATCCCCATCGTGGGCTGCGAACCCAGCTGCATCCTCACATTCCGTGACGAGATTCCCGATCTGGTCGCGGGGGCCGACGCGCAGGCCGTCGCGCGACAGACGATGCTGATCGATGAATTTCTTGCGGCCCAGCACCGGCGGCATGCGCTGCCCCTGGCGGGTGTGGGCCGTGGCCGGCGCGTCTTGTTCCACGGACATTGCCATCAAAAGGCCCTGGCGGGGACGGCGGCGAGCCGCGGGCTCCTGGAGGCGGCGGGGTTTGCGGTGGAGGAAGTAGACTCGGGCTGCTGCGGGATGGCGGGCGCATTCGGCTTCGAGGCGGAGCACTACGATATTTCCATGGCGATCGGAGAGCGTCGCCTGCTGCCGGCGGTCCGGCGCCAGAGAGACGATGTGGCCGTCGTGGCGATGGGCGTCTCGTGCCGCCAGCAGATCTCCCACGGGACGGGACGGCGCGCGCTGCATCTGGTGGAACTGCTTGCTGAAGCCCTCACATCGGGAGCCAGGTAGCCGGGGAGCCAGGGAGCCCACATGTCCAGGGACGATGCCGACGTCGTCCGCGACGGCGTTTCGTCGATAAGCGAGCCGGTCGCGGCTACCCGGCTACCCGGCCACCAGGCTCCCCGGTTCGATCTCCGCACCTTGTCGCTGGCCACCGCGGCGCACTTTCTGAACGACATTCACTATGCCTTCCTCGCGCCGCTGCTGCCGCTGGTCGTCGCCAGGTTCAATCTGTCGCTAACGCTGGCCGGGCTGCTGGCCTCCATCCTCAACGCGTCGTCGGCGGTGTCCCAGCCGATCTTCGGCGTGTTCGCCGATCGCATGCAGCGCAGGACCTTCGTCGTGGTGGGGCCCACGCTGACCGTGATGGCGATGGGGTTGATCGGTCTTGCGCCGTCGTACGAGATCCTCATTGTGCTGCTGCTGGTTGCCGGCGTCGGCACGTCGTCATTCCACCCGCAGGGGGCGTCGACCGCGGGGTATGCCAGCGGGCCGCGAAAGGGAACCGGCCTCTCGCTGTTCGTGGCAGGAGGAGAACTGGGCTTCGCGCTGGGCCCGCTGTGGATTGCGCTGATCGTGGGCCCGCTGGGCCTCGGCGCCACGTGGGTCGCCGCGCTGCCCGGGCTGGCCGCCTGCACCGCGTTGTGGCTGACCGTCCGGCCGCAGCCGACCGCGCACGCGGTGCGGGCGCAGAGCCTGCGCGCCGACCTCCGCCGCGTCGTGCGGCCGCTGGGGCTGCTGTGGCTGTTGGTGGCGCTGCGCAGCGTGATCATCCTCTCGTTCACCACGTTCCTCCCGCTGCTGTTGCGCGAACGAGGAGGATCGCTGCTGGCCGGCGGGGCGGCGGTGTTCTTCTTCGGCGGTATCGGCGCCATCGGCGGGCTGCTGGGCGGCGCGCTTTCCGACCGCCTGGGCCGGCGGTTCGTCCTCGTGCTTTCCTTTGTGATCGGCACGCCGCTGCTGTACGCGTTTCTGCACACCCGCGGGCCGTGGGGCTATGCCCTGCTGGCGGCGGGAGGGATTTCCTACTACTTGACCGCGGCAGTGACGATCGTCATGGCGCAACAGATCATGCCCCACCGGGCCAGCGTCGCCAGCAGCGTCGTGATGGGATTGGCGTGGGGAAGCGCGGGGCTGGCGCTGACCGGCGTCGGGGCCATGGCCGACGCGTGGGGGCTGCAGAACGCGATGACGTATGTGCTCGGACTGGTGGTGCCGGCGCTGGCGATGGTGATGATCCTGCCTGAATCAGTCCACGCCAGGCAGTAAGGCCTGCTCAGGCCTCGGGTTCGAACAACTCGATGATGTTGCCTTCCGGATCGGCCAGCCGCGCCAGCCGGCCGGCCTCGACGGTGCGCGGCGGCGCAAGGACTTTCGCGCCGCGCCCTTTGGCGTCGGTGAACGCGACGTCCAGATCCGACACCTGGAACGTGACCTGTGTCGACCCGCTTCCTCCGGTGGACTCGCGCGGCTTGACGGCGAGGATAACGCCGTCCGTACGGAACTCCGCCCCCTGGTTGTTCTGCAGGATGATCGGCAGGCCCAGCACGTAGGAATAGAAGTTTACCGCCTTGCGAAGATCACCAACCAGGATCGTGACCTGCGTGATCTGATCGAGCATTGCCTCCCCCCGCGGCGGTCCGCCGCGCTAACCCCGTACCAACGTGACAGCCACGTGTTGCGACGTCGGATCACGCCCCGCGTCACGTTGGTGCGGGGCTAACCGCTCACCGAGGTGACCACGCACGTCGTCGTACGCGTCACCCCCGGCGACTGCTGAATGCTTGAGACGATCATGCGTCCCAGCGCGTCCATGTCCTCGGCTTCCACGAACGCGATGATGTCCGTGGGACCCGTCACCGCATGCGCCGACTTGACGCCCTGCGTCCGATGGATGCGATCGAGCGCCTCGGAGGTCTGGCCCGGCATGACCCGGACCAGGACGTATGCCTGTACCGGCACGATGCTCCCTCCTGCGGATTTCGGCACACCTATTCGACCCGGCCGCCGATCCTCCCCTGCCGCTTCCGGTAGTGGGTCAGTTTGAACCGCTGCTCGTTTGCGGCCAGGCTGGTGGAGGGCCGCTCCGCTCTCGGGGCGGCTCACCTGCTCACCCCAGAAATTCGCTGCGCAAATTTCCGGGGACCCCGAGGCCTTAGCGTAGCGCTCGGGCTCGCCCCGCCACGATCGGCGGGGCTCACCCGGC